>CP076546.1:1258461-1573076 GCA_018889975.1 Bacillus sp. NP157
TGCATCGGGTAGCCGATGCGGAACAGGGTGAGGCCGGGCAGGGCGGTCTCGTGCCGCGGGTGGGCGGCATGCCGTTCGACGGCTTCACACATGGCTTCGAGCATGGCTTCCATGTGGCCATTATGGACCCGATCGACACGTCGCCTGAACAGCCGGGCTGGCAGATTGGCAGGATCGTGCAAAAGGCTGGCAGCATCCCGGTAGTCGCCCGGGGTCCACGGGTCGATCCTGTGGACGTGCCAGCCTGGCCTGGCCAACCTCTCCCCCACGACAAGGCATTCCCCATGTCCGATTCGAAGATCTGGTTCATCACCGGCTGTTCCACCGGCTTCGGCCGCGAGCTCGCCCAGCAGGCCTTGCAGCGCGGCGATCGCGTGGTGCTCACCGCACGCAAGCCCGAACAGGTGCGGGACATCGCCGAGGCCTACCCGGAGACCGCCCTCGCGCTGGCGCTCGACGTCACCGACGAGCAGGCCATCCGCAAGGCCGTCGCCGACGCGGAAGCGCGCTTCGGCCAGGTCGACGTGCTGGTGAACAACGCCGGCTACGGCTACTTCTCCGCGATCGAAGAAGGCGAGCCGGAAGAAATCCGCCGGCAGTTCGAAACCAACGTGTTCGGCCTGATCTCGCTCACCCAGCGTGTGCTGCCCGGCATGCGCAAGCGTCGCAGCGGCCACGTGGTCAACGTTTCGTCGATCGGTGGCCTGCTGGCGTTCCCGGCCACGGGTTATTACCACGCCACCAAGTGGGCGGTGGAAGGCTTTTCCGAATCGCTGTCGAAGGAAGTCGGCCCGCTCGGCATCAAGGTCACCATCGTCGAACCCGGCCGCTTCCGTACGGACTGGGCCGGGCGCTCGGTGATCGAGTCGAAGACCGTGATCGACGATTACGACGCCACCGCAGGCGTGCGCCGACGCCAGGCCAAGGAATACACCGGCACCCAGCCGGGCGACCCGGCGCGTGGCGCGGCGGCGATCATCAAGGCGGTGGATGCCCCGGAACCGCCGCTGCGCCTGCTGCTGGGCTCGGACGCGTACCAGTTCGCCAGCGAACGGCTGGTCGAACTGAAGGCGAATTTCGAGGCCTGGAAAGACCTGTCGACGAGCACGGACTTCCCCGGCTAAGCCGATCAGCCCTTGCCGATGCGCGACGACACGTCCCACAGGTCGACGCCGCCGTCGCGCGCATGCTGGTCGATCTCGGCCAGCTCGGCATCGCTGAAGGCTAGCTGCCTGACCGCATCCAGCGAGTCATCCAGCTGCTCGACGGTGCGCGCGCCGATCAGTGCCGAGGTGACCCGCGGATCGCGCAGCGTCCACGCAATGGCCATCTGCGCCAGCGTCTGCCCGCGCTTTTCGGCCATGCCGTTGAGCGCGCGGATATGCGCCAGGTTTTCCTCGCTGAGCATGGCCTTCTTCATCGAGCCGTCGCGGGTCACGCGGGCGTCGTCGGGAATGCCATTGAGGTACTTCGAGGTGAGCATGCCCTGGGCCAGCGGCGAGAACGCGATGCAGCCGGTGCCCCAGGCTTCCAGTGTGTCCAGCAGGCCGTGCTCGATGCTGCGGTTGAGCATCGAGTAGTTCGGCTGGTGGATGAACAGCGGGACGTTCTCGGCGGCGAGGATCGATGCCGCCTCGCGGGTGAGTTCCGGCGAATAGGACGAAATGCCGACATAGAGCGCCTTGCCCTGGCGATGCAGGTGCACGAGCGCGTTCATCGTCTCGTCCAGCGGCGTGTCCGGGTCGACGCGATGCGAGTAGAAGATGTCCACGTAGTCCAGGCCCATGCGGCGCAGGCTCTGCTCGCAGCTGGCGATCAGGTGCTTGCGCGTGCCGGTGGGGCCGCCATAGGGGCCGGGCCACATGTCCCAGCCGGCCTTGCTCGAGATCACCAGCTCGTCGCGATGGGGCGCGAAGTCGGCGGCGAACCAGCGACCGAAGTTTTCCTCGGCGGAACCGAACGGCGGGCCATAGTTATTGGCCAGGTCGAAGTGGGTGACGCCGCGGTCGAACGCACGGCGCAGGATGGCGCGGCCGGTCTCGAAGCGGTCGACACCGCCGAAGTTCTGCCACAGGCCGAGCGAGATCGCCGGCAGCACCATGCCGCTGCGGCCAACGCGGCGGTAGGGCATCTGGCCATCGTAGCGGGACGGGTCGGCAACGTAGGTCATGGGGATTCCTTGCGTGGGGGCGTGGGGACAGGCAGGACCCCCGATGGTAGCGAATCCCGGCGCGCACGGATTCCCCCGAAGGCGGGAATGGGCGCGGCCGCGTCGATCGGCGGATGCAGCTACGGCTAGACCGTACATACGAACGGATAAGAGCCCTTGCACCCGTGGTCGTTTGGCCCAACCCTGCGGATACGTCTTTCGCAGGATCACCGCATGCCGTCCCCCGTCCTGTTTTCGCCGCTGAACGTCCGCGGCCACGCGCTGGCCAACCGCATCATCATCGCGCCGATGTGCCAGTACTCGGCCGTCGACGGGCAGATGAACGACTGGCACCTGATCCACCTGGGCCAGCTCGCCCTCTCGGGCGCGGCGCTGCTGACCATCGAGGCCACCGCGGTGCTGCCCGAGGGGCGCATCACCTGGGCCGACGTCGGCCTGTACGACGACGCCACCGAAGACGCCATGCGGCGGACGCTCGAGGGCATTCGTCGCTGGTCCGACATCCCCGTGGTGGTCCAGCTCAGCCATGCCGGGCGCAAGGCCTCGACCGACACGCCCTGGGTCGGCGGCGCCCAGCTACCCCCGGGCGATCCGCATGGCTGGCAGACCGTGGCGCCGTCCGGCGTGCCGTTCAGTGACGGCCAGAACGCACCGCTCGCGCTGGATGCCGATGGCCTGAAGCGGATCGTCGAGGCCTTCGTCGCCGCGGCGAAGCGCGCCGACCGGATCGGTGTCGACGGGATCCAGCTGCATGGCGCGCATGGCTACCTGCTGCACCAGTTCCTCTCGCCGCTGTCGAACCAGCGCACCGATGCCTACGGTGGATCGCTGGAGAACCGGATGCGGTTCCCGCTGGAGGTCTTCGACGCGGTGCGTGCGGCGCTGCCGGCGGAAAAGCTGCTCACGATGCGGGTCTCCGCGACCGACTGGGTCGACGGCGGCTGGGACGTCGAACAGACCGTGGCGTTCGCCAAGGCCCTCGAGGCGCGCGGCTGCGATGCCATCCACGTCTCGTCCGGTGGCCTGGATCCACGCCAGCAGATCGCGGTGGCGCCGGGTTACCAGGTGCCGTTCGCGCGCGCCGTGAAAGACGCCGTGTCGATCCCGGTCGTCGCCGTGGGCCTGATCACCGAACCGGAGCATGCCGAGGCGATCGTCGCCAATGGCGATGCCGACCTCGTCGCGCTGGCACGTGCCGCGCTTTACGATCCACGCTGGCCGTGGCACGCCGCCGCCGCCCTGGGCGGGCAGGTGAGGGCGCCTAAGCAATACCTGCGCTCGCAACCCTCGCGGCACCGGCACCTGTTCCACACGGAGACCGCCATGCGCCCCGCCGCCGGATGGCAGCGTGGCGCTGACGGCCACTATTCCTGATCCCCGACCCGGAGCCTCGCCATGGCCGCCCCCGTCCCTCCGTTTACTCACGAAAGCGCCGTCCATAAGGTCCGCCTCGCCGAGGACGGCTGGAATAGCCGCGACCCCGCCAGGGTGTCGCTGGCCTATTCGCCGGACAGCGTCTGGCGTAACCGTTCCGAGTTCGTCACCGGCCGCGAGGCCATCGTCGCGTTCCTCACCCGCAAATGGCAGAAGGAACACGAGTACCGCCTGATCAAGGAACTGTGGGCGTTCACCGGCGATCGCATCGCGGTGCGCTTTGCCTATGAGTGGCATGACGACAGCGGCAACTGGTTCCGTTCCTACGGCAACGAAAACTGGGAGTTCGATAGCGAAGGCCTCATGCACCATCGTTATGCGTCGATCAACGACCTGGCGATCAGGGAGTCGGAGCGGAAGTTCCACTGGCCGCAAGGGCGTCGCCCCGACGACCACGCCAGCCTGTCGGAGCTCGGCCTTTGACGACGCGTTGCAGCTGGGCGGGCAGCGACCCGCACTACATCGAATACCACGACAGCGAATGGGGCGTGCCGCTGCACGACAGTCGCATGCTGTGGGAGCAGCTGATGCTGGAAGGCTTCCAGGCAGGCTTGTCGTGGATCACCATCCTGCGCAAGCGCGAGAACTTCCGCAAAGCGTTCAAGGGCTTCGATCCGGCGAAGGTGGCGCGCTTCGGCGAAAAGGACATCCTTCGCCTGCTTGGCGACGAAGGGATCATCCGCTCGCGGGCCAAGATCGAGGCGACGATCCAGGGCGCGAAGATCTACCTCGACATGCAGGCGAAAGGTGAGACGTTCGACGATTACTGTTGGTCGTTCACCGACGGCAAGATCCTGCGCGGCGATGGCGTCACCGTTCATGCGCAGACGCCGTTGTCGGCGACGATCTCGAAGGACATGAAGAAGCGTGGCTTCAAGTTCGTCGGGCCGACCATCGTCTATGCATGGATGCAGGCGGTAGGCATCGTCGACGACCATGCGGGCAGCTGTTTCCGCCACAAGGCGGTGAAGGCAAGCTAACCGCAAGCTTTTGCGGTGTGATCCATCGTGCGAACTTTCGTTTGATCCACTACTCAAATGGCCCACACGGAGCCCGGAACCACGTCATGCATAAGTTCATGCTTTCCTTCCTCCTGGTCGCCCTGGCCTCGGTGGCGAGCGCCAACGATTCGCCCAAGGATGTCCAGGCGATGATCGCCCGCGGTGACTATCCGGCGGCGGAAACGGCGTTGCGCGAGGCGGTCTCGGAACATCCCAAGAGTGCGAAGGCGCATTACGTGCTGGCGGAAGTGCTCGCCCACGAAGGCAACATCGGCGAGGCGAAGACGGAGGCCGGCAAGGCTGCGGCGCTCGATCCGCAGACGACGTTCACCGACCCGGCGAAATTCCAGGCCTTCCGCCAGAAGCTCGATGCCGCGCTCGCGCCGGCGACCGCCCGTCCGTCGTCATCGTTGCGCAACGTCGATGCGCCGCAGGCGGCGGTCGGTGCGCCACGCGAGGCCGGTAGTTCGCACCTGACGGGCTGGCTGGTGTTCGGCGCGGTCGTGGCGCTGGTGATCTTCCTGTGGTCGCGCCGGCGCAATGCGTCGAACGGCCCGCAGGGTTACGGCGCGCCGCAGGGCTACGGCTCGGTGCCGCCCATGAACAACCCGCCGCCGTACGGTGGCGCACCGGGCTACCCGGGTTATGCACCGCCGCCGTCCTCGGGCATCGGTTCGACCATCGCCGCCGGCGTGGGTGGTCTCGCCGCGGGCGCGCTGCTCGACGAGGCGCTACGCGGGCATCGCGAAGGTGGTGGCGATGTCACCCGCGATGTCGGCTCGACGGGGTTTGTGCAGCCGGATCCGTCGGCACAGGCCTACGACGATCTGCGCGATGATCCGATCGACATGGGTAACAACGATAGTTCGTGGGATGACGGTGGGTCTTCGGATGACGGCGGGTCATCTGACGATAATTCGTGGTGATTTAAAGCATTCGCGCGCAGGCGCGCTCCTACATGGGGTTCCGATGCCCGGGTAGGAGCGTGCCTGCGCGCGATGGCGTTTCGCGATGGCCCTCAATACGACCCAGGCGGCGCCTTCTCCCCCCACCATCCCTCGTCCGGCCGGTGGTGGGCCCTGATCCCGCCGTAAAACGTCAGCGCCCGCAGCGCCCACTGCCGCGACACCCCCAGCAGGTAACCCAACGGCGCCTTTGCCCGGTCGAGCCACGCATGCTGCCCGGGAAACGACGGCGTCATCCCGAGGTATTTGCGGCACACCCGGTTGAACTGGTGGACTCGCGCGTTGCGCACGGTCTGGCTGGTGTAGAAGGTCACGCCGATCGAAATCGACACGCCATCGTCGCCATGCACCCAGTCGGTGTCCGACCGGGTCATGTGCGGCGAAGTCGTCGGGAAATACACACCATCGCCGGGGCCGCTGTCGAAATCGTGGCTGGTGGCGCGCGACGCGTCGTCCAGGCGCACGTCGCGCAGGGTGTGGCTGACGATGAAATCCTCGACGTGCCTGGCACTCACCGCGTCGCGGTTTTCCGGCTCCCACACGCTCAGCGTCTTCCGGCCATGCAGTTGCATCCAGAAGTTGTTTTCGCGATCGATGTGGAACGGCGTCACCGACGGCGGTGCCGAGATGAAGATGAAGCCGGTGACGTTGAAGATGCCAGGCTGTTCGCGCTCGATCAGCGGCCGCAGGCCATCGATGATCTCTTCGAGCAGCGCGCGGTAGCGCGGCACGGCTTCCACGTTGTACAGGGCGATCCACGAACCGCTCTGCTGGATCTTCTCGAACACCTGCTCCAGGTCGCGTCCGTCGGTTGGACGCGGCTCATGGCGAAAGGCCGAGTCCTGCTGCAGCCCCGGCTTGACGAAGCGGCACTGTTCCTTCGGCATCAGCTCGCGGGCGAGGTTGGCCAGTTCCGGTAACTGGAACAGCGGATGGCGGTGGAAGTTGTGGCGCAGCCGGGTAATCCGTTGCGTGGAGAACCCGGCCGGGTCCAGGGGCCACACGATGTGCGGCTCGTCGATGGCGCGCTGATCCATGGTCGCTCCCCTTGAAGCATTCAAATCCCCTGCCAGCAAGGAAAGCCTCGTACGAAATTTCGTAGGCCGCCAGTCGACGGACGGCCTAACCGCATGGATTAGCTGGCGCGGGCCAGTCGCGAGGCCGCCATCGGCTCGTTGCGGAAGGCCACGCCGAGGCGGTTGAACGCACTCATCAGGGCGATCGCCACCGACAGGTCGGCGAGTTCCTTCTCGTTGAATTCGGCGGCGGCCGCGGCGTAGTCCGCGTCCGGCACGGCGGTCTCGGCCACGTTCGCGACGGATTCCGCCCAGGCCAGCGCGGCCTGTTCGCGCGGGCTGAACACCTCGCCGGCTTCGCGCCATGCCGAAGTGAGGATCAGCTTCTCGAACGGCACGCCGTGCTTGTGCAGGTCCTGCGAGTGCATGTCGATGCAGTAGGCGCAGTGGTTGATCTGCGAAACGCGCAGGTAAACGAGGTCGACGAGGTTCTTGTCCAGTCCGCTCGAGGCGAGGTAACCGTGGGTGGCGATGAAGCCTTTAACCGCCTCCGGAGCGGCCTTCATGTAGTTGATGCGCTTGCTCATGTCATTCACTCCGATAGCGAGGGTGGGTTTTGCGATAGGCATAGCGTGCGCCCCACTTGGTCTATTCGATAGAGCCAAGAATGCGGCTGACGGATGTACCATGGCCGCATGGACGGTTCCTTTGGCATTCGCATCGACCGGGGCGCGCGGCAGTCGCTGAGCGCGCAGATCGCCGACGGCATACGCAGCGCGATCCACGAGGGACGGCTGGCACCGGGCGCGCGGTTGCCGTCGTGGAACGATCTCGCGGCCCAGCTGGGTGTCGCCCGTGGCACCGTCCGAATGGCCTATGAGCAGCTCGCCGACGGGCAATACGTGCTGCCGCAGGGCGCCGCCGGCACGCGCGTCGCCGGTCGTTTGCCGGCGCAGCGGCAGCCACTGGAGGCCGCGCGGCCGCGACCGTCGCTCGGCACGTTCCCGGCCGGCGCCACCGCCCCCGTGCCGTTCCAGATGGGCGTGCCCGCGGCGGACCTGTTCCCCGTGGCCCTGTGGAGCCGCGTGCTCGCGCAGGCGGCACGCGAGGCGGCCGCGGTGCCGGTGGGTTACCCCGATCCGCGCGGCGAGCCTGCGCTTCGCTCGGAAGTCGCGGCGTATCTTGCCGTGGCCCGTGGCATGGCCTGCCAGCCCTCGCAGGTGTTCATCACCCATGGTTACGCCGGCGCCCTGAGCACCATCCTGCGCGTGCTTCGGGTGCAGGGGGCGGACGCCTGGTTCGAGGAGCCGGGCTATCCGTTCGCCCGCACGGCGCTGGGCTGGGCCGGGTTGCGACCGGTGCCGGTACCGCTCGACGGGCAAGGCATCGACGTCGAGGCGGGCAGGGCGCTGGCACCCCACGCCGCGCTGGCCCTGGTCACGCCCGGCCAGCAGGCACCGATGGGCATGACCATGTCGCTGGAGCGCCGGCTGGCCTTGCTCGACTGGGTGCATGCGGGCGAACGCTGGATCGTCGAGGACGACTTCCTCGGCGAACTACAGCTGTCCCGGCGTGCCGCACCGGCACTGGCCTCGATCGACGGCCGCCGGGTCGTCCACATCGGCACGTTCAGCAAGACCATCGCGCCGGCGTTGCGCATCGGCTACCTCGTCGTGCCCGTGGCGCTGGTCCCGTCCGTCGAAGAAGTGGTCGGCACGCTCGAGCCCGCGCCGCCGCCGGTCGTGCAGCGCGCGGTGGAAACCTTCATGCGCGAAGGCCATTACCTGCGCCACCTGCGACGGATGAAGCGCGCGTACACCAGCCGCCGCGACGCCTTGTCGGCGGCCCTGGATCGGGCGGGCCTGACCCATGAAGGTGGCGGCCTGGCGCTGCGCGTGCCGTTGCCCGATGCCGTGGACGATGTCGCCATCGTGCAGGCGGCGCTCGGCGAAGGGCTGTCACCCGTGCCACTGTCCGCGTGGTACGCCGGGCCCGCCCGTCGATCCGGCCTGTTGCTGGGCGTGACCAACGTGCCTGAAGCGCAGGCGCAAGCGCTGGCGGACCGTCTCGCGGCGGTGATCCGCGCAGCGACCGGCTAGAATGCGCGGCCAGCCAGGAAACCCCGCTTGAACACGCCCGTGCCTACCGATAGCCCCACGCCCTTCGACGACGCCGACCGCGCGTGGATGGCGCGTGCGCTGGAGCTGGCGGCGCATGCGCGCGACGCGGAAGGCGAAGTGCCGGTGGGTGCCGTGCTGGTGATGGAGGGCAAGGCCGTCGGTATCGGCTGGAACCGCAACATCACGTTGAACGATCCGACCGCACATGCCGAGATCCAGGCCCTGCGCGCCGCGGGCGAAGCCTTGCAGAATTACCGTTTCCCCGGCGCGACGCTTTACGTCACCCTGGAACCCTGCGCCATGTGCGCGATGGCGATGGTCCACGCACGCGTGGGACGCGTCGTCTACGGCGCTGCCGACCCGAAGACCGGTGCGGCGGGCAGTGTGTTCGACACCCTGGTGTCCGAACGGCACAACCACCGGGTGAGCGTCGCGGGCGGCCTCGAGGCCGAGGCGGCGGGCGACATGCTGCGCCAGTTTTTCCGCGCACGCCGCTAGGCGTACGGTGCGAGCGCCTCGGCGCAACCTTGCTCGATCTTCAACGTAAGCAGGGCGTCGGCGCGGGTGACGCCGAGATTGAGCGACGCGATCGGCAAGCCGAGTCGCGAGCCTTCCAGCACGAAGCGATAGCCCGAGTACACCATCAGCGACGAGCCGACCACCAACACGGCATCCGCGCGCGCCAGGTGAGCCCAGGCCGTATCGACGCGGGCACGCGGCACGTTCTCGCCGAAAAACACCACGTCGGGCTTGAGGATGCCGCCGCATACCAGGCACGGCGGCACGTGGAACGTGGAGAAATCCAGGCCATCGAGGTCGGCGTCCCCGTCGGGCGCGATGCGTGCGTCGAGGTCGGTCCACGCCGGGTTGTCGGCCTGCAGCCGCTGCTGCATCGCATTGCGCCGGGTGATCTCGCCACACTGCATGCAGCGCACGCGATCGATCCGGCCATGCAGGTCCACGACGTTGAGGCTGCCCGCGGCTTCGTGCAGGCCGTCGACGTTCTGGGTGAGCAACAGCTCAATCCGACCCGCCTGTTCGAGCTTCGCCAGCGCACGGTGCGCGACGTTGGGGCGGATGCCGTCGAAGTAGCGCCAGCCGATCATCGCCCGCGCCCAGTAGCGTGCCCGGGCGGGCTCGCCGCTCATGAACATCTGCAGGGTCATCGGTGGGCTGCGCTTCCACTGGCCCTGGCCGTCGCGATAGTCGGGAATGCCCGAATCGGTGCTGATGCCAGCGCCCGTGACGACGAACATGCGCCGGTGCGCTTCCACGAAGTTTCGGAGGGCGTCGGCGTGGTCGTCCGTGGCGTGGGGCGCGTTCACCTGCATGACTATAACGGATCGCCTGCGGCGACGGCGCGCAGGCGGGCGAGGGCCCACGATGCGTCCGCCGCGAAGCGGCGCACCTGTGCCTCGACCTCGGCCAGCGGCTGCGTCGCTACCGCGTGCTCGAGCCGGATCCCCGTGCTGGCCAGCGTAGTCGCCTCGGCCATGCCGAGTGCGCCCGATACGCGATGCAACCACTGCTGGATCGCCAGCGCATCGGCGCTGGCCAGCATGGCGTCGAGGGCGCGGAGGTCGGTGGTCAGCGCATGGTCGAGCGTGGCGACGACCTCGCGCATCGCGGCATCGCCACCCAGCGTCATCCGCAAGGCGTCGATGTCGATGTGCGGTGGCCGCGGCGGCACCACGAACTCCAGTTCGACGATGGCACGCGGCGTGGCGCCGGGTTCGACGTGGAAGGTACCGCCGAGGGCCTGCACGACATGGCGTGCATGCGGCTCCTCGCTCGCGCCGACGACCGTGAAGTGCACCGTCTGTCGCGACGGCGCATCACGCACTACGTCGACCCGCAGGGCGACGTGGCCATGCTCGTCGTGGCCATGTCGGATCGCCTGCACGAGCAGGACGGCGATCGCTTCGCCGAGGCGGGCGTGCGGACCGTCGAGGTCGCCTTCCAGCGCGGGATCGACATCCAGTTCGATGGCGACGCCGTGGCGTCGCGCCAGTGGCGCATAGCCACGCCCGAGCCGCTCGAGCAGGTCGGGCAGGTTGTTTGCGAGGTCGACGCGGGCACGTCGCGCCGCGTGGCGAAGCGCCAGCGCATCGAACCATGCCAGCAGGCGATCGGCTAGCGCATACAGGCGTGTTGTGCTCAACTCTGCGCCCCGTCGCGGAAGCCAGGAAGCTGGCGGGTCAATGGAACCTGGAACACGGAAGGACTACCCATGGCGTATCGCGTCATTATCGCCGACGATCATCCCGTCGTACTCAAGGGCATCGGCCTTGCACTGGCCAGCGATGGTGTAGGGCAGGTCGTCGGCGAAGCTCATTCGCCTGCCGTGCTGCTGCGCATGCTGGACGACACCGCATGCGATGCGCTGATCACCGACTTCAGCATGCCGGCAAGCACGCACGACGGCCTCGCCATGCTGAAGGGCGTGCGCGATAGCTATCCCTCGCTGCCGGTGATGGTCATCACCACCATCGCCAACCCCGCCTTGTATCGGGAAATCCTCGCCCTCGGCGTGCTCGGCCTCGTCGGCAAGTCGGGCGATGCGCGCGAAATACCGGAAGCGCTGCGGGAAATCATGGCCAGGCATGTCTATCTGGGTACCTCGGTGCAAACGATGTTGGGTGTTGAGCAGGGTGCCATCCTCGGGACGGAAGGCACGCTGGCCGACCTGTCGCCGCGGGAGCTGGAAATCCTGTGCCTGTTCGCCGGTGGCAACAGCGTGACCGACATCGCTCGAAGCACCGGCCGTGGTCTCTCCACCATCAGCCAGCAAAAGTCGAACGCCATGCGTAAGTTGCACCTGGCCAGCGACGCGGAAGTCTTCGAGTACGTCGAACGGCTCCGCCTCTAGGCATCGCGCGAACCTTGCCACCATAGCCAGCCGGCGAGGCCGCGGACATGGAAGATTTCTCAAAAGGGCGCGTATGCTTGGCCGCTCGCACGCGGCGCTGCCTGCACGCCCGCTTGACAACCCCGGCCGACGGCCGCGACTACAATGCCCGACCGGACGCCACGGGGCGGCCGCAGCAAGGAGATCCACGGTGAGTGCCAAGATCAGCCCCCTCGCGGGTAAGCCCGCCACCGACGGCACGCTCGTCGACATCGTCGCCCTGGTGGATGCCTATGCCGACCTGAAGCCCGACCCGTCCGTGCCCGAACAAAGGGTCGTGTTCGGCACCTCGGGGCATCGCGGCTCGTCGTTCGAGCGCTCCTTCAACGAAAGCCACGTGCTGGCCGTGGTCCAGGCGATCTGCGAATACCGCCAGCGCACCGGCGTCGACGGCCCGGTTTACGTGGGCATCGACACCCACGCCCTGTCCCAGCCGGCGTTCGAGAGCACGCTGGAAGTGCTGGCCGGCAATGGCGTCGAGGCACGGGTCTCCAGCGGCGGCGAGTACACGCCCACGCCGGCGGTGTCGCACGCGATCCTGGTGCACAACCGCGGCCTCGAGCGCGGCCTGGCCGATGGCATCGTGATCACACCGTCGCACAATCCGCCGGATAGCGGTGGCATCAAGTACAACCCGACCCACGGTGGCCCCGCGGACACCGACGCGACCAGGTGGATCGCCGATCGCGCCAACGCGTTGATCGAAGGCGGCCTGCGCGAGGTCAGGCGCATGCCGTATGCGCAGGCGCTGAAGGCGTCGACTACGCACGAATTCGATTTCCTGCAGCGCTACGTGGGTGACCTCGGCGATGTGCTCGACCTGGACATCATCCGCGCCGAGGGCGTGAAGATGGGCGTCGATCCGCTCGGCGGTGCGGGCGTGCACTACTGGCGCGCCATCGGCGAACGCTACGGGCTCAACCTCACCGTGGTGAGCGAGACCGTCGACAAGACGTTTTCCTTCATGTCACTGGACTGGGACGGCAAGATCCGCATGGATCCTTCGTCCTCTTATGCCATGCAGCGCCTGATCCATCTCAAGGATCGCTTCGATGTCGCCTTCGCCTGCGACACCGACCACGATCGCCACGGCGTCGTCGCGCCGAGCACCGGCCTGCTGCCCGCCAACCATTACCTCGCCACGGCGGCCTGGTACCTGTTCCAGAACCGTCCCGGCTGGCGGCCCGACGCCGCGGTCGGCAAGACCGCCGTGAGCACGGGCCTGCTCGATCGCATCGCCGACCACCTCGGCCGGCCGTTGCTGGAAGTGCCGGTGGGCTTCAAGTATTTCGTGCCGGGCCTGTTCGACGGCAGCCTCGGCTTCGGTTGCGAGGAAAGCGCGGGTGCCTCGTTCCTGGCCAAGGACGCCTCGCCGTGGTCGACCGACAAGGACGGGATCGTCGCCGCCTTGCTCGCTGGAGAGATGACTGCGCGACTGGGCCGCGACCCGGGCGATGTCTATCGCGAGATCACCGGCAAGCTCGGCGACCCGGCCAACGCGCGCATCGATGCACCGGCCAGCCACGCGCAGAAGCAGAAGCTGTCGAAGCTCGCCCCCGCGCAGGTCACGACCCGGACGCTGGCCGGCGATCCGATAGTCAACGTGATCAACCAGGCCGACGGCCAGCCGATCGGCGGCATCAAGGTGATGTCCGAGCGCGCATGGTTCGCGGCGCGCCCGTCGGGCACCGAGGACATCTACAAGGTCTACGGCGAAAGCTTTGCCGGCAAGGACCATCTGGCCCGCGTTCTGGAAGAAGCGCAGGCGATGGTCGACCAGGCGCTGGGCTGAGCATGGACGCAACGCCGCTGAAGGTGCTGGTCGGTTCGCATAACCCGGTGAAAGTGGGCGCCGTGCACAACGCGCTGGCCCCGCTATTCCCCGGGCGGCTGGTCGAGTGCGTCGGCATGCATGCCCCGTCGGGCGTGCCAGACCAGCCGATGACCACGGCGGAAACCCGCGAGGGGGCGTTGAACCGCCTGAACTTCTGCCGGCAGAACGGCGACGCGGATTACTTCGTCGCCCTGGAAGGCGGCGTCGAAGTGACCGAAGACGGCCCGGGCACCTTCGGCATCGTCGCCATCGCCTACGGCGAGACCGTTTCGGTGGGCCGCAGCGCGTGGCTGCCGTTGCCGCCGGCGGTGTACGAGGCCCTGCTGGATGGCGATGAGCTGGGCGACGTCATGGATCGCCTGTTCGGCACGGTCAACATCAAGCAGCAGGGCGGGGCGATCGGCCTGGTCACCAACGGCCACGCCACCCGCGAGAGCGCCTACACCCAGGCACTGGTGCTGGCGATGGCGCCGTTCCTGCATCCGGAACTCTACGGCGTCAGCCTGTAAAGCGCGCGACGAAGGGCCGGCGGAGCCTCGCGGCACAACACCTATGCCGCCCGGGCAATGATTTAGATCGATCCAGCCCCTTGAATCCGGGGCATTACCCCTTATCCACGTATCCATCGACGACGGCACCGCCGCCGCCTTCCTTCGTCCCGGATACCGTCATGCCCGCCTCCAGCCAGCTCGAACCCGTCGCTTCCTTCGATTACGTCATCTTCGGCGCCACCGGCGACCTGACCATGCGCAAGCTGCTGCCTGCGCTGTACCGGCGCTTCGCCGAAGGCCAGGTCCCCGCGGACGCGCGGATCATCGGTACGGCGCGCTCGCCGCTCGACGACGCCGCCTACCGCGAGCGCGCCCGCAAGGCGCTCACCGACTTTGTCCGCGGCGACGAGTTCGTCGACGCCACGGTCGAACGCTTCCTGGGCCTGATCCACTACGTGAGCCTGAATGGCGCGGAGTCTGGCGGCAACTGGGCCGGCCTGGCCGACAAGCTGGGTGGTGCCGGCCCGAGCGAGCGCGTGCGCGTGTTCTACCTGGCCACCGCGCCGGATCTCTACGGCGACATCGCGAAGAACATCGACGACAAGGGCCTGCGCACCGAACAGTCGCGCATCGTGCTGGAAAAGCCGATCGGCACCGACCTCGACACCGCGCGCAAGGTCAACGAAGGCGTCGGCCGGCATTTCCCGGAAAACAGCATCTATCGCATCGACCATTACCTGGGCAAGGAAGCGATCCAGAACATCATCGCGCTGCGTTTCGCCAACCCGATGCTCGAGCGCATGTGGGATCGCGAGTCGATCGAATACGTGCAGATCACCGCGGCGGAAACCGTTGGCCTGGAGGGCCGTGGCGGTTACTACGACGGCTCCGGCGCGCTGCGCGACATGATCCAGAACCACCTGCTGCAGGTGCTGACGGTGGTCGCGATGGAGCGCCCCGCGTCGCTGGATGCCGATGCGCTGCGTGACGAGAAGGTCCGCGTGCTGCGTTCGCTCAAGCCGCTCGACCGGCACAACCTCGCCGCCAACGTGGCGCGTGGCCAGTACGTGGGCGGTGTCGCCGGCGGCCAGTCCGTGCCGGGCTATCGCGACGAACTGCCGGACGCCACCCCGAGCAACACCGAGACCTTCGTCGCGCTCAAGGCCGAGATCGACGCGCCGCGCTGGCAGGGCGTGCCGTTCTACCTGCGCTCGGGCAAGCGCATGCCCGAGAAGCTGACCGAGATCGTCATCCAGTTCCGTGCCGGCGAGCCGGGCCTGTTCGGCGAGGCACGCCCGGGTAGCCGCCTGGTCATCCGCGTGCAGCCGAACGAAAGCGTGGTGCTGCCGCTGTTCGTCAAGCAGCCGGGCAGTGCGCTGGGCCTGGACGAGGTGGATGCGCTGTCCAACCTCGGCGAGCCGGGGCGGATGCGCTTCCGCGACTCCTATGAAGGCCTGATGCTGGATGCGGTGAAGGGAAGCCCGGCCCTGTTCGTGCGCAAGGACGAGACCGAGGCCGCGTGGGAGTGGGTCACCCCGATCCTGCAGGGCTGGAGCGATGCGGCGAAGGGGCCGGATGCGTACGAAGCCGGCACCTGGGGCCCGGATTCCGCCCGCGAACTGCTGGCCCAGGCCGGCCATGCGTGGGTGGAAGACATCGCCGCCTGAGCATCGCCTCGGCCCCGGGTTCACCCGTTGGGGGCATTGCATACACGCCGCCAGCCCGCATTATGTGGGCAGCGGCGACGCGGACGCCCGCGACGCCGGTCTTCCCCTCTGGAGGCCCCCATGTCCGATTACCGCAAGTCCCCCGAGGCCCTCGCCCGCCTCAGCCCCGAGCAGTTCCGGGTCACCCAGCAGAATGGCACCGAGCGCCCGTTCCACAACGCGTTCCATGAAAGCAAGGACCCGGGCATCTATGTCGACATCGTGTCAGGCGAGCCGCTGTTCTCCTCGCTCGACAAGTTCGACAGCGGGTGTGGCTGGCCCAGCTTCACCCAGCCGCTGGAAAGCGAGCACGTGGTGGAAAACCGCGACACGACGCACGGCATGATCCGTACCGAGGTGCGCTCGACCCATGGCGACAGCCACCTGGGCCACGTTTTCCCAGATGGCCCGCGTGACCGCGGCGGCCTGCGCTATTGCATCAACTCGGCGTCGCTGCGGTTCGTCCCGCTTGCCGACCTCGAGAAAGAGGGCTACGCCGAGTACGCCCAGCTATTCGCCAACACGAAGGGAGGTGTCGCATGAGTTCCCGTGCCATCCTGGCCGGTGGTTGCTTCTGGGGCATGCAGGACCTGATCCGCAAGCAGCCCGGGGTGATTTCCACCCGCGTCGGCTACACCGGCGGTGACGTACCGAATGCCACCTATCGCAACCACGGCACCCACGCCGAGGCGATCGAGATCGAGTTCGACCCGGCGAAGCTGACCTATCGCAAGGTGCTGGAGTTCTTCTTCCAGATCCACGACCCCAGCACGCTCAACCGCCAGGGCAACGACCTGGGCCTGAGCTACCGTTCGGCGATCTTCTACCTGGACGACGAGCAGAAGGCGATCGCCGAGGACACCATCGCCGACGTGAACGCGGCGGGGCTGTGGCCGGGCAAGGTGGTGACGGAAGTCGCGCCGGCCGGCCCGTTCTGGGAAGCCGAACCCGAGCACCAGGACTACCTCGAGAAGTACCCGAACGGCTACACCTGCCACTTCATCCGGCCGGACTGGGTCATCCCCAAGCGCGCCGCCTGAGTGCACCGCCCGCCGCCGGCTCTGGTATAAGAGCCGGCGGTAGGGTTCGAGGGGACAAGCCATCGTGGCCAGCGCGGGCAGGTCAGTTCCATCCGCGTGGCGGCGACACGCCGCATGGGCGTGGCTGGCCTTGCTGGTGGCGATCGGCCTGCTGCGCGCCTCCAACCGTTACCTCGTCGACGTGGCCAACGGCCATGCGACCATCTTTCTTCCACGCTTCGTCGAAGAACTCACCGGCTCGCTGAGCTTCGGTGCGTGCCTGCCGTTGCTGTTCATCGCACTGCGGCGGATGCCGCGCACCTGGTGGGCGCACGCGCTTGTCTTCAGCCTGCTGTCGCTGGTGCAGACCAGCCTGATGATCGCCTCGCGCCAGGTGGTGTTCCGCCTGCTCGACCTCGCCTCGTGGGCCTATCCGCCGAACGTCTGGCGCTACCTGATGGAAGTGCCGACCCAACTGTTTTTCTATGCGGTGATCGTCGCCGGCGTTTGGCTGTTTGATCGCTACCGCGAGGGCCAGGCGCGCGAGCTGCGCAATGCCCAGCTGGAATCGGCCCTGTCCGAAGCCCGGCTCGAAGCGCTGCGCCTGCAGATCAATCCGCATTTCCTGTTCAACACCCTCAATGCCGTGTCCGAGCTGATGTACGAGCGGCCGCGCGCGGCCGACGAGATGCTGGCCCGGGTCGGCGCACTGCTGCGCGCCACGCTGGCGGCGACGGGGCAGGAGCACAGCTTGCGCGAGGAAGGCCAGTTGCTTGAGCTGTACCTCGACATCCAGCGTGCGCGTTTCGCCGACGGCCTGGATGCCGAACTGGCGATCGACGAAGGCGTCGCCGGCGTGCGCGTACCGTTCCTCGTGCTGCAACCCCTGGTGGAGAACGCGATCGAGCACGGCGGCGTCGGCGATGCACGCTTCGTCCGGATCGACGCCCGTCGCGACGGGACACGGGCGGTGGTCACGGTGCGCGATGGCGGCGGCCGGGGCGATGCGGTCGCCATGGAGGCGACGCCGCGCGCCGGCCATGGCATCGGCCTCGGCAACGTCGCCGCACGGCTCCGCCACCTGCATGGCGATGCCGCGGGCGTGCGCCTCGATGCGGCAGCCACGGGGTCGGTGGTGACCGTATGGCTGCCCGCGCGCGAGGCAACGCCGCCATGACCCTGCGCGCCGTGGTCATCGACGACGAAGCGCCGGCGCGCGCAAAGCTTCGCCGCTATCTCAGTACCTGCGACGGCGTGGCCTGGGTCGGTGAAGCGGCGGATGGCCCGACGGCCGTGGCACTGGTCCAGCGTGAGCGTCCGGATGTGATCTTCCTCGACATCAGCATGCCCGGCATGGATGGCTTCGGCGTGCTGCAGGCACTGGGCGATCCGCTGCCTGCGGAGATCGTGTTCGTCACCGCGCATGCGGACCAGGCGGTGCGCGCGTTCGAGGTGCATGCCTTCGATTACCTGCTAAAACCGGTGGGGCCGGACCGGTTCGAGCGCACCGTGCGCCGCTTGTGCGCGCGGCTCGTGCCGTCGGCGGCGAAGCTCGACGGGCTGCTCGGCGACCTGCCGGCGCCGACGCATTACGCCGAGCGCCTGTTGCTGCCGCTGCCGGGCGCCGACGGCGCGGAGCTCGTGCCGGTCGAGCGCATCGACCGGATCGCGTCCGACCGCAACTACCTCGAGGCCTTCGTCGATGGCGTGCCACGCCGCCTGCGCGGCACGCTGGACGCCATGCAGGCGCGCCTGCACCCCTCGCGTTTCGTCCGGGTCAACCGCTCGACCGTGGTGCGGCTGGACGCGATCGCCGAAGTGCAGCCGTGGCCGGATGGCGAAAAGCGCCTCGTGCTGCACGACGGCAGCCGGGTGACCTGGACCCGGCGTTTCCTCCCCGACGATCTTCGCTGAAGGCCGTTCGCCGGCTGCGCCGGCGCGCGCTCCCGGGTGGTGACGATATTCGTCCCTGGGCAATGCCGGTGTTCGTCCCCGGGCGGCGGCCCTTCGTCCCGGACGGTCGTCCGCCGCGGCCGCCTCCGCGCGATGCTCGGCTCCAGCCACCGGGAGCCTCGCCATGCGTAAGCGCACGATCATCGCCACCGCCGTCGCCCTGGCCATCGCCGTGGGTGCCTGGGCCACCACCCGGCCCGACCAGGCCATCCGGGTTGCCGCGGGCGTGGCCGCCCATCATGTCTGCTCGATGACCTTCGTCGGCAGGCAGGATCCCGACACGATCTATCGCGAGCTGGTGACGCCGATGATCGGGGCGACGCCGGCGAAGCTGCTGAAGGTGCACGTCGACCGCGAGGCGCAGACGGTTACGGTCAACGGCCTGGTCTCGGCGCTGGCGACGGCGCGTTATACCCCAGGCTACGGCTGCCGGCTGGCGCTGCCGGGCAATCGCCCGCTGGCGGCGGTGACGGCACGGGTCGCCGCCCGCGACGACGGCTTCGCGCCCGAAGCCGTGGTCACCACCGACAAGCCCGCCGTCACCGCGGCGCTGGACCGGGTCTTCGCTGAAGCGCCAGGCGCACCGCCGAAGGTGGTCAAGGCCGTGGTGATCGTCAAGGACGGCAAGGTCGTGGCCGAGCGTTACGCGCCGGGCTATGGCATCCACTCGGCGCTGATCAGCTTCTCGGTCGCCAAGTCGTTCACCAACGCGTTCCTCGGCATGCTGGCGATGGACGGCAAGGTCGACGTGAAACGCCCGCTGGGTGCCGCCGAATGGTCGGCGCCCGGCGATCCGCGTGGCGCGATCACCATCGAAGACCTGATGCGCATGCAGAGCGGCCTCGCCGCCGAAGAAGCGGAATCGGCCTTCAGCCCGGTGGCGAAGATGGAATTCCTGCACGCCGACATGGCCGGCTTCGCCGCGATGCAGCCGGCGAAGGAAGCGCCGGGCAAGACCTTCGAATACACCTCGGCCGACACCGTGTTGCTCGATCGGATGCTCGGCGAACGCATCGGCGGTGGCGCGGCGGGCTTGCGCGACTTCGCCCGCAGGCGCTTGTTCGATCCGATGCACATGGGCGAGGTGACCATGGAAGTCGACGGGCAGGGCACCTTCGTCGGCTCGACCTATGTGTTCACCAGCGCTCGCGACTACGCGCGTTTCGGCCTGCTGTATCTCAAGGACGGCGTCGCGCCGGACGGCACGCGACTGCTGCCGCCCGGCTGGGTCGACTGGTCGCGCCGATCGGCGCTGGGCGCGCCTTACGGCGCCGGCTTCTGGACCAACGACGGGCCGAGCGACGTCGCCCGGCAGCGCGTGGAGGGTGGCTTCCCGAAGGATGGATTCTTCGCCAGCGGCACGATGGGCCAGCGCATCTACATCGTGCCGTCCGCGCATCTCGTCATCACGCGCTTCGGTTATTCCGCGCCGCCCAACTACGGCATCGAAGACGATGTCCGCCTGGTCAAGGCGGCCATCGAGGCCTGGCGCTGAGCCTACAGATCGAGCAGCTGGGGCATGCGGTCGATCACGGCGACTGCACCGGCGCTGGCCAGGTCCAGTGACTTGCGATAGCCGTAGCTGACCATCACCAGGGCGACCCCCGCATCGTGCGCGGCCAGCATGTCGCTTTCCGAATCGCCGACCATCAGCACCTTGTCGAGCGCCACCCCGGCCTGCGTGGCGAGGTACTGCAGGGGCACGCCACTGGGCTTGCGCTGCGGCAGGGTGTTGCCGCCGGTGATGCCGTCGATGTACTGGAGCATGTCGCGTGCCTCGAGCAGCGGACGGACGAATTCTTCGTTCTTGTTCGTGCACACGGCGAGCTTCACGCCTTGCGCGTGCAACGCGGCCAGCGTGTCGACCACGCCGTCGTAGGCGATGCCGTCCAGGGCGGTCTCGGCATAGTGCTCGAGGAAGCCAGGCATCACCTCATCGATGCTGGCGTCGCTGCCGGCATCCTGGAAGGCGTAGGTAATCAGCTGGCGCGAACCTTCGCCGACCCAGCCGGTGATGGTGGCGACGTCGTAGGTCGGCAGCTTCCAGTCGCGCAGCGTGCGGTTCACCGATTCGGCGATGTCGGCGGCGCTGTCGACCAGGGTGCCGTCGAGGTCGAAGATGACGAGCGAGTAGGGAAAGGCCAAGGGTCCGCTCCGGCAAAAGGTCGATTCTACGCCTTCGCCGGCCCCAGCCCATGGCCGAGCAGGGCCGCCGCATGGCGACGGATGGATGCCTCGTCGATTTTCTTGCGGATGGGATCGTCCTTCCATTTGCGCAGCGCCGTCATCGGCAGCATGGTCAGCGACATGATCGATACCATCACCAGCGCCGGATCGAGGTCCGGATGCATGCGTCCTTCGGCCTGCCACTGGCGGATCTTGTCGATCAGCGCGGCCTGGCGTGCATGGTCCACCGATTTCTTCATGTGCTTGCGGAACGAGTCGTCGTCGGTGAGCAGGTCGCCAAAGAACACCGGCGCGATCCACGAATGCTCGGTGGCCAGGTCCATGAAGCGCATCGCTACCTCGGTGAAGGCCGACACCGGGTCGTCGGCGTGCTCCTGGAAGATCGCCTCCACGCGGCCGCGCATCGGCGCGATGTGGGCGGCGTGGATCTCCTCGAACAGCTGTTCGCGGGTCCTGAAGTAGTAGTGCACGGCGGCGGGCGTCATCCCGGCGGCGCGGGCGATGCCCGCCAGCGTGGTGCCGGCGTAGCCATGCCGGGCGTACAGCGCGAGTGCGATCTCGATCAGGCGGGTGCGTTGGTCGGTACCGTCCGGCTGGCCCTGGGGGCGGCCGGGTGGCCGGCCGCGGCGCGGTGCCCGGGTGCTGGCCGTCTGGGGGAGGGGTTTGTCGGTAGTGCTCATCGGGAATCAATAACACGCGGCTGGGCCCTTGCCTTGCGACCCGTTGCCGCATATATTAACTGACGACTTAATTAATTACATCCCATCATGGCCGTAGCCCATCGCCCCGAACCCGCCGACACCCCCGCCGGCGTGGTTGAACCCAGCCTCGCTCCCGTCCCGCCACAGCCCTCGCTACGCCTGCTCTTCCCGGCGCTGATGCTGGTGATGCTGCTGGCGGCGCTGGACCAGACCATCGTCTCCACCGCCTTGCCGACCATCGTCGGCGAGCTCGGCGGCCTCAGCCAGCTGTCGTGGGTGGTCACCGCCTATCTGCTGACGTCGACCGTCGTCGTGCCGCTCTACGGCAAGTTCGGCGACCTGTTCGGGCGCAAGATCGTCCTGCAGACGGCGATCGTCATCTTCCTGATCGGCTCGGTGCTGTGCGGCCTGGCCCAGGACATGGACTGGCTGATCGCGATGCGTGCGCTGCAGGGCCTTGGCGGTGGTGGCCTGCTGGTGATCACCATGGCGGCGATCGGCGACGTGATCCCGCCCGCGGACCGCGGTCGTTACCAGGGCCTGTTCGGCGGCGTGTACGGCCTGGCCACGGTGATCGGCCCGCTGCTCGGCGGCTTCATGGTCGACCACCTGTCGTGGCGCTGGATCTTCTACGTGAACCTGCCGCTGGGCATCCTTTGCCTGCTGGTGATCGCCGCGGTGTTCCATCCGCATACGCGCCACGTCAGGCACGCGATCGACTGGTTCGGCGCGTTCTTCCTCGCGCTCGCGCTCAGCTGCATCATCCTGTTCACCACCGAGGGCGGCACGCGGCTGCCGTGGGATTCGGTCGAGCTGTGGGCGATCCTGGCGATGGGCCTGGTCGCGGTCGGCGGCTTCATCTACGAAGAGCGCGTGGCCAGCGAGCCGATCATCCCGCTGCACCTGTTCCGCCATCGCACCTTCTTCCTCTGCAGCATGATCGGCTTCTTCGTCGGCACGGCGCTGTTCGGCTCGACGACCTACCTGCCGCTGTACCTGCAGGTGGTCAAGGGTGTGTCGCCCACCGGCGCCGGCATGCAGTTGCTGCCGCTGATGGGTGGCGTGCTGGTCAGCTCGATCGTCGTCGGTCGCGTGATCAGCAAAATCGGTCGCTACCGCATGTTCCCGATCATGGGGACCTTCATCGGCGCCGTGGCGCTGATGCTGCTGGGCAGCGTGGAGGACGACGACCCGCTGTACCTGATCTACACCTACGCCGGCATCCTCGGCCTGGGCATCGGCATGGTGATGCAGGTGTTGATCCTGGCCGCGCAGAACAGCGTGGAGCCGAAACTGATGGGCGTCGCCACCTCGGGCGTCACGCTGTTCCGCTCGATCGGTGGTTCGATCGGCGTATCCGTGTTCGGCGCGCTGTTCACCCACGGCCTGCAGTCACGCATGGCGGACGTGATGCCCGCCGATGGCATGGCTGGCATGGGGCCGCGTGCGTTCGGGCCGGATGCCGTGGCGAAGATGCCGCCGGAGATCCACGAGCGTTACCTGCATGCGTTCGGTTCGTCGCTGCACGTGGTGTATCACGTGGGCGCCGCCGTCGTGTTCTCCGGCTTCCTGCTGGCGTGGTTCCTGCGCGACGTGCCCTTGCGCGGAAAGGGCACGTGAGCGCTTAGCGGCGTCGGCGTCGGCGGCGGAGCAGGGCGAGCACCAGCCAGAACAGCAGCACGACCACCACCACGCCGCCGACCATCAGGTACGGGGTGAGGCGTAGCAACAGCGGCTTCGGTCCGCCGGAACGGATCGATGCGACGTCGGCGGCGCTGACCGTCACGCCCGGGTTGCCGAAGTGTTGTTCGACATAGGTCGCGACGGCGGCCACCTGGGCATCGTCCATGTCGCGCGCGAACGCCGGCATCGACACATGCGCATCCGCACCCCGGCGATCGACGCCATGCAGGATCGCCATCACGAGGTTGTCGGCGTGCGACAGGCCGACGGCGCGGTTGTGGCTGAGCGACGGGAAGTACTGATCCTGCGTACCACGGCCGTCGGGCTGGTGGCAGCTGGCGCAGGCACCGGCATACAGCGTCGCGCCGTCGGTATCGTTGGCGAGGCGCAGGGCCGACGGATCCGCGTTGCCATCCACGCGCTGCGGTTCACGCATGCCCAGCGCGGGTAGCGGCGCACCGCCCTGGTAGTCGTACGCCGGATGCGTATCATCGGCGTCCCGGATCGGCGCCACCGTCTTCAGGTAGCTCGCCATCGCGAACAGGTCGTCGTCGGACAGGTGGCTGAGGCTTTGCTCGACCGCTTCGGCCATGCCACCCGCGGCCTGGCCCTTGCCCTTCACGTGGCCGTTCTTCAGGTAGCCGGCGAGTTCTTCCGTGGTCCAGCCGCCGATGCCGCTGACCGGGTCGGAGGTGATGTTCGGTGCGATCCAGCCGTCGATCTTCGCGCCGCCCAGGTAGGCAGCCTGGTCTTCGGCCATCAGGAAGGTGCGCGGGGAATGGCACGAACTGCAGTGGCCCAGCACGTCGACGAGGTACTGCCCGCGCTTGACCTCGCCCGGCTGCGCTTCGTGCAGGCCGTTGCCGAGGTAAAGCAGGTTCCACCCGGCCATGGTCCAGCGCATGCCGTAGGGGAAGGGCAGCTTCGTCTCGGGCACGGCGTTGTCGTCGGCCGGCACGCCGTGCATCACATAGGCGTAGAGCGCGTGGATGTCGTCGTCGGTCATGCCCGCGTAGGCGGTATACGGCATCGCCGGGTACAGGTGGCTGCCCTTTGCGTTGACGCCCTTGCGCACGGCGTCGGCGAACTGCGCTTCGCTGTACCCGCCGATCCCGTGGCCGGTCGATGGGGTGATGTTGGACGCGTAGATATTGCCCATCGGCGAGCCGATCGCCCGGCCGCCCGCCAGCGGATGCGCCGGGCTGGAGGTGTGGCAGGCGGCGCAGTCGGCGGCGGTGGCGACCGCCTTGCCGCGTGCGATCAGCGCGGCGTCCTGGGCGTGCCCGGGCGTCGCGCAAAGCGTGGCCAGTGCGAGGGCGGCGCCGGGAAACCATCGAAGCATGCGTTGGATTCGCATCAGATTTCCTTGTGGATGGTGTCGGCGATGCGGATCGCCAGCGCAACGCCGGTCAGCGTCGGATTGATCACGCCGGAGGCGGGGATGACGCCGGTGGTCGCGAGGAACAGGTTGTCGTGGTCGTGCGTGCGGCATTCGCCGTTCACCACCGAGTCCTTCGGGTCGCTACCCATGATCACCGTGCCCATGATGTGGTCGCGGTTCTGCCAGCCCGATTCGTCTTCCACCACTTCGGCGTTGAAGATCTTCGCGAAGCGCGCATAGTCGGCCTTCGCGACGGCCTTGCCGGCCTTCACGTAATCGTCCACGTCGTAATGGACGGTCAGCATCGGGATGCCGAGCGCGTCTTTCTTCGCGCTGGGCGTCACCCGGTTGCTGGCCCGGGGCAGCATCTCGAACACGGTGCCGACGTCGATCCAGCGGGCGGCATCGTGGCGGATGCGCTCGTCCAGCTCGGGACCGACGATGCCTTGCTTGAGCAGGCGCTCGGCCACCGTGCGATTGGGCACGGCGTTCGACATCGAGTGCTTCACCGCCGAATGCTGCTTGCGGAAATCGCCATCGCGCCAGTTGAAGATGCCACCCTGCTGGACGGCCCCGCGACCCGGCCACAGCGGTTCGTCGCCGATCATCAGCAAGCCGATGCCGGTGTGGTCCATGAGGTTGCGGCCGACCTGGTCGGAAGAGTTGGCGACCTCGGAGATCAGCAGCAGCTTGGGCGTTTCCAGGCCATGTGCCGCGACGATGAAGTAACGGGCGGTGATCCGCGTATCCGTGCCGTCCGGCTTGCGGTAGTGCACGGCGACGATCTTGCCGCCCGCGCCCTTTTCCAGCTTGTAGGCGGTGGATTCGGTGAGCAGCTTCACCCCCGCGTTCTCAGCGTGGGTGGCGTGCATGTCGCCGCTGTACATCGCCCCGATCGGGCAGACCGGCATGCAGTTGTTGTTGCCGCAGCAGGCCGGGCGGCCATCGTAGGGCCGGGTGACGCGACCGTTCGGCTCGTGGATGTAGTGGTAGCCCTCGGGGGCGAGGCGCTTGTCCAGCTGCTGGTTCATGTACGTGGTGGCATCGGGCGGCAGCGGATACGGCTGCGAGCGCGGCGGCCATGCCTTGCCACCCTGGCCGCTCTGGTCTTCCTCGCCGTTGCCGGCGACGCCCAGCGCGTACTCGGCGCGCACGTAGTACGGCTCCAGCGTGTCGTAGTCGATCGGCCAGTCACGGCCGACGCCGTACAGGGTGTTCAGCCGCATGTCGTTGGGCAGGTAGCGCCAGCAGGCCGCGGCCCAGTGCCAGGTGGTGCCGCCGACCAGCTTGAGCATGCCGGGGCGGAAATTGAACGAACCGGTGTTCTCGAGGTAATCCGGGTCGTAGGACGTGTGCGCCCACGGCTCGTTCGGATACGGATCGTTGAAGTTGGCCTTGCGCGACGACGTGCGGAAGTTCTCGACGATCTTCCAGCGCGGGATGCGCGAGCCGGCTTCGAGCATGATGACCGAATGGCCCTGCTTCGCGAGTTCGAACGCGGCATTGCTGCCAAGCGCGCCCGAGCCGATGACGATGACGTCGGCGTCGTAAGTGATAGTCATGGGGATGTCCTGCGCCGGGTCAGTCGCTGGCGATGGTGGTGGGCGCGGCGGCCCAGTAGTCCGTGCCGGCACGGGCGTAGGTCGGGATCACGGTGACGTCGTGCGTGGGCTCAAACATCAGCGCGCCGGTGTAGGTGATGAAGGCGGTGTCGTCCTTCGCCACCAGCGACTTCGGCTCGCCGGTGTAGCCGAGGTACCAGCCGCTGACGATGCTGACCACCAGGGCTTTCATGTCCGGGTCGCGATCGACCGGCGAGTCCTTGAACCTGCGCATGTCGTCGATCCCGGCGGCGTCGAGCGCACGCGCGAGTGCGGCGATGCGCGCGGGAAAACCGCGGTCGCCCCCGGCGAGGGCGACGAACAGGCGTGCGGAGATGTCCGCAGGGAGGCCGTCGCGACCGGTGAGGCGGCGACCGAGCGTGAGGAAGGCGTCGAGTTCGGCCGCGCTGGCCTGGGCGGGCGTGGCCGCGTAGGCCATGCGGGACCAGGGGAGCAGGGCGCCTGCGGCGGCGACCAGGCCGGCGGAAACGAGGATACGACGGCGCGCCGGGTTTTCAGGCATGTCGCCGCCAGGCCCCGTTGTCGCATGGGGAGCATGCATGGTGGCTTCCTTGGAGGGTGGCTGTGGATGCAAAGCCGCCGAAGTATAGGAAGCGGTTTTGAGGTAAACCCCTCAAAAAGCCATCTTGATGGTTTTACCTCAACCGACTTCCGGCAGGTTCTCGCGCATGACGATGCTGCTCGGCTGCAGGTGCGGCGCCGGCGTGGCTGAGCGCCCGAAGCGCGCGAGTACATGCTGCAGTGCGCGCGCGACCTGTGCGGCGAGGTTCTGGTCGAGCACCGCGTCCATCCGCCCCAACTCGAGCAGGCGCCGGTTACTGTCGGTGAGGTCGTGGCCGATGAAGACGACGTCGCGCGGGCGGGTCTGTTCGACGAGGACCTGGGCCACGCCTTCGTCGCCCACCGAGGTGTTGTAGATCCCGCGCAGCCCAGGCACGGCGCGCAACACGTCACGGGTGATTTCGGCGGTGCTGAGCGGATCCTCGCGGCTGTCGCCGCGGGCGATGATGTGCGCACCGGGAAAGTTTTCGCGCAAGGCGTCGGCAAAGCCGCGCTCGCGCTGTTCGTGGCTGCGGAAGTGGTGGTAACCCTTGATGACGAGCACCGGACCGCCCTGCGGGCCGAGGAAACGTCCCATCAGCTCGCCGGCGAGGCGTCCGGCCGCATGGGTGTCCGTGCCGACGTAGGCGATCCGGCCGCTGGAGGGGATGTCCGATGCGAGGGTGACCACGGGGCAGTGGCTGGCGACGCGGCGCACCGCCTCGCGAACCACGGGATGGTCGTGGGTGGTGAGCACGAGCGCATCGGCGTGGCGGGCCTGGGCTTCGATCTGTTCGGCGATTTCCCCGGGCACGATCGATGCGAACGGATGCACCTGGCAGCGCACGCGCAGCTGGTGCATGGCGACCTGGTGGCCCTCGAAGCGGCGCGACAGCTCGTCGTAGAAATGGATGGTGGGCGACTGCATCAGGATCGGCACGTTGAGCCAGCGCGCCGGCGGCGTGTCGATCACCCGGTTGAGCTTCAGTCGCTTCGCGGCTTCGAGTACCCGGGACTGCACCCGTTCACTGACTCCGCCACGTCCATTGATCACCCGATCGACCGTGGCCGGGCTGACCCGCGCGGCGGCAGCCAGGTCGACGATCCGGGTTTTTTGCTTGGGCATGGTCGCTAAAGTTTGATGCAGTGCACAAATCCTACCACCCATCCCCTGTATGGGCGGCCCCCGGTCGCGACATTTCCTCGCGAAAACCCTCCGATTCGCCGTTGCATTATTCGTTACCGTAACGAATAATAGCCCCATGAAAAAGAACATCAACGCCACCCGCGATCCGAACACGGCCGACATGTTTCCCATGGCGAAGCGCAGCCGCGGCCGTCCGCGCAAGCCGGATGCTCTGACCAATGCGCAGCGACAGGCGCGCTACCGCGCGCGACGCAAGGCGATGGGCTTCGATAGCCGCGGGATCAACACCGCGGCCGTGCAGCTATTGGCCAGCACGTTCCGTGACCTGATCGAGGCCGACGCGCGGGCAGGGCAGTTGCTGGATGTGGTGCAGGACGTCGGCCACGCCGATGCCGCCAGCATGGCCCGGCACCTGCGTCAGCTGGTCGAGAAGGCGACGCGTCGTTTTGCGTGACGCGTAACGGAAATTCGAATCAGTCGAAGCGCGCCTCGAGCACGCGGAACGGATGGTCCACGCGAACGCCGTCCGCGTCCCACGTGGTGGCTGGCTTCCCGTCGACGACGACGCTGGCTGGTCGCATGCGTCCCGGCCAGAACACCCGCACAGGCGTACCGGCACGAATGCCCTTGTCGAGCGTCACCCGCAGCACGTCGCCTTCCCGGCGTGCCGTCATCGTCAGCACGCCGTAGGCGACCGGCAGCTTCGCCACCGCCAGCCCCTTTCCGGCGACCCATGCCGGCGGCGTGCCAGGCAGCAGGTACAGGCCATCATCCGCCTCGCGCATCAGCATCCCGAACAGGGTGCGGGCATACTCCGCGCCGATCCACGTATGCGGCATGTCACCCAGGTAGCCCGGGTGACGCAGGCGCGAGTGCACCACCTCGGCCCACATGTTCCATTCCGGCGGCCGGCGATCGCGCACGATGGTGCCGAGCAGTTCCGCCGCATCCGCAGGACGGTCGAGGTAGACGTAGGTCAGGACGTTTCGCAGCTCGTAAGGCGTGTACGCGAACAGCTCGCCAGGCGCCTCGCGCTTGCGCACGTCGGCAAGGTAGCGATCGAAGGTGCGCACCAGTGCATCGCGTGGCAGCACGTCCATCTGCCCGGCCGGGTCGAGCGCGATCGACACGCTGGTCGGGTCGCCGTCGCCAAGATCGGCCGCGGCGGGCAGGGTGTCCACGCCCTTCCAGGCCATGGTCGCGCGGATCGATGCGCCGACCGACTCACGCAACGCGGCGTATTGGGCGTGCGCGTAGGCGGCCAGCTCCCTGTCGCCCCACTGCCCGGCCAGCCACGCGCCGTCATGCCAGCCCTTCAGTGCCCACCAGTCGTCCCAGTAACTATGGGTCGGGCTGGAATAGCCTTCATGGCTGATCGAGGGCGCGATGATGCCGTGGAAGCGCTGCGCGGCGGGCAGGTCGGCGAGATAGCCCGGGACCATGGTCCGTTCGCGCAGTTCCTGCATGAAATGCATCGCGGCGCGGACCCTGGGCAGGTAACTGCGGACCGACTCCGGGCCACCGCCGAACCGCGCCACGTCGGCGACGAGGTTGATGAATTCGCCCTGGCTGTCGTACTCGATATCCGAGCCGAATCCACGGTTGACGCTGCCGTCGGCATTGAGGATTGGCGAGACCAGGCCATTCTCGTGTACCGCATGGCTGGCGTACCAGTCGAGGTAGTCGCGCGCGGTCTTGACCTCGCCCATGCGCAGCAGGATCGACGCCGTGGCCGCGCCGTCGCGGATGAAGGAACGGTTGTAGTTGCGTGGGCCGGCCTGCATGGCATGGCCGGTCTGGTTGACCAGCATGTAGGCCGCCTGCGAGCGCAGGATGTCTACCAGTGATTCGTCGGGCAGGGAGAGGCCGACGCTGCCGAGTCGCTTCTGCCAGGCGTCGGAAACCTTGTCGGCCAGTGCGTCGAAGCGGTCCGCGCGAATGCGGCTGCGATCCAGCGGCGGCGGCTCGGCCAGCGTGCCATCGGCGTTGGCCGGTGTCGTGCCGAGCGGGAAGGCGAGCACGATGTCCTGGCTTGCGCCCGCCGCGAGGTGTACGTCGTAGGCCAGTGCCCCGGCCGCGAGGCCCTGGGCATCCTCCGCCTGGCTGGCCGCGGGCAGCCGGCCGGTCGCGATGGCCTGGGTGATCTCCGTCGCGCCGTGGTCGCCGAACGGCGCGCTGCCCGTGGCATCGGGCTTCGTCAGTGGCACGAACAGCGTACGACCATTCACGGCCACCTTATCGGCGTCGACCGCGATCGCGTGGATCGGCGACGGGCCACCGTTCTGCCACGGCGGATTGACCTGCATTGGGCGCACGACGAGGAACAGCTTGCCCATCACCGGGGCATCGCCGTGGTTGGTCAATCGATGCCGGAGCAGGACGACGGGCTGCCCTTGGTCGTCGATCGCGAAGCTCTCACTGCGCACGTCGAGCCCGGACTGTGCCGTCCAGCCCACCGAGGGCATCGGCTTCCAGCGGTCACGCAGCGCGTGGCTGCGCTCGCTGGCGTCAGCGATGCTGGCCTTGCCGTCGTCGCTGCGCCAGATCGCCTGGACCAGCGGGCCGCCCTTGAACGGTTCGATGTCGCCGTATTCGTCGAAGATCGCCTTCTGCAAGCCGGCCGGCACGCCGACGTCGGTCCAGTACACCTGCTGCATGTGCAGCGACGACGGGAACAGCGACGCATTCGCCCGCGAAGCGGCGACCTGGTAGCGCTTCATCGGAGTCATCACCCGCGGCGCGGCCAGGAAGCGCAGTCGCGCGATCCGTGGCGTCCCGCTGCCGGCGCGGATGGCCAGGCGCAGGTCGCTTGCACTGAAGGTCTGCGCGGCGGCGAGGAATGACGTGGCGCCAAGTGAGCCGGGGTCGCTGTCGACGACGGACCAGTGGCCTTGCGCATCCTTCGACTGCAGTTCGACACCCTCGCGCGGGCCGGCCCAGGTGACTTCGATGCCGGCGATGTCGATGGGGTGCGCCATATGGATGTCGACGTTGCGCACGTCGCCCCCGCCCCCGACATCGCGTGGGCCGCCGTCGGCCCACAGCGAGGCGCCGTCGTCCTTGCCGGCCAAGCCGCGGATGCGTGCGACGTCGGTCGCCGCCATGGGTTCGAACTCGAATACCGAGACGCCCCAGTCGGCGGTGCGCGCCGGTGCGGCCAGGCGAACATAGCGTGCGTCGGTCGCGGGGAAGACGAGGTATTCCGTGCCGCCCGGCGAGTCGGTCACCGTGTAGACCGGGTGGAACGACGTGCCGTCCGTCGATACCTGGATCGAATAGGACGCGGCGAAACCGCTGTCCCAGTGGATCCGCACGCCGCCCACGCGCGAGACCTTGCCCAGGTCGACCTGGAACCACTGGCCCGGGCTGAACGAGCCACCCCAGCGGGTTGTTTCGTCGCCGTCGATCGCGTGCTTCGGCGCGAGGGCCGGCACCTGTTGCGACGAGCTGGTGGCCTGCCAGCCGCTGCGCGGAGGCAGGGCGTCGGCAAATGCGGTGGTGGCGAGCAGCGACGTGACGCAAAGGGCGAGGAGCGTGCGCATGGATGCCTCCGGGTTATCGGCGATTCGCGAACACGCCGTCGAGCATGGGCCGGGCCTGGAAGCCCGCTTTCTCCAGCCGGATCGTGACTTCCGCGGGCACGTCGCGCCCCGAGGTCAGCCTGTTCGGGCTGCCGGTGTAATGGAACAGCCGGCCGCCACGACGGATCACCCGCGCCAGTTCGTTGTAGAACGCCTGCGAGTACAACTCGCCGGCGATGCCGAAGCGCGGCGGATCGTGCAGGACCGCATCGAACGAGCCGTCGCCAAGTGCCTTGATCGCTTCCGACACGTCGCCGTGGTTGAGTCGCAGCCGACCCGCCGATGCAAGGGCGTCGGGATCGGGCGACCACGGGTTGATGGTGCGCAGCCAGAGCACGTCCGGGTTCTTTTCGAAGGACACCACCTGGCCCACGTCGGCATCGAGGCAGCAGGCGGCGAAATAGCCGAGGCCGCCGCAGGTATCCAGCACGACCTTGCCACGCGGTTCGACCAGGGCCACCTTCCGGCGCGCGTCATCCAGCGGCGATTCCTTCGACGTGGGCAGCATCTTGATGCCGTCGATCTCGAAGGTGGGCACGCCCCATTCGGTCGGCACCAGCTTGATCAGCGAGCCGGCGAAGCGGGACACCGCTTCGAAATCGCCGTCGATCCATGCGTAGGCCGTGCGCGGGCGCACCTTTCCCGGATAGGGGTAGTCATGGCCAAGCCAGCGCCAGCTTTCCTGGCCCAGGGTCGCCGCGTGTTCGCTACGGCCGAGGTCGAGCGAGCCGACCCATTCGGTCGCGCCGGCCTTTCGCGCCGCGGCCAGCGACTGGGCGGTCTCTTCGGTAAGCAGCGGGCCGGTGTAGTGCGCCAAGGGAATGCCATCGTGCGGAACGGGGCAGTCATCATACGCGCCCCGGCCGCGCGGGTGGCCAGGGCGGTTCAGCCGCCGAGGCGGGCCTGGCCGTGGAACACGGCCTCGATGTTGTGGCCGTCGGGGTCGAGGATGAAGCCGCCGTAATAGCCTTCGTGGTAGTGCGAGCGCGGGCCCGGCGGGCCGTTGTCGCGGCCGCCGGCGGCCAGCGCGGCCTCATGGAACGCATGCACCTGTTGGCGCGTGGTTACGCGGAAGGCAACGTGCACCGGCGGCCGGTTCGGTTCGCCCTTATAGATCCAGAAGTCGGCCTTGCCACCTTCGCCATAGCCGGCGACGTCGGTACGGCCCGTCACCGAGGCGGGGAAGATCGCGAGCAGCTCGTAGCCGATGCTCGCCAGCACCGTTTCGTAGAAGGCCTTGCTACGTTCGAAGTCGCTTACCGTGACGCCAGTGTGGTCGATCATCGGGGTCTCCCGCGCGAAGTGGACATGCCGCGGACTGTAGCGCAAAAGTCAGGGCGTACAGGTGTCCGTCGCAGAGAGCTTCGTGCCGGCCACGCCACCGTAGGTGCTGATGCCGATCCGCGAGCCCGGTACGCGGGTGGTGTTCTGCCCTGGCATCGCGCTGCCCGAGGTCACGGCACACAGCACGAAGGCCATGGGTTGCGTCGCATTCGTTCGTGACGCGACGGCCTCCAGCTGGCCTTGCTGGCCGAACGTCACGACATTGCCATCGGTACCGCGCGCGGAGACCAGGTTAAGCGCCTGGCCGACGCGGAGCAGGAGCATGCCGTTGGTACCGGCGGTGTACGTGGCGCTGGCGGTCGTGGTGGCTACCGGGTGTGCATACACCAGCCAGCCGGTTTCGTACGTGGCGGCTGCGGAGCACGTGCTGCCGTCGGCGCTGGCACAGACCGAGACGTAGGTTGCGCGCAGCATGGCTTCGGCGCGCGCGTATTCCACGGCGGACTGCAGGTTGTCCGTAGACGTACGCAAGCGGTGTTTCTGGATCGTGCCGCGCAGCGACGGCAGCGCCATGGCGAGAAGGATCGCCATGATGCTGACGGTGACCAGCATCTCGAGCAGCGTGAAGCCGCGCGCTTTCACCAGCAGGTCCCGTTGGTCGTCGTTGCCGTCGAGCTCTTCAGGCCCGTGTCGGTGATGCTGAGCGAGCCGCACGTATCCTTCGCCTGGGGGCCCGTCGGCACGGCCGTGGCGACGTAGGACTGCGCCGCGAAGCTGTTGACCGCGCCCACGGTGATGGTGGCCGTGTAATAACCGCTATCGGAGGTCGCCGTTGTCGTGGCGGCGTAGCCGATGGTCTTCACGTCGGCGTATTTGTTCTGCTGCGCGAAGTAGCGTTCTTCGGCATTGGCCAATGCCATCAACAGCTTTTGGCCATCGCCGCGCCGCGCGCGGTAGGTGTAACGGCTGTACTGCGTCACGGCGAGCGCGGCGAGGATGGCGACGATCGCCACGGCGATCATCAGTTCGATCAGGGTGAAGCCGCGTTTGCGCGTGCGTAGGCTGGCCATTTCAGTTCTCGCTGTTCAGGACGCGCCACGAGCGGCGGCGGGCCGTGGGGATGCTGGAGCCAAAGGTGGTACCGGCGGCGGTGATCTGCCCGGCGGAATAGGACATGCCACCACTGAGGCTGGCCGCCGTGTACAACGCGCCGGACGTGGCCGCGCCGGTCACGCGCGCGCCCGCCAGGGTGAAGCCCGTGCCGAAGCTGGCCGCACTGCCGATCGAGACGCCATACGCCGCCGTGCCGGTGGTGCCGTCCAGCGCGAGGATGGAGCCCGATGTCGCCGTGGTGCAGGGATCGTTCGCCGTGGGAATCAGGGTGCTGAAGGTCACCGTGTTCGAACTGGCATCGAGCGCAGGCGTGACCACGACGCGCTCGCCCTTCGGGCTTTCCAGCTGCAGGTACCAGCCCGATTTGGTCGCCGGCACCGCGTTGTTGGAGACGCCTATGCCGCCGCTGTTCGCGTCGACCGTCATCGTCTGTTGCGCGAGCGACGCGATGCCCACCGGGGTCGTCACCGTGGTGCCCGGCTCGCGCACGCCATACAACGACTGCGTGGTGGTGTCGGAGGTATCCGACGTGCTGAGGAAACGGCCCGTGCCGAAGACCACGATGAAATACGCCGAGTTGGGATCGGCGATGAGGCGTGGCGCGGTGGTGATCGATTGCGCGTTCACCGTGGCGGGCTTGAACAGCAGGCTGACGCCAGCCGTTTGCGTCGTCGAATTCAGCGACGCGCTGGTCAGGTCGATTCGCCACATGTTGCCGTCGAGGTCGCCGGCGAAGGCGACATCGGCGACCTGGTCACCGTCGTAGTCGCCCAGCGAGGGCGTGGTCAGGCCGTGGCTCGCCGTGGCTCCGCTGCCGGAAGGCGTGCGGATCTCCTTCAACAGGGTGCCGGTCTGCGCGTCGAGGACGAACAGCGAGCTGTAGGTGTTGTTCGCCGCGGCCGCCGTGCTGCCGTCGGGGAAGTAACCGCCGGGCACCAGCACCACCCAGCGACCGACGGTCTTGTCGGTATTGGTCCAGGCGACGCGTGCGATCACCGGCGTGCCGAAGGTGTAGCCAAGGTTCGCCGGCGTGCCTGCCGTGGAAATGCTGTCGCTGTTGAACTCCCACAGGATCTTCGAAGCGACCGCCGTGCTCGTGCCCAGCGTGCCGAGCGATGGGTCCGTGATATCCACGCCAAACACGCCGCGGCCACCGTAGCGGAGCGAGCCGACGAGCAGGGTGTGCCAGCCCTTGGTGGTCTTGTTGACCGTGTTGGCCTGGTTGAAGAACACGTCGCCGGTGACCGGGCTGCCATCGACGGTCGGGGTAAACGAGAAGTTGTTGAGCTTGCTCTGCGCGGGCAGGTTGGCGTAGACGCTGGCCGGCACGTAAGCCCACAGCTCACGTCCGGGCGTCGCGCCGGATACCGAAGCAAGCCGCGCGTCGAAGGCGTGGAACATGCCGTCGTTCGCGCCGACGTACACCGTGGCGGGTCGGTTCGCCCAGGTGTTCAGGAAGGCGGCATAGGTCATGGTCGGATCGCTCGTGGCTGCGGCCTCGGGCGACCCGGTGGGGAAGCTGTCGCTGTAGTTGCCCGAAGGCGCGCCGACGTAAGTGGGCTGCGAGCCGAAGATCGCACCGAGCAGGGAAGAGCGCGTGCGCAGGGTCGCGCCTTCGAGCGTGCGGTTGCCACTGAGCCAGGCCACGCGCTGGCGGCCCAGGTTGTCGATGCTGGAAAGCAGCCCCGTCCCGTCCGAAGAGTTGATCGCCGCCTGTTCGGCCAGGCTGAGGTTGTCGTAGGCGAACGTGGTCGAGGTACCCGTGCCCGGCGCCGTGCTGGTGGCGATCAGGCGCGGATCGCTGTCCGGGCTGCGCGGTTTGAGCTTGTCTTCCGCAGCCCACAGCACGCCGCCGACATCGCCGGTCGAGGTCAGCGACTTCGCGCTCAGCGTCCCGCCCCAGCTGGTCGTGTCGTAGCCCGCGTAGTAGGCCACGGCATTCGTCGTCAGCACGTTGGTGCTGAGGCTCAGCGTCAGTGCGGTGGAGCTGCTGGCGATCACGGACGACAGGATGCTGCTCAGGCTGTTGACCAGCGAGGTCGGGTCGGCCGCGCTGAAGTAGCCGCCGCGGCTGTTGATCGCGGCATGCCAGGTGTCGTCGATATTGGTCGCGCCGCCGCTGGTATCCGGGCTGGGCCAGCTCTTCGTACCCAGGCGCAGCGCGTTGTAATCGTCGTCGTAGGCCAGGGTGCCGGAGATGCCCATGGTCACCATGTATTGCGACATGTGCTGCCACGTGGCCGGGTCGTTCGCCGGGTTGAAGTAGACCTCGGCATTACTCCCCGGCGATCCGGCGCTGACGGTGGAAGCGGCGGCGGTGACGCCGGTGGTCAGGTCCGGCCAGTACGCCGGCACGTTATTGTTGAGCGTGGGCCGCAGGTCGGTGGCCCAGTAGGCAAACGCGATATCGGAAAGGCTCGGGTTGACCGAGGAGCTGGCCTGGTTCCAGAAGATCTTCGAGCGTGCGTCCGATACCGAGAACGAGACACCGTCGGGCAGCGTCGTGGAGGCGGAATCGGTCGGCGAGACCTTGCTTGGGGAGTCGCCATTCCAGTAGCCGTCGGTCACCAGCATGTGGAAGTTCTTGCGGCACGAAAGCTCGCCCGGCGTGCTGGTGCTACCGTTCCAGTACGGATCCTGTGCTGGTGTCGTACCCAGCGTGCGCTTGAAGAACTCGCCCGCGTTGATCGTCGCCACGCGTGTCGGGGTGCCGCCGCTGGCGGGCACGCCGTAGATCCAGTTCATGAACTGGCTACGCCAGCAGCTGTCGGACACGCTCGTCGCCGAACAGCCCGTCGTGGCGTTGGCAAGCTCCAGCACCTTGGTCGAGCTGACGATCGGGCCGTACGCCGGGCCGCTATAGAAAGAAGCGCCCGTGTAATAGCTGGAACTCGCCGACTGGCTCTGCAGCGTCTGCCAGGCCACGCGTACCGCGTTGTCGCCGATGGCGCTGAAAACGCGGCCGATCGCGGCACGCGCGTTGAGGTTGCGCGTGCGGTAGTAGCTGTACCAGATGGCGAAGTTCTGTTGGACATCGGCCGATTCGCTCGACACCAGGTGATAGGTGCAAGTGCTTTCGACGGTGGGCGAGGTGCAGACGTAGTAGAACGCACCGGTATCGTAGGTCGTGACCTTGTTGTTGCCGGTTCCTGTCGTCTTCGAGCCGCGCACCGCGGTCGGGATCTCGAGCACGTTGCAGTTCGCGCGGTTGCCGCTGGTGCCGTACCAGCCCGCTTCGTTGGCATCGCGCGGGCAGGGCGAGTTGCCGGCCAGCACGTTGGTCAGGAAATTGGTCGAGTAGGTCGTGCCGAGGTTGACCGTCTTCGGCGCGAGGTAGATGCCATTGCCGGGCGACCAGCACAGCTTGGTCAGCGTATTGGCGCAATACCCGTCACGCCATGCCGCGGCGAAGGTGGGCGTGCCGATCGGTTGCCCATAGGCATCCGGCGGGACGACGTAAGTCACCGTGGGATCGAAGTAAATCGGGTTTCCCGCCGCCGAGTAGTAGTACTTCTTGTCGTAGTTGTCGTCCATCGAATCGGGGATGGACGTGGAGTTCATGGAGCCGGAATCGTCGAAGGTCACGACGATGTTCGGCGCGACCTTGGAGGTGACGCCTGGCGGAGTCTTGGTCAGCGTGACGGTGGTCGCCGAGGCGGCCGAGCCGACCAGTAGCGTGGCGACAAAGGCCAGCAGCATGCACCAGGTGGCAGTGGGGGACGACATGGCGACAGCCTTCAGCTCAGCGTACAGGTAAGGAGATTGGGCGTAACGAAGGTGGACTCCACCACCCGGATCGTGTTCGGGCTTCCGCCGGTGGCGCGCGCGGTTATCCGATAGAGATAGAACCGCGCCGTGGCGCTGCCGCTCGCACCGACTTCCCTCGCATTGCTGTTGCCATTGCTCGGCGAGCGGTCCTGGCCGATCAGCTCCACCGTGTACCAGGGGTTGGCGGCGAGCACGGCCGTGCTCATCACCGGATCGGTCGTGGCGGCCTTGTAATTCGTGCTCACCGCCGCGCCCTGGTATTCCGTCGCACCCGCCGTGACCCAGGTCGAGGACTGCCGGAACGCGGTGACCTTCGCGCTCACCGTGGCCGGGTTGCTGGAGTTGTAGCAGCCCAGGCTGGCATCGCCGGAAAACAGCCGCCACTCCACGCCGCGCAAGGCATTTTCGGCCGACCAGTCCGCCTGCTGCGCGTTGCGCAAGGCACCGGCGAGGCGTTCCTGGATCAACGACCGGCTGGAGCTGCTTATAGCCACCATGGTCAGCAGCAACAGGAAGATGAGTGCGAGGACCAGCACGGCACCGCGTTCGCGTTTCATGGGTTGTAGTTCCTCACCGATACGAGCGTGGAGAACTCCCGGCGCAGCATGTGGTTATCGAAACCTTGCTGGCTGGGTTTCACGGTGCGACTGGCATCGTCGGGCGACGACAACCCACTGACGCCGGCGTCGCCGAAATACTGGTATTGCATGTCGGTGTCGGTGAGGCTGAATAGCGGTTTCTGCCCATCCATCAGCAGATGGACCTCGATGCTTTGTACCGACCGCCACAGGCACCCAGGGTCGCCGCCCAGCGTCGCCACGGCGGACGATGCGCAGCCAGTGGCATTGTCGATATCCGACGCGGTGCGGAAGCTGGTGTTCCCATTGGCGTCCATCACCCCGTAAAGGAAGTCCAGGCGTTCCACGCCGCGAACCACTTCGGCGCTCACGCCATTGAGGCGGCGCATCAGGGCGCCGGTTTTGGCGCCATTGTTGTCGTCGACCACCTGCAGGTAATACGTCACCGTCTGGTAATCGCGGTTGAAGTCGAACAGGCGTGGCGAGACGCCCGATGGCTGGGCAAGGGGTGTGTAATTGGAATCGGCCGTGACCACGGCGCCGGCGACCTTGGCGCTGAACACCTGGGCACCGTTGCAGTCGGCCAGCATCATCAGGTCGCCGCCCTTGATATCGGTCAATGGCGGCTCACCCGTGGCCGGCGAAACGGTCACGCTGGTCACGGCCTGGCCGGTCAGCGTCATGCGGCTGTTTACGCCGTCGAGCGTCCAGCCGCGCGCGCCATCGACATAGCGGACCGTGATGATGTCGCTGCCGATCACGCGCGAGCCGGTGGCGGTGCCCTGTGCGGGAATCGCGCCACTGGTGTTGGCCGGGCGGGCGGGATCGACCGGCGCACAGGCCGTCACCGTGCAGTCATACCCGCGCATGCCGAACCACGAGGGCAGTGAGAACGGTGCCGTCGGCGACGCGGGGTAGGTATTCGAACCGCTCTTCGTCGCCCATGTCGTGGTGTTGTCGCTAAGCGCGGCCTGCAATGCCGCGCCCGATACGATCACCTGGGGCGTCCGCAGGTAGCGGTCCAGGGTCACCGCGCCGTTGGCCAGCGGAGCGGACTGCCCACCCATGTTCGAGCAGTACTGGCCGTTGGCCATGCGCAGGTCGTTGGCGAGCGAGGTGACCGCGAAGCGACCGCTTTCCTGCAAGCGGGCCAGCTGGGTCTGCGACTGGCTGCTGCCGGTGGTCGTGGTGAAGATGTTGACGATACCCAGCGCGACGAGCAGGCCAAGCGCCATCGCCACCATCAGCTCGATGAGGGACACGCCGCGCACGCGACGCCCGGCGAAGGCAAGGCGGTCGTTCATGGCTGGAAGTTCCATGCATAGGAGCGCTTGACCACGCTCGCCGTGTTCGCGTCGCCCGCGGTGCGTTCGCTCCAGTTGATCTGCATCACGCAATTGCCCGCATACGGCGGGCGCATCTGCAGTTGCGTGGGATCGGCGGTGGCACCTTTGGTGCAGGCGATCGATGCCGTCGCGTTGGGCAGGAACGTCGTCAGCTGGTTGCTGAACTGATACTGGTCGCGTTTCGCCAGCTGTGCCGGCGTGCAGGCGCTCGTGGTCGTGCAATCCTGCGTCGCGGTGACCGGATACGACGTGGAATCGTAGCCACCCGACCAGACGCCAAGCGGGTTGGCGCGCATGCGGTCAGCCATGCCCGATGCGATGAATTCGGCCTGCGTACGCAGGTAGCCGACTTGGTTGGATCGAAAGGAGACGATGAGCAAACCGGCAAGGCCGATGATGCCGACCCCGAACACCAGGACTGCGATCAGGACCTCGATCAGGGAAACGCCCCTGACTCGCGCTGGTGAAGCCATACCACCCCTAAAACTGCAAGACACATAACGTCGCACGCAACGAGCGCGCACATGCAAAGGATAATTGCTAAACCGTTCCACGTGCCGCATGGGAGCACACTGTGAACATTTCTTCACGTATCGCACGGCGCCTCCATGAACGTCGAGGCGGCGCTGCATGGTATCGATGCGCCACCGCCATCATGCTGCAAGTGCTTGGTGCGAACACTGCAATTACGGCATTTACTGCCTTGTGGGGCCGCGGCAGTGCGCGAGCCGTTATCGACGCGTGACGCGTGTGCCGCACTTTCGTCAGTGGACGATAACGCGTGAGATTTTTCGTAGCACACGCACCGATTTGCGGTGCGGCGCATGTATCAACGACGTTACAGCCGGCCATTGCCGCGATTACCTACGTCTTACGGCGTATTGAGTGCGGGCCTCGCGCGGGCGTCGAATAGCGTTTTGCCGCCATCGCGGTGGCTCGCAGGGGAGCAGGCATGGCTATCGATGCGCGGTATCCGATCATCTACGTGCGCGGCTACGCGATGACCGGCGGGGAAAAAGACGAAACCGCCGCGGATCCGTTCTGCGGCTTCAACGTCGGCTCGACGGTCTATCGCGCGGTGTCGCAGCGTGACAAACCCGCCCAGCGCTTCGTCTTCGAATCGCCGGTAATCCGGCTGGCGAAGGATTTCGGTTACACCAACGTCTACCAGGATGGTCTCGATATCCTCGATCCTGGCTACGCTGGCAAGCTGTCGCCGCAGTCGATCATCATATACCGTTACTACGACGACACCGCGCCGCTGCTCGGCGGCACGGTCAAGCCATCGATCGAGGGCTTCGCGCAGGGGCTATCGACGCTGATCCTGAAGATCCGCGACATGGTTTGCCGCGGCGAGCCCGGTTGTCCGAGTCCGGAAGCCTTTCGTTGCTACCTCGTCGCGCACTCGATGGGTGGGCTGATCTGCCGTGCGTTCCTGCAGAACGCGGCGAACGATCCCGGCAACGCGCGCGCCCTGGTCGACAAGTTCTTCACCTACGCGACGCCGCACAACGGCATCGACGTCGCGGGTCTGAATGTTCCCCGCTGGCTGGGCCTGTTCGACATCAACACGTTCAACCGGCAGAACCTCGCCGCGGATTTCGGCTACGACGCGGCACTCACCGCGAAGGGCCGTTCGGATTACCTGCGCGACCCGGGCGACATCCCGATCAGTCGCTGCTTCTGCATGGTCGGCACCAATCGCAGCGACTACGAGGTGGCGCAGGGGCTTTCGCGGACGTTTGCCGGCCACGGCAGCGACGGCCTGGTCCGGATCGAGAACGCGACGCTGTGTGGCGTCGATGCCAGGGGTGTCGAGACCGTCGTCGCCACGGCCTACGCCTACCGCTCGCATTCGGGCTACTTCGGCATCGTCAACAGCGAAGAGGCCTACCAGAACCTCACGCGTTTCCTGTTCGGCGACGTCCGCGTGGACGTCTCGGTCGACGTCGCCAGCGTCAGCCTGCCGCCGAAGGTGGAGCAGGCACGCCAGGCCGGCAAGGCGATCGATGCGATGTACCAGTTCGAGCTCCTCGCATCGCCGCGAGGGAAGCCATGGTTCCTTAGCAGGCGCACGGCCGAAGAAGACTCGGTCGCCTGCCGCAGCCAGGCCGAGCTCACCGCCACCGACGCCACCGCACGAAAGAACGTGTACCTGTCGACGATCTTCCTGGCCAACATCGCCCGGGTCGACCCGACCCGCACGTCGCTGTCGTACAGCGTCACGCTGGGCGTCCGCGTGCCGGATTACACCGTCGACCACGCCCTGTGGTTCGACGAGCACTACGAAGGGGCCTACCTGTTCCGCGACACGCTGATCGTCGAGATCGAGCCGCCCGCGGCCGGTAGCACGACGTGGCAGCAGCGGACACGCTGGCAGAGCGAAGCGGCGGCACCGACCGACGCACCGTATGCGCCGGTCGCGCTGGTCGACGGCAAGGCGATGCTTCGCGTCGCCTTCGCCAGCGGCAGCACGCCAGGCATCACCGGATCGATCGCCTTCGCTATTTCGGCATGGAACGTGGGCTAGGGGCGGTGCGCGATGCCGTGACCCGGCTGGCGAGCAGCGGCATGGCCAGTCCCCAGCCCACGGCGAGCCAGCCGACGAACAGCAGCGTGGACGGCGGCAGGTGGACGGCCTGCCACCCGCGCGCCGCGCCCAGGTAAGCCAGCGGCCCACCGATCGCGCCGAGGGCCGCGGCGAGCCACAGGCGACCCTGCAGGAACGATAGCGAGCGGTCGATGGTGGTGGCGAAGCACGCCCACAGGGCGAGGATCCACAACGGCGCGCCGTGCGGCGGCAGCGCGGGTGCCGGGCTGGCGTAGCTCCACCAGTCGAGCAGGGCAGGGACGCCGTCGACCACCAGTCCCGCGAGCACCGCCAGGGCTACCCGGCGCAGGTCCTGCCGGGGGTCGTTCGCGGTGGCGGCCTGCCAGACGACGAAGGCGGCCGCAGGGACCAGCGCGAGGCCAGTCGAGCCGTGCGCGGCACCGATGACCAGCGCGAACCAGAGCGCCTGGTAGAGGATGAAGTTGATCCAGCGCATCGGCATCGCGTCCGTGAGGCCGGTTGGCCCGTAACCGTTTTACGGTCGCGGAAGATGGACGGATGCACCGCCGCGTATGGAAACGGGAGGGGCGTCGGGCGGAATCAGCTCGCCCCTTCCTTGGCCCGGGCCCCTTCCTTCGCCAGCGCCACGATTGCGGGGTCCCGCCGGGTCGGCTCGGCCGGCCGTGCGCGCGGCAACCCAGGCACCGACGGGGCGGTACGACCGAGGGTGATGTTCTTCGAGGCGCGGACCTCGCGGTTGGCGAAAGTCCAGATCTCACCGGTCTCCGTGATGAACACGGTCCAGTAGAGATCCGACTCCGGGCCGTAGTCGATCAGGAAGTGGGCAAAGCCCTCGCCCTTGGGCGTGTTGAGGGGCAGGGGTGGATTCAGTTGCAGCATGCGGTACCTCCGTTTTACCGATTAGCGCGCCGCCCATGTCCTCGGTCGGTGAATGGCGCCCGCGTGTTCATTCACGCGGGTCGAGCCGGTTGGCGAAGCGCCGGCAGTGCTCCAGGTAACCGCCCTCGTGGGCCTGGACGAGCTCAACGACGCTGCGCCACAACCAGGATGGCGCATCGATGCTCTTGGGCCGGTTGCGCGACAGCTCGCCCAGCCAGGCCTTGCGCCGCTTCCACGGCAACTGGCTGGCGTGGGCCCGGCCGACCACGTTGCCGAGGTAGTGGGCCACGCGCATCGCCTCGGCCTCGTCGAGGTCTTCCAGGTCGATCTTGAGATCCTGTGGGCGCAGCTCGCGGACGAACACCGAGCGTCCGGCGACGCGGCCGGTGATCATCCGCTCGCCAAGGTTCGGTGCAAGGTGCAGTGCCGCCTCCTTCACCCGCTGGGCGTGGTCGGCCGGCATGTCCACGCCAGGCTCGCTCGGTGCGGCCGCCGTGATCGCCTCCTTGATGTCGACCAGGCACAGTTCGTCGCGCTGGCCATCGTTGACCACGCGCAGCAGCAGCGCGTAGCGCAGGCGGCCGAGTGAGCTGCATCCCTTCACCCAGTACTTCGCATCGAGCAGCTCGATGCGTGCGTCGTCGTCGCGATGGACCAGCTGGGTGACGAGCACCCGCATGCCTTCGCTGTCGACGAGGGCTTCGATGTCCTTCAATTCCTCGTCGGTGACCGGCCAGAAGTGACGGCCTTCGGGGATGTCGGGACGCTGGCCATCGATGCGTTCCTGGGCCAGGTGCTTCCAGCGACGCTTCAGCGCGGCCTTCATCACCAGCGTGATCGACGCGGGTCGCGGCACGCTGCGGAGCTCCTTGCGGCCGCCACCCATCGCGCGTTCGTACCCGTCGATCAGCTGCTCGACCATGCGCGTGGTGACGACGCCGGGCAGGTCCGAGCCGCGTGCGGCCGTCGCCAGCGACACGGCGAGCCGGACAATGTCGTGCGACGGATTGCCGAGCACGGCCTGGTCGAGGTCGCGGACCTGGATGTCGATACCGCCTTCGCTGTCCGCGACCGGACCGATGTTGCTGACGTGGCAGTCGCCGCAGATCCAGATCGCAGGACCTTGCGGTAGCGTGCGGTCGGCCTCTTGCAGCCACTCGTAGAACTGCTCGGTGTTACCGCGCACGAAGGCATGCGCCGAGCGCGCCATCTTCAACTGGCGCAGCGCGGTGAGGCGCGGCTTGCGATCGGCAGGGGCGACGGGCTGGTGCTTCGGTTTACGTGGCATGGGCGAGCGGCAACGACGGTTGGAAGGGATCGCATTCTGTTGCCGCCCAAATGAATTCCACGCGATGCCGCTCAGTCGTCCACCGCGTAGGCGTAGCGATGGCGAAGCGACGGGCAGGCCGGCTTGTGTCCACCCGGGCCACCGCAGGCGACCAACGCGGACGATGCGACCCATGCCGCCGTGTCGAAGCTGATGTGCGCACCGGGCGACGGCGCACTGAAGCCCATCCGGCGCAGCGTGTCGCGCAGGACATGGATCTTGCCCAGCCGACGCGTCGCCGCGGTGTTGTAGGTGAAGCTGATCGTGGTCGAGGCTTCGTCGCTGGTCTCGACCATGTGCGGGCTGGTCAGCGGCATGTATACGCCCGTGCCCGGCGTCAGCCGGAACACGTGGGCGCGTTCGCGGAAGGTTTCCTGCCAGCGCGTGCGGCTGAGGTCATGGCGCGCGTGGAAGATATCGCGGGCCTGGTCGTCGACGGCCACGCGGTCATCCGGGTCCCACACGTACACGGTCTTGGTGCCCGCCACCTGCAAGAGCAGCACGTGGCTGCGATCGATGTGGAAGGGCGTCACGGTGTTCGGCGATGCGGAGAAGATCCATCCCGCACGGTAATACACGCCCGGATCGCTACGCTCGATGTCGTCGATGATGGGAGCGAACGCCTGGTCGACCAGGGTGCGGTAGGTAGGATCGATCTGGATGTGCCTGAGCAGCACCCAGGCCTTTGCGTCCTCGATCGCGTTCAGCGAGGCCACCGCGGATTGCGCGCTGGGGTATAGCGACGCGGCCGCATCGAAGTCGGTGTCGGCCTTCACGCCGTTGGCAAAGCTATACCAGCGGCTGGTGCCGCGGCAGCGCTTGCCCAGTTCAACCAGCGCCTCACGCTGCAGCAGGGGGTGATCGGTGAAGGTGTGGGTCAGCGGCGTGACGCGCCACGGATCGAAAGCGTTCCAGTCGGTGCTGATCAGGGGAGCGGTCGCGGAAGTCATGAGCGGTCACCGTTTGTACGCACGCCGACGCGGCGTGGGAGAGCCTGCCTGACAGCGTTATACGCCCGGCAATCACGGTGTTTCGCTCGGCTTTAGGCGCTATGGCCGGACGATCTACGAGCAACGTTGCGAAGCGGCGCACCATCCTTCGACGACGCATGAAATTACGGGTCGAAGCGCGCGGAGGAAGTCCTCCGCGATCATTGTTCTTCCGCTTCATTTCCGTTTCCGCGCAATACGTATCGCAAGATGTTGCGCCTCGTTGCTCGTCATTTGATGCGACGCCTGGCTCCATGAAACACAAACGGCGCCGCTCTTCCGAACGGCGCCGTCCACCAGGCATGCATGGCGTGGGTCAGAACGCGCCCGGATCCTCCGTCCGCGAGGTGTCCGGCGAGCCATCCGGATGGGTGAACCACAGCAGTACGTTGCGGCCGCGTGCACAGCCGCCACCGTCGGAGGCCGAGGTCAACACGCCTGCCGACGTCGCGACGTCACGGCCATAGCAGCTGCCGAGGTTGTCGCTGAAACGGTACGCCTGGGTGCTCTGCTGGCCGGTGTGTCCGGTCACGGCGCCGCCGGTAAGGGCCAGCGTATCCGCAGTGCTGATCCGGTTGTCCACGGCGGAGCGATACAGCGTCAGGCCACCCAGCTTCTTCGTGAACTGGCGCGAGAAGCCCTGCTGCACGCTGCTCGGCGCCGTCACGATGTTTCCGTCGGTGTCGAAGGTGTACTGGAAATTCGCGACAAGCGGGTAGGCGAAGTGCGCCTCGCTGGTCACCGTTATCCCCAGCGGCCCCTGGCGTGTGCGGGTCGTGCTGTCTACGCTGGTGCTCTGGTCGATCGCCTGTTCATACCGCGTGGCGTCGATGGTGAAGCCCTGCGTGTTGCGGAACGCCACGGTCTGGGTCACGTCGGTACTGACCCGGCCGCGCGACGTATCGACGTAGCCCGCCGTGCGGAAGCTGCGCGACGCCTGGGTAGCCACCGAGCCACCGATCACGCCGTTGCTGTCGGTCAAGCCGTCGGTGACGGTGGCGACCGGTGCCTGGCCTTGCAGCGTGTTGGTGGTCACCGCGCCCGTCAGCACCTTGCGCCCGCGATCGAGATAGACGAACAGGTTGCCGGTGACCGCGAAGTAGCTGTTCGCGCCCGTGACGCCGACGGATACGGCGTGCGGCTTGCCATCGTTCAACAGCGCGGCGAACGGAGTCAGGTCGACCCGGTAGGGCAGGAAGTTAAGCGTCTGCACTCCGGTGGTCGGGCGCCACATGTATGGATCGATGCCGCCGGTGAAGATCCACGGATAGACCGGTGCCACGCCAGCGGCGACGCCGTCGATGGAAACCTGCACTTCCCGGAACGAACCGCCGCCGCAGCTCTGCGCCTCGTCGGCCAGCGCGTCGGGCACGCACGAATACCAGAACTCATCGCCGCCCTGGCCCTGGGCAAACACGTCCAGGTAGGCGCGCTCGATGTTGGTCGGCAGCGTGAAGGTGCGCGACAGGCTGTCGGCACCGGTGTTGAGGTTCACCGGTCCGCCGGCGGTGCCGTCGGACAGCGGGAACACCGCATCGGGTGCATCCACCTTCGGCGCGAGGATGTTGGCCGGATAGAACACCAGCCGCGCCGAACCGCTGATGACGCCGGTGTATGTGCCATCGACGATATTGCCGAGGATCGCCTGGCCGGTCTGTCCGTTTTTCAGCAGGCTGGCGAAGTCGCTGACGTCGCGCTCCACGTGCCAGCTCGGTGATACGGCGGCCGAGGGCTCCTGGGTGGTGCCGAAGTAGATGTTGGCCCCACCCAGCCAGAACGACGCGGTGCGATCGAATTGACGGCCCGCGGTCACGGCGAAGTCCGCCTCGAGCACGACCTTCGACCACGAGGTACCGCAGCCCACCGGCGGTGCGTAGGTATACGGGTGGTTGGAGAAATCGCTGAAGGTGAAGCCGTTGAACAGCTGCACCGTGCAGGATTTGCCCGGCGGCCGCGGCACGGCGGGATCCGCGATGGCAACGTTCGCCGAACCTACGTTGAAACCGGGCGCCGTGGCTGCGAAAGCGCCCGGTGCAAGCACCGTCATCGCACAGCCCAGCCATCCCGCCCACAGGCCCTTGCGGCCCGCCCCAAAAGTGACAGCCATGCGTAACCCCTCGTCACGGATCTGCCCCCTGCCGGAAAAACGTAGCACACCTGCCGCAGGCGTGGGGGTGACTTCTTCACATCGAACAGGGGATCGGGAGCCGCTACCATCGGGCATCGGCAGCGAGGCGGCTACTCATGGACCAGACGTATACGTTCACCGTTCCCCGGCTGGAAACCGCGCGGTTCCACCTGCGCGAGTATCGACCAGGCGATTTCGAGGCCTTCGCGGCGCATCTCGCCGATCCGGAAAGCATGACCCACCTCAACCTGTCCGATCGGAAGACGGCGTGGCGGGTGTTCGGCTCGCATGCCGGGCTCTGGCTGCTGGGTGGTGCCGGGTGGTGGGCGATCGAGGATAAAGCCACCGGCCAGGTGCTCGGCAACGTCGGTGCATTCTTCCGCGACGGGTTCGAGACGCTGGAGATGGGCTGGAATACCTATCGCACGGCGTGGGGGAAGGGTGTCGCTCGCGAGGCGGGTGCGGCAGCGCTGGCATACGCACTCGATGTCAGGCGCGAGGCGAAGGTGCAGGCGTTGATCTCGGATGCAAACGAGGCGTCGAAGCGCGTGGCGGCACGGCTGGGCTTCCGCTACGAAGGCGAGGTGCTGCTCAATGGCAAGACGACTGGCTGCTATGTAATCCGACAGGGCGACGCGTCGATGGAGGCCGCACGATGATCGAATTCGATGTCGGCGACGAGGCGTTCTTCCGCTTCTCAAACAGGCAACCGGTGGCTGGGAAGGATGGCCTGGTCGAGGTGTTCAGGGTGCCTTCCGCGCGGGTGCTGCTGGCCAGTCGCGGCGTGGATTTCCTGGTGCTGATCGTGTTTCTTGCGGGATTCGCGTCGCACGCGGACCGGTTCACTTACTCGGCGGTGTTGCTGGGGGTGCAGGTAGTCCATGCCGCCGTGAAAGTGAGGACGTGGTGGCGGCCCGTCAGGGTCGAGCGGACGACGCTCCAGGATCCACGGGCTGCGCGGCAGACGCTGCAGTTCGAACACACCAGCTATCTCACGACGGTCTGCCTGATCCTGCCCGGGGTGATGGGGTATCCGCCGGCGTTGTTGTTCTATGCGTCGGCGGTGTTGCTGCTTGTAGTGATGGTGGCGATGTTTCGGACGTTGCGGCCCAGGAGGGTGGTGGTGTGGTGAGGGGGTGTGGGGTGGATAGGGCGGATTCGGACTGATAAAAAAACCCCGGGGTTTGGGCCCGGGGTTTTTGGTTTTCCTGTTTTGCCCGGTGGGTTGGGTCGCGCGCGGGCGCGCTCCTACAGGGGGTGGTTAGTGCTTGGGTAGGGCGTAGGCTACGACGTAGTTGCCCTTCGGCGTGTGCATGAAGTGGTGGCCGGTGGCGGTGATGACCACGAATTCGCGGCCGTCCTGCTCGTAGACCATCGGCATGGCCTGGGCGCCCGCGGGCAGCGGTGCGGACCAGATGGTTTCGCCGGTGGTGATGTCGATCGCGCGGATCAGGTTGTCGGTCGCCGCGGCGATGAACACCAGGCCGGACTTCGTCACCACCGAGCCACCGTTGTTCGGCGTACCGATCTGGATCGGCAGGCCGGTCGGCAGGCCGAACGGACCGTTTTCACGCGCGGTGCCGAACGGGCGGTCCCACACGGTGCGGCCGTCACGGATGTCGATCGCGCGGATGCCGCCGTACGGGGGCTCCTTGCACAGCATGCCGGTGGCCGGGAGCTGCCAGCCTGCGTTGACGTTCACGGCGACCGGGACGCCTTCCTGCGGATCGCCTGCGCCTTCGGCACGGGCTTCCTGCACCGGGTCGTTGAGCACGTCGCGTGCCTTCCAGCCCAGCTTGTCGGCTTCGGCGCGGGTCACCAGGTTCACGTAGTTCGGCATGTCGTTGTAGTTGGAGATGATCAGGCCACGGGCCGGATCGAACGCCACGCCACCCCAGTCGACGCCACCGTTGTAGCCCGGGTAATCGATGATCGGGTGCTTCGTATCCGGCGGCGTGAACTTGCCGCGGTAGTCGGCCTTGGCGAACTGGATGCGGCAGACGAGCTGGTCGATCGGGGTCAGGCCCCACATATTCTCGGGCTTGAGGTCCGGCTGGGCCACCGAGTTGAACTTCGAGAACGGCTGGGTCGCGCTGCGCGCCGCCGGCTCGAGGCCACCCTGCGGCACCGGACGCTCTTCCACGCCGAACAGCGACTTGCCGGTCTCGCGGTTGAGGACGTAGAACTCACCGTTCTTGGTCGGGAAGATGATCGCCGGCACCTTGGTGCCGTCCGCCTGCGGATAGTCCACCAGCGTGGGCGGGGAACCCGGATCGTAATCCCACACGTCGTGATGGGTGTTCTGGAAGGTCCAGCGCGGCATGCCGGTTTCGACATCCAGCGCGGTGAGCGACGGCGAGTACTTCAGCTCGTCGGCCGTGCGGCTGCTCGAGTAGTAGTCACCCGATGCATTGGCGACCGGCAGGAAGACCAGGCCAAGCTTGTTGTCGCCGGTGAACGAGGTCCACACATCGGGCGAGCCGCGCTTGTAGAGGTCGTCGCCCTGGCGCGGAGCCGGATCGTTCGGCGCAGCGGCATCCCAGGCCCACTTCAGGGCACCGGTCTTGACGTCGTATGCCTTGGTGACGCCAGCCGGGCCGAAGGCGCGCTGGCCGTCGACGGTGGTGTGGCCGACGACGATGGTGTCGCGGATCACGACCGGCGGCGAAGTGATCGCCACGTAGCCGTGGTAGACCTTGCCCATGTCGACGGTGAGGCTGACTTCGCCGTTCTGGCCGAAGCCCGTGCAACGCTGGCCGGTCTGCGCATCGAGCTCGATGACGCGTGCGTCGAGCGTGCCGACGATGATGCGACGGTCGCACAGTGCGCCGGTGGCCGGGGCGGGTGCGGCCGCGTCGGGCGTGCCCGTCGTGGCCTTGGCCGTGACGCTGGCCGGGTCTTCGTAGAAGCTCATCGAGCGGCACGACGGGGTGTACGGCACCGACTTCGGCGTGATGCCGGGGTCGAATTCCCACTTGTGCTCACCCGTGGCCGCGTCCAGTGCCACCACCTTGTTGAGGTAGCCGCAGACGTAGACCAGGTTGCCGATCTTCAGCGGGGTGTTCTGCACGCCCCAGCGCGTATCGGTCGGGATGTCGCCGACCTTCGCGGTCCAGGCGACCTGCAGGTCCTTCACGTTGGCCGGGGTGATCTGCGTGGCCGAGGTGTAGCGCTGCGCCGCCTGGTTGCCGCCGTAAGCGGGCCAGTCGGTCGACGGGATGCCGCTCTCGGTGCTCGGGCCGGTGTCGGCCGCGAACGGATTGTCGCCGACCGCCGGCACGTTGCTCGCTGCCGTGACGTGGTGCGGCACGAAGGCCAGGCCACCGGCGACCACGAAGGCGGCGATCAGCAGCGCGGGGATGCCGCGGGTGATGGCCTTCGACAGCTGGCCGCGATGCAGGCTCGGCAGCAGGAACGAGAAGGCGATCGCGAAGATCAGGATCAGCGCGAAGCGCGGCACCCAACCCCAGTAGTCGGCACCCGACTCCCAGATCGTCCACAGCAGGGTGAGCACGAACAGCACGCCGAACCACAGCGTGGCGCTGGTGCGGCGGCGGAAAAGGCCCACCGCGCTGGCGATGCTGAGGACGCCGGCGATGGCGTAGTACCAGTTACCGCCGAGGCTGATCAGGCGTGCACCGCCGACCAGCATGGACAGGCCAAACAGGCCCAGCACCAGCGCAAGCAAAAGCCTGCCCCAATGTGCGAGGGCACTCTCCGATGAAGTCATTTGGATCCTCGCTGAGGAATTGCCTCCCGCCAGCGTCATCCCACGCCCTGCGGTGGTTTGGGCCAGAAGGGGAGGCGGATGCGGGGAGCACTCACCGTCGCGGGTCTGGCGATGGAAACAAGGGTCCACCTCATGTGGGCCCGGGTCCGCGAGCAGGCACCCCTGGCAAAACGTCGCGCCTGCATAGCTATGCAAGATTACGCCCGCGAAGGGCGCTAAGCAAGGAAATGCTACGCTGGGGCCATGTCCCGGACCCTGCCTAACCCGCCAGGCGCGACGCGCGCCCAGCCTTCCTCCACCGCCGTTGCACGCCTTGCCGGGGTCTCCCAGTCCACCGTGTCACGGGTGTTCAGTGCGAGCGGTGCGGCAGTGTCGCCGGCCGTGCGCGAAAAGGTGATGAAGGCCGCCGCCGAGCTCAACTACCGCCCGAACGCGTTGCCGGCGATCCTGCAGACCGGGCGCTCCGGCATCGTCGCCGTGGTCGTCGGTGGCTTCTACAACCCGTTCTTCACCGAGTTCCTGCGTTGCGTCACCGAGGTACTGCGCGCGCACCGCCTCGAGATCATGCTGGTGGACACGCACAGCGACGATAACCTCAACGAGATCGTGGGCGAGCTGTCGCGCTACCGGATCGACGGGGTGATCAGCGCCATGGCGATCGGCTCGGCGCGCGTGGCACGGACGCTGGAAAGCGCCGGCATCCCGATCGTCGCCGTGAACTCGAAGCGGGTAGGCACGTTGCGTACCGTATCGACCGATAACCGTTCGGCCGGTGGCGTGGCCGCCGACCTGCTGGTGGACGGCGGCTGCCGGAAGATCGCTTACCTCGCCGGTCGTGAGAGCCAGTCGCAGACCGAGCGCGAGAAAGGCTTCCTCAAGCGACTGCAATCGCGCGGGATGCCGGTGCCGGATCGCCTCGTCGCCGGCTTCAGCTACGAGGAAGGCTACGCCGCGGCGAAGGCCTTGCTGTCCTCGGGCAGCCGCCCCGACGGGATCTTCTGCGTCAACGACCTGGTCGCCATCGGCGCGATGGACGCGTTGCGCATCGAGTACGGGCTGTCCGTGCCCGGCGATATCCAGGTCATCGGCTTCGACGACATCCCCATGGCCGGCTGGCGGGCGTACGACGTCACCACCTTCCACCAGGATATGCAGGCACTGGCGGAAGGCAGCGTCGCGCTGCTGGCCGACGAGCCGGTGAAGCCGTCGATCACCATCCCGCCGCGGCTGGTCTTGCGCGGCACGACGCGTCCACCGCGCTAGCTGGGGTCGTCAGGAACGGGTCGCGCGCATGGCCCGTTCAAAGGCGGGCAACAACAGGCGGTTGGTGAAGCCGCTGACGTGGTCGCCGTCGAAGAACAGCGGATGTCCGTCGAGGTAGGCGTGGCAGACCGGTCCGGGCGGACACATCAGCGGGAACGGATCCCAGACCGACGCGTTCGGTTGCGAAGCGGCGAGTTCGTGCACGGCGGCCAGCATCGGCGCACGCTGTTTTTCGAAGGTGGCACGATCGACATCGGCACCCGCACGACATACCGGGTTCATCCGGTCGTAGCTATCCGCGCAGCGGAACAAGGGCAGCTTCAGTAGCAGGTTCGGTGCGGTGATCACCGTGCGTGCGCCGGTGGCCTGGATGCGGGCCAGCACCGGCTCGCCGCGGGCGACCGACGCCTGCAGCGTGTCGCCGCCTGCCGAGGCAGGTTGCGGCGCCGTGCCACCACTGCCCGTGCCGCTGTCGACGACGGCCCACTGGTCGACATGGCGCGGCATGCGCAGCGAGGGCAGGAACACGACGTCGCCCGGCTTCACTCGCGTGACCAGGTCGTCGAGCACGCGCTGGCTGCTCGCCGCGCAATGCACCGTGTCGTCGCGCCACGCCTGCAGGCTGAGGAAGGGGCAGCCTTCGTTTTCGTAAAGCGTCACGACGGCACCCGTGTCGCGTGCGTAGCCGGCGAGCATTTCGCTTAAGGCCACCGCATGCGAATCGCCGATGACGTAGACGTTCGGTGCCGTCGGCTCCGACGTGCAGCGGCTGCCTTCGAAGGTTTGCCGCGAGCCCTTGCCGAGCGCGACGCTGGTCGAAGGCACGGCACACGCCGGCGCCTCGCGCGCGATGCGCCCCGCGTCGGGGTACCAGTCACGCGCATGCGTCGTCACCGTGGAGACGGAGAGGACGGGCTGCGAGTGGGTGATCTGCTTCATCACCCACAGGCCGCTGAAGACGAAGGCCAGGCCGAGCGCGGCCACCATCGGCCGCGGCAGCCGGCGCAAGCCCTCGGCACGTCGTGCGGGGGTTTCGATGTAGCGATACGAGGCGACGGCGAGGATCCCGGACAGGGCGACCGCCAGCCCTTGCAGCGGCCAGGTCGCCAGCCCGATGGTCCAGCGGAACAGCACGAACACCGGCCAGTGCCACAGGTAGAGCGAATACGAGAGCCGTCCGACCGTCGCCATCGGTCCCTCGGCGAGCACGCGGACGAAGGGGTGCGTGAGTTCGACGTGCCGCAGGCACAGGAGCAGGCCCAGCGTGCCGAGTACCGGCATCCATCCACCCGGCGCAGGGAAACTGCCCGGCTGGGAGACGACGAAGCCGGCGATCACCAGTGCGAGGGATGCCAGTGCACCGACGAGCCAATGGCGCTGGCTGGTCGCCGCATCCTGCAAAGGCGCCGCGGGCCACAACGCCTGCAGCTGGTAGAGCAGCACGCCCGCACCGATTTCCCAGAAACGGCTTCCCAGCAGATAGAAGGCCTGCGTCGGATCACGCGGACCCAGCCATGCGCCGTAAACAAGCGACGACAATGAAGCCGCCGCAGTGACCGCGGTGACGCCCCAACGCCAGCGTCCGCCGCGAAGCCACAGGAAGAACAGCACGGGGAACAGCAGGTAGAACTGCTCCTCCACGCCGAGCGACCAGGTATGCGTATACGGGTTGAGCTCGGCGATCGGCGAGAAGTAGTCGTTGTCGGCACGCGCCATCACGACGTTGCTGAAGCCGAAGAACGCGAAGCGGCCGGTCACCTGGTTGCGGTGGCTGAGCCATGCATCGGGTACGAAGACGGCATCGACCAGGGCGGTCACCAGCAGGCACACGACCAGCGCCGGCGCGATGCGCTGCAAGCGGCGGGCCACGAAGTAGCTGGCGAAGGAAGGCAGGGAGGCCTGCGGTCGCGAGCCGACCGAGGTGGCGACGACGTAGCCGGAGATGACGAAGAACACGTCGACGCCCGAGAAGCCACCCGGCAGCCACGCACTGTTGAGGTGGTAGAGCATGACCGCCAGCACGGCGAGGGCGCGCAGCCCATCGATGTACGGGAAGTAGGTATGGCCGTTGGCTTGGCTTTTCATCGTCGAGCTCGGGACGCGCATAGCCACCGCGGATGGCAGTGGTGGGTGCTGGCAGGCGGTTCCGCACGCGGCAGTGGGGACTGGCGGGCAGGGGGATTCGGGTGGCGTTCGCTAGCCTACTAGTAGGATGGGTTATGTCAAGGGCGGCATCGGACAGATGCCTCAACGGGCACCGTTACGGTGCAATTGTCGGCAGGCTGCCTTTCGTTCGGCTGACAGTAAGCGGGACGGTCCCCGGGCCTCTGCCGGAACGGGGTCAGGCGACCTGGCGCAGCGCCTCGTCATAGGCGACGTTGATTTCCGCCGCGCGCTGTTCTGCCTCGTCACGGGCTGCCTTACCCTGATTGACCACGCGATCCGGGTGGAACTCACGGATAAGACGGCGGTAGGCGTCCACGATCTGCTCGCGGGTGGCGTCCGGTGCGACGTTCAGCACTTCATGCCATGGCCGCCTGATGTTGATCGGCGCCAGGGTGTTTCGCGCCTGTTTCGGCTTGCCGATGAACGAGGCGGTGATCTTGTAGCCAAGGAACAGCGCGACCACGATGACGAAGATTTCAGTGCTGGTCATGCGAGCGCGCCTTCGATGTGCCGGGAGTAAGCCTGGAGTTGCCGGTGCCGGTCACTGTCGAGGTCGACAAGAGCCATCTCGTCGCGGACACGGGCCTGGATGGCGCGGGTGAGTCGTTCGCGCTCGGGGGCGTCGAGCAGGGCGTGCGCGACGGAAACGATGTCGAAGCGATCGCCCGCGCGCTGGCCCTGCTTGCGCATGACGTTCAGCGCGTAGGGTGCGCAAAGCAGCGCGTCGGAGCTGATGCTGGTGGCGTCCTTGCGACTCAATCCCGTCAGGCGCCGGACGCGCCACAGGCGCAGCACGGCGGCAAGGATCGACACATACAGCGCGGCCATCCAGCCGAGGATCACGTGGATCGGGCTGTAGACGACCGCGGGCATGGCGGCGAAGACGCAGGCGACGAGCAACACGGGCCCCGCGCAGGCGGACACGCCGATACGCCATGCACGCAAGCCGTGCAGTGGCGCGGCGTGCGCGGGTGCCTGCAGCGAGGACCAACGAAGGCGAAGCAGGCTGCGCGCGGGTGCGAGCATCGGCGGCAGGAACACATGACGACCGGCGAGCTGGAAGTCCGAACCCACCGAGACCGACCAGCGGCCGTTGCGCCCTTCCTGGAACACCACTTCGTTGTGATAGAGCAACAGCACGGCGTCGTAGACATACATCGCTACGACGCCTGCCAGCAGCCACCACGCGTGTGCAAGCATCCGCGAGGTCAGCCTTGCTTGCGGCTGAAGATCCGCTTGAAGAAGGTGCCCACGGCGGCGAGGCCGACAAGCACCAGCTTCCAGCCCGCGGCGAGCGCGCTGAGGATCACGGCGAAGAAGCCCTTCTTCGCGGCCACGGCCGCGGCACCGCCGACGATCAGCGCGCCCAGTCCGTATTCGGCCACGCGGTCACCGGTGTGGAAATCGGTGTAGGCCTGGCCGGCGTTGAAGGCGAAGCCGCCGATCGCGCTCTTGAACTGGCCAATGGCCGTGGTCAGGTCTTCCGGGTCAGCCACCAGCACGACGCTCATCACGCCGCTGCGGCCGAGCAGGCGCGCGTTGTAGTTCACCGATTCGTGCTGGGTCTTGTTGTTGCGAAGCACGAACGCCCAGGTCAGCGACTTGAACGTCGCGTCGTACTGCGGCCTGGTCTTCCAGCCGGTCACCGACAGAGGATCCCAGCCGTTCTGCAGGCGTTCCTTGTTGCTTTCCTCGGTGCCTTCGGTGACCGACTTCAGCAGGTCGTCGGCGTCGAGCTTTTCGTCGTCCTTCACGTAGCCGACGTCGTCATAGTCGAAGAAGGCCGCCCAGTCGAGAGCCTTCGGGGCCAGGGTATAGGTGTCGCTGTCGCTGGACGGGTTGTGCATGATCTTGTCCAGCCGGCGGGTGCCATCGGGACCGAGGAAGGCATAGCCCTCCGGCACATCCATGCTGGCCTGCGTACCGACCTGCACCTTGGTCGGGCCGACCTGCCAGGGCAGGTCCTTGATCTCTTCGGCGTGCGCCACGAAGGCAAGCAGCGAGAGCGCGAGCAGGGTCGCGAAACGATGGACGAACTTGGACATATCAATCTTCCTGAGCGTGCGCGACGACGCGCGAATACGACCCGCCATGGGCGAGCCCCTTGTCCTTACACATGCCGAAGTCCCCTGACGCGGCAGGTAAAAAGTGTGAAGGCGTGGGGGCGGGGCGTCAAGCGCGCCTGGCGGCGGGCACGCAGGTGGCGTGCCCGCTTCGTCACGTCCTGGGCCGCAACAGCGCGGTGAGACGGTCCGGACGCGTCGGGTCGCGCTGCAGATGCGGATAACGGAGACCCTGCGCGTAGTCCAGTTCCGCCGTGTGCGGCTTACCGTCGAGTTTCCAGCTCAACACAACGCGATGCTGCGGCGTCTGGCGGACCGCACTCAGAAGGCCTGCGCTCGTAAAGGGCTGGTCATTCACCTGGGTGATCGTCTCGCCGGGAGCCATCCGGGCCTTAAACGCGGGACTGTCCCACACGACACCGACGACGCGTCCCTTCTCGTCGACCGACAGACCGATCGAGCTGCTTAGATTCGTCGCACCCGACTCTTTCTCATCCTGCAGGAACGTCGCCGTGGGCGTATCGGTGTAGGCTAGGGTCCAACCCATCTTTTGCAAACCCTGCAAAACAAGGTCATCCCTGGCCTCGAGGCGCTGGCTCAGATAGGTTTGCCAGTCACCCGGTGCAAGGCCGGCAAGGGTGCCGGCGATATCCGCCATGGTGTACGTCGATACGTCGCCCGGCGTGCCAGTGACGGCAAAAAAGCGGTGGGCGAAGTCGTCCATCCCGACCCGGCCATGACTTTGCGCGTCGAGCTGTGCGTGCACGTCCAGCCACAGCAGCACGCCTTCGCCGTAGTAATCCTTGCGACGCTGCCATTCGGGCCAGACCGTCGTCCGCCCGGTGACGTAGAGGGGGTCGTTGGTGGTGTCTTCGAGACTCTTCCATGCCCGGCCCCGGACCTGGGCCACCGAGGCAGCGTCCATCGCGAGTTTGTCGAGCGTTTCCTCGACGGTGCGCATGCCGCTGCGCGCCGCGAGGACGCGACCCCAGAACTCGGTCTGGCCCTCGTATACCCAGAGCAGACTGTTACGCGCGACGACGTTCGGCGAGGCCACCCAGCTGTCGGCAGGCTGCCGCCAGCGGCCATTCCAGGCATGGACATGCTCGTGTGCAATCAGGTCGCGATTGTTCAGCTGCGTGGCAGGCTCACGAAAATAGCCAGCAGGGAGGTGGATTTCGGCGGAGCTGACATGCTCGTTTCCACCCGTGGAGAAGTCGTCGCTCAGGACGACCAGGCCGTCGAAGTGATCGTAAGGTGGGCGTCCCATGACGGCACCGGTCTCGCGGACCAGCTTCTTCAATGCAGCCAGGTCGCCAGCGCCTATCGCCAGGTCAGCCGGGTCGCTGGCCATCACGTCCAGCTGCATGGGCGGCTGACCGGTAGCGCCCAGGGCCACGCGTTTGGAGAATCGGGAGGCAAGTACCGGAGAATCCAGCAGCGTGCCAAGCGACACCGGACTGAAACGTGTCTCTCCTGTCGCCGGATCGGAGCCGGCCGTGGTGAGCGATGACGCCAGGGTCATTTCCTTAGGCAGCTTGAGGCTTGCCTGGACGGGAATGTTTCGCACCGACCAGCCCGCGGGATAAACCAGCACGTGCTGCCAGGCGACGCTGACCAGGTCATCGCGAAGCAGGTGCTCATCCACGCGCGTGATGTATTGCAGGTCGACCATCAACGAGCCGGTGCCTTCCGGAACCGAGAGGTGGAACGCGTGCATATCGACGGCGTCACGCGTCCAGGGAATAGGCACGCCGTTGGCGGTGATGGCCAGGCCGGCCAGGCTTGCCGCAGAGACGGTGCGGCCATGACTGGAGATCTCCCATTCCGGGTAGAGCAGCGTGAGTGGTCCTGCGGCCTGGACCGGTATCACTTCATGTGCCCGGAAAATCTTCTGCGCCGTGTCGGTGGCATCCACGTCGAGCGTGATCTGTCCCGCGAATGCGCGGTCGGTCGGCGGTGCGATCACGCCGGTGGCCTCCTGCGCGGCATCGACTCCGCCCGGGTGCTTCGCCGCCGGCGCCGCAGCGACGCAAGCTGACGCACACGCAAGAAGAGCCACTGCGACGGGCAAGCGGCGGGCAGGCGACGGCATACGCATTCCAAGGCAGGCGGGGCGCCAATTATTGTCCGGCATCGGTGGCGCGCAAAGGGGCCGTCGGCAGTTCACCTTCTGACATCCGCCAACGGTGATGACCAGGCTGACTCGGCCTAACGACGGGATCGCGCCGTTAGCGTGACGGTCACGGCGAGCGCGGCGAGAATCCAGGCCACGATGAAGGCGGTCGCCGGGCTTCCGTCGAGCATCGCCAGGATCCACAGCTTTAAGGCTGGAACGTCGCCGGGCGTCGACGTGACGAAGTAGCCAGCGCAAAGAATCCCGATCAGGGAAGACAACGCGAACGCGGACCATCGGCCTCGCGATGTCTTGCCAAGCAGGAGGGCCAGCAGGCGGGTGACGACCGCGCCAGCGATGATTCCCCAGAGACCTGCGATCACCAGCATGGATGCGCGCTCCCGGACGTGACTGACATGAAAACCGCGAGGTCCGATCGCCATGTAAGCACACCCGTGTGGCTGGCGACTACCTCCTGGTGATGAACGCCCGCAAGTCCCGTGCGAGCACCGGCCGCTGCGCCGGGTCTTCCCCGATCGTGTGCCCGGACGGATAGACGTGGCTGCTCCAACGGTCGCTGGGGACGCCAGCCTGGCGCAGGGTGAGGATGCCCGCGTAGACCGGCGTGCTCAGGTCGTAGATGCCGCCGGCGGTGAACAGGCGGAGCGACGGGCTGGCTTGCATCGCGCTTGCCAGGTAGCCCGCGAATGGCCATTGGTCCGGGCCGCCACCGTAGTCCCAGCTCCTGTTGATGCTGAGGTTGAGCATGCGGTAGGCAACGTTGGAGCGGTAGCCGAGCGTGAGCAGGTAACGCGCCATGAGGGTGGAGGGCCGCTTGCCCAGGGTCATGCCGGGGTCGTTGTACGGCGGTGGCAGCGAGCCAAGGGTCTTGTCGGCGGTGGCGCGTGTGTCGAGGCTGCCGACGACCAGGCCCTGGTCCTTGAGCAGGTCGTGCCGGAATGCGGGGGATTCGGGCACGCCGGTGTTCTTTTCGCCGGCGGTGGGAGCGGTGCCGGTCCAGTCGCTTATCTGTGTTGGCGAAGCGGCCGACGTGTCCACCGCCCGGGCGTAGGCATCAGCCCCCGACGGCAGCCCGGTGCTGCCCTTGTGGTGGTACCACGCGGTGGCGGCCATGCTGGGAAGTCGGCCGCTCGCCTGCATCGCAGGATCGGGCAGTCCACCCAGCGCGAGCGAAAGCAGCACGACCCCGTGGATGCGCGATGCGTCCTCGGCGGATGCAAAGTGCAGCATCGCCGTCGCCCGCGCCGTGCCATAGCTCTCGCCAACGACGAAGACTTTGGCGTCCTCGCGGCCGTGGTTGGCCAGCCAGGCGTCCATCGCCTGGAGGATCAATCGGGCATCGCCTTCCGCCGTCCATGCCGCCCTGGGCGTGGTCCCGTGGAACGGGGCGCTGGCACCGGTCCCCAGCGGGTCGATGAAGACAAGGTCGGCGACGTCGAGCAAGGTGTCCGGGTTGCTTGCGAAATCGTCGTGGCCTGGGTCATAGCGGACCGGCCCGAAGCCCTCCAGGTGCAGCGACCAGGACGACGCGCCGGGGCCGCCGTTGAACAGGAAGACGACGGGGCGCGTACGGTCGGCCGGGAGCTTCGTGTAGCCGAAGGTGGTGACCAGGCCTACGGTTTGGCCTGCCTCGGTCGCTGGGTATTCATCGACGGAGGCTTCGTACGGCATGGATCCTGCCGCGGCCTGCCAGGATCGGGCGGCCCGAACGTGGATCGGCTCGCGGGGCGCCTGCTCCGTAGTGGGGGCGAAGGCCAGCACAGCAGCCTGGCCCGGCGAGAGATCGCCCGCCATGGCGGGCAGGGCGCAGGAGAGGAGGGCGGCAAGCAGGAGCGGGTAAGGGCGCATCGGCTCGAATCGTCTGACGAGGGCTCAAGCATTGTGCCGGGACGGATATGCAGGGCGCATGTGCATCACAGGTGCCATGTGCGGGCCTGCGCCTGCCGTCGCCACGTGACCCTCTCACTGCCGTAACGCGCTGGGTGGGAGTCTGGCAGCTTCGGGAGCGTGCCGCCCCCTCGCAGGACCAAAATCCATGAAGATCCTCGCACCACGTTCGGCGGGGACTTGATCCTGGCTGGCGTTCGCCGGAGACGCACCTCGGCACGCATCGAGCGTGAGCCTGTCATACGCGCGGAGCTCTTCAACGCAGACCAACTGGAAGCCCACGGGCCGATCCTCGCCAGCCGCCACCGGCTCGCCAAGGTGCGTACGCCCGAATGGCTGTTGCCACGCCTGGCGGACAACGAAGAAACCCTGCTCGACGCTTGCCGAGGTCTCATGCTGGCGAGCGAACACGGCCAGGCGACGACGCCGGCCGGCGAATGGTTGCTGGATAACCTGTATCTCATCGAGGAGCAGATCCGCACGGCCAAGCGGGATTTCCCCGACGGTTACAGCCGCGAGCTGGTGCAGCTCGACGACGGCGCGTCTAAGGGCTTGCCGCGTGCCTACGACATCGCGCTGGAAGTGATCGCCCACGGCGATGGCCGCATCGACGAGGCCGCCATCACGCGTTTCCTCGTTTCCTATCAGTCGATCGCGCCACTGAACCTCGGCGAGCTATGGGCCGTGCCCATCATGCTGCGCCTCGCCCTGATCGAGAACCTGCGCCGCATCGCCGTGCGCGTGACGCTCGATCGGGCCGGCCGTCGGCGTGCGACGCGATGGGCCAACGCCATGACCCGCAAAGCCGCCGAGGACGCGAAGAACGTCGTGCTCGTCGTCGCGGACATGGCGCGCTCGTCGCCCGTGATGAGCGCGCCGTTTGTCGCCGAGCTCGTCCGACGGCTGCAGGGGCAGGGCCCGGCGCTTGCCATGCCGCTGGGTTGGGTCGAGCAGCGGCTCGCGGAGTCCGGCCAGAGCATCGACTACCTCGTCCAGATGGAGTCGCAGCAGCAGGCCGCGCAGCAGGTATCGATCGGCAACAGCATCGGCAGCCTGCGCACGCTCGCCACGATCGACTGGAAAAAGCTGGTCGAGCGCACCAGCCTGGTCGAAGCGACCTTGCGCGCCGACCCCGCCGCCGTCTACGCACGGATGGATTTCGCCAGTCGCGACGACTACCGCCACCGGATCGAGCGACTCGCGCGCAAGGGCAGGCTCGACGAACTGCATGTCGCGCGCGCCGTCTTGGAAGCAAGCCAGGCCGGCACAGGCCTGTCCCGGCACGTCGGCTACCACCTGAAGAGCGACGGCCTGCCGGCGCTGAAGCAGCAGTTAGGCATCGCCGGCGGCCGGACGAAGGCGCGTGTCGCTTCACTGCCCAGGTCGCCATTCCCGTTTTCACTGGCGATCTTCGTCACGACCACGGCAGCGCTTACGTTCGCCCTGATGAGCGCAGGCAGCGTCGCGGATCGGGGCGCCGTGATGGTCGTGGTGCTGGGTCTGGGCGCCGCGATACTGGCGAGTCAGTTCGCGCTTGGCCTGCTCAACCTCGCGACGTCCTTGCTGACCCATCCCGACCGACTTGCCCGCATGGATTACAGCGAGGGCATCCCGGCCGAGGCCAGCACCCTGGTCGTCGTACCGACGCTGCTTGGCGAGCTGGGCGATGTCGATGAATTGGTGGAGGCATTGGAGATCCGGTTCCTGGCGAACCGCGACGATGCCCTGCGGTTCGCACTGCTGACCGACTTTACCGACGCGATGTCCCCAACGCTGCCAGGCGATACAGCGATACTCCAGCACGCGCAGGCGCGCGTCGATGCGCTCAACACGCGTTATGCCGCTGGCGGGACTGACCGGTTCTTCCTCTTGCATCGACCCCGCGAATGGAGCGAAACCGAACGAAGCTGGATCGGTGCGGATCGCAAGCGCGGCAAGCTGGCCGCGTTGAACGCCTTGCTCAGAGGGCAGGGCAGGGAGCGCTTCCAGCTCATCGTGGGACGCTTCGAAGAGCTGCCGGCCATTCGCTACGTGATCACGCTCGATACCGATACCCATCTTCCGCGCGACACGGCCCATCTCTTGGTTGGCGCGATGGATCATCCGCTGAACCGGCCGGTATTCGATGCCAACCATGCGGTCGTGGCGTCGGGCTACGGCATCATGCAGCCGCGTGTCGGCATCGCGCTGCCGGCCCTCGCGCGCTCGCTGCATGCCCGGCTTTACGGCGCCGATGCCGGTGTCGATCCTTACACCCGCGCCACCTCCGATGTGTACCAGGATCTCTTCCACGAGGGATCCTTCATCGGCAAGGGCATCTACGACGTCGATGCCTTCGAGCATGCGATGGCCGGTCGCTTCGAGCCCGAGCGCGTGCTCAGCCACGACCTCATCGAGGGCTGCGTGGCCCGGTCCGCCTTGCTCAGCGATGTGCTCGTCTTCGAAGCCATGCCCGACCGCTACGTCGACGAAAGCCAGCGCCGCCATCGCTGGATGCGTGGCGACTGGCAGCTGCTGCCCTGGCTGCTACCCGTGGTGCCGTCGGCAGAGGGCTGGCGGCGCAACGACCTGGACGGCCTGTCCCGCTGGAAGATCTTCGACAACCTGCGCCGTAGTGTCGTCCCTGCGGCGACCTTGCTCCTGCTGGTCGTGGGCTGGTTCGCGGTCGCGCCGGTGGTGACCTGGACGCTCGCGGTGCTCTCCATGGCGCTGCTGCCGATCCTGTTGCAGGCCACCCTCGATGCCGTGCGCAAGCCGCGCGACATCGGCTGGCGGCAACAGGCGCATGTCGCGCTTGCCGCGCTGGGCAACCATGCTGCCCGGCTCCTGCTGGCGATCGCATCGCTACCGCATGACGCACACTCGGGCCTGGACGCGATGTTCCGATCCGTCTGGCGCGTCGCGATCAGCCGGCGACACCTGCTCGAGTGGCGTTCTTCGAGCGTCGTGGCAAAGCTCGGCCGTGACCACCGGGGCGTGCCGTGGACCGCGTTGTGGGCCGGCCCCGCGGCGGCCCTCGCCGTGGCGGTGCCGCTGATCATCCTGCGGCCCATGGTCGTGGCCGTGGCGCTGCCCTGGCTGCTCCTGTGGGCGATCTCGCCCGTGATCGCGTGGTGGGTCAGCCGGTCGCCGACGAGTCGACGCTACGCGCCCGGCGACACCGATCTCACCTTCCTGCGCCATCTGGCACGACGCACGTGGGCGTTCTTCGATACACACGGTGGGCCCGACGATCACTGGCTGCCACCGGATAACCTGCAGATGGTTCCGCAGCCGCACGTCGCGCGGCGCACCTCGCCGACCAATATCGGCCTGGGCTTGCTGGCCAACCTCGCCGCGTACGACTTCGGCTACCTGGGTGCCGGCCGCGTCCTCGAACGCGTCCGCGCCACGCTGGGGACGCTTGGCCAGCTCGAGCGGTACCGGGGCCACTTCCTCAACTGGTACGACACCGAGACGCTGCAGCCACTGCATCCCCGCTATGTTTCCAGCGTCGATAGCGGCAACCTCGCAGGGCACCTGATCACCCTGCAGCGTGGCTTATTGGCGCTGGTCGACGAACCCGTGTTCCGGCGCGAATCGATCGGCGGCCTGCGCGATACGCTCGGCGTGCTCGAGTCGGCGCTGACGATCGCCAGTCCGGTGGGGTTGCGCGACTGGTCGAGCGATCTTGCGATGGCCATCGATGCACCGCCCGCGTCCATGAGCGAGGTGCTGGAATTCGCGCTGGACCAGCGTGCCCGCGCCGAAGCGCTGCACGCGTCGCTATCGCTGGAGACCGCCGACGATGCCGCCTTCTGGCTAGGACAGCTGGCGACGCAATGCGCCGACCTCGTTGCCGAGGCGACGTCGTGGCATGGCGCAGGGGTGGGTACGTTATCCATCCCGTCGCTCGCCCAGATCGCCACGGAAGAAGGTACAGAGCGCGGTGAGCGAGCCCGTTCGCAGGTCCGCCTGCTCGAAGCCGCCGCGGCCGATGCGGCGAACTTCGCCGTGATGGACCAGACCTTCATGTACGACGAGCACCGGCACCTGTTCTCGATCGGCTACGACCTCGAGCGTCATGCGCTGGACGTGTCCTTCTATGACCTGCTTGCATCCGAATCGCGCCTGACCACGTTCGTAGCGATCGCCCAGGGACAGGTGCCGCAGGAGAGCTGGTTCTCGCTGGGACGCCTGCTGACCACGGCCGACGGCCTGCCGGTGCTACTGTCCTGGACAGGCTCGATGTTCGAGTACCTGATGCCGGGCCTGGTCATGCCGACGTACGAAGGCAGCCTGCTCGACGAGACCATGCGCAATGCCGTGGCACGGCAGATCGAGTACGGCAAGCAACGCGGCGTCCCCTGGGGCGTGTCCGAATCCGGGTACAACGCCGTCGACGCGCGGATGACTTACCAGTACCGTGCGTTCGGCGTGCCGGGGCTGGGCCTGAAACGTGGCCTCGGCGACGACCTCGTCATTGCGCCGTACGCGACCGTGCTCGCGCTGATGGTGTCGCCGGCGGCGGCCACCAGCAATCTCTGGCGCCTCGCCGAGGCCGGCATGGCCGGTCGCTACGGGCTGTACGAAGCGGTCGACTACACGCCTTCGCGGCTGCGTCCGGGGCAGGATGCGGCGGTCGTGCAGTCCTACATGTCGCACCACCAGGGCATGTCGCTGCTGGCGATCGGCCACGCCTTGCTCGACCAGCCCATGCGCCGCCGGTTCGAGTCGGACCCCAACGTGATGGCCACCACGCTGCTCTTGCAGGAACGGGTACCTTTCTCCTCCAGTGAATACCTCAAGCACACGGGCATCGGCGACAGCGTGCAGCAGGCCGCCGCCCCCGAGTCGCGGCTGCGCCTGTTCACCGATCCGAACCGGCCGCGCCCGGCGGTGCAATTGCTGTCCAACGGTCGCTACCACGTCATGGTGAGCAGCGCCGGTAGCGGCTACAGCCGGCGCGATGCCATGGCGGTGACACGCTGGCGCGAGGACCTCACGCGCGATCATCACGGCATGTTCTGCTACCTGCGCGATCCGTCCAACGACGAAGTGTGGAGCACGGCTTACCAGCCCGTGATGCGCGAAACGGAACGCTTCGAGGCCATCTTCGCCGAGTCACGCGCCGAGTTCCGCGTACGCCAGCGGGGCTTCGAAACGCATACGGAGATCGTCGTCTCGCCCGAGGACGACATCGAGCTGCGCCGTACCCGCATCACCAATCGCCACAAGACCCGGCGCACGGTGGAACTGACCAGCTACGCCGAGGTGGTGCTCGCCGATCCCGCCAGCGATACCGCGCACCCCGCCTTCAGCAAGCTCTTCGTCACCACCGAGATCGTGCCATCGGTGCAGGCGTTGCTCTGCACGCGACGTCCGCGCTCCTCGGCGGAGAAGTCGCCGTGGATGTGCCACCTGGTCGCCGTCCACGATGCCGACATCGACGAAATCTCTTACGAGACCGACCGTGCCCAGTTCATCGGCCGTGGCCGCAGCACGGCGGATCCGGTCGCACTGTCGCCCGCGACCCGCCGTCTTTCCGGCACCGCGGGGCCGGTGCTGGATCCCGTGGTGGCGATCCGCGTACGCATCACCCTCGAGCCCGAGCAGACCGCGACGCTCGATTTCGTCACCGGCATCGGCGACGAACGCAGCCACTGCATGCGGCTCATCGAGAAATACCGCGACCGCCATCTTTGCGACCGTGTGTTCGACCTCGCCTGGACGCATAGCCAGGTGAACTTGCGCCAGGCCAATGCCACGCTGGCCGATGCGCAGCTGTTCGAGCACATGGCTACCTCGATCATCTACGCGAACACGGCCATGCGCGCGGCCCCATCGCTCATCGCAGCGAACACCCGCGGGCAGTCCGGACTCTGGGGACAGGCCGTCTCGGGCGACCTGCCCATCGTCCTGCTCCGCATCGGCGACATCGCACGCCTTGATATCGCCCGCGACCTCATCCGCGCCACCGCATACTGGCGGCTGCGTGGGCTCGCCGTGGACCTGGTGATCTGGAACGAAGACAGCACCGGCTACCGCCAGGCCCTGCACGATGCACTGATCGGACTGCTCGCCTCCGGTGCGGAGGCGAGCCTGCTGGATCGCCCCGGCGGCGTGTACATCCGCGCGGCACAACCCCTGTCGTACGAAGACAGGCTGGTGATGGAAGCGAGCGCACGCATCGTCGTCGTGGATACGCTGGGCTCCCTGCAGGAGCAGATGGAACGGCATCATGTCGAGCCTCGTCCGCCGATCGCCGCACCGGCGGGGTGGCTGCCGGGCGTGCCTGAGCGCGCACTCGCCGCCACCCAGGCCAGCGGTGCGTTCTCCGCCGACGGCACGGAATACGTGATCGTGCAGGAGCAGGGTGCCGCCACGCCAGCACCGTGGTGCAACGTCCTGGCCAACGCCGGCTTCGGCAGCGTCATCTCGGAAAGCGGCAGCGCGTATACGTGGGCCGGCAACGCGCACGGCTGCCGGCTGACGCCGTGGCAGAACGATCCGGTGGAAGACGCCTGTGGCGAAGCGCTCTACCTGCGCGACGAGGCGACCGGCCACGCCTGGTCGCCGTCGGCGTTGCCGATGCGCGGGGAGGGCAGCTATACCACCCGCCACGGCTTCGGCTACACCGTGTTTGAACACACGGAGCGCAACGTGGCGACGCGGCTGGAGGTATTCGTCGCCCGCGACGCCCCCGTCAGGTTCCAGGTGCTCAGCATCACCAACCACGGTGTCGACCCGATCCTGCTCACGGCGACGGCCTACGTGGAGTGGGTGCTCGGCGACATCCGCGAGAAGAACGCCATGCACGTGGTGACCGAGGTCGACCCGAGCACCGGGGCCTTGTTCGCACGCAATGCCTATAACGGCGAGTTCCCCGGTCGGATCGCGTTCTTCGATATTGGCGACGCCGACCGCGAGATGGGTGGCGACCGTGGCGATTTCCTCGGCCGCAACGGTCGCGCCTCGTCGCCGCTAGCCATGCGGCGGCAGGGCTGGACCAACCGGGTCGGGGCAGGGCTGGACCCGTGCGGCGCCTTGCGCGTGAGCATTCCCCTCGCACCGGGTGAGTCGCGCGACGTGGTCTTCCGGCTCGGCATGGGCGCCAACGCGGAAGAAGCGCGTGAGCTGGTCCATCGTTTCCGCCAGGACGGCGCCGCGGCGCGTGAGCTCGCCGACGTACGTGCGCAGTGGCATGGTCTGCTCGGCGCGGTACAGGTGCAAAGCCCAGAACCGGCCATCGACATGTTCGCGAACGGCTGGCTGCTCTACCAGACCATCGCGAGCCGGCTGTGGGCACGCAGTGGGTACTACCAATCCGGTGGCGCGATCGGTTTCCGCGACCAGTTGCAGGATTCCATGGCAGCCCAGCATGCCGCGCCCGCGATCGCGAGGGCGCAGTTGCTGACCTGCGCAGGCCGCCAGTTCGTCGAAGGCGACGTGCAGCACTGGTGGCACCCGCCGTCGGGGAGAGGCGTGCGCACGACCTGCTCGGACGATTTCCTCTGGTTGCCGCTCGCCGCGAGTCGTTATGTCCTTGCGAGCGGGGACGTGGCCGTGCTCGAAGAGTCGATCGAGTATCTCGAGACACGTGCCCTGCGTCCCGAAGAGGAATCCGTCTATGACCTTCCGCGTCTTTCCGGGATCCGGGGCACGCTTTACGAGCACTGCGTCCGGGCGCTGGAACACGCGACGCCGCGCGGGGAGCATGGCCTGCCGCTGATGGGTGGCGGCGACTGGAACGACGGCATGAACCGGGTGGGCGAGGGCGGTAAGGGCGAAAGCGTCTGGCTGGCGTTCTTCCTCATCCACGTCCTTCGGCAATTCGCGCCGATGGCGGCAGGCCGCGGCGACGAGGCTTTCGCGGCGCACTGTACCGACGAGGCGAACCGCCTTGCCGCGAGTGTCGAAGCGCATGCCTGGGACGGCGACTGGTACCTGCGCGCATGGTTCGACGACGGCACGCCGCTGGGCTCGGCCAGCAACGACGAGTGTCGCATCGACGCGGTGGCACAGAGCTGGGCGGTGATTTCCGGGGGAGCCACCGACGGGCGCGCCCGCCAGGCCATGCAATCGCTCGACGCGCACCTGGTACGCCCAGCCGCGCGCCTGATCCAGCTGCTGGATCCGCCGTTCGATCGTACGGTCATGGATCCGGGCTACATCAAGGGTTACCTCCCAGGGGTGCGTGAGAATGGCGGGCAATACACGCATGCCGCGGTGTGGGCGACCATGGCCTTCGCAGGCCTGGGCCAGACGGAACACGCCTGGGACCTCGCACGGATGATCCTGCCGTCCGCGCATACCTGGGATGCGGCGTCGGTCGACACATACAAGGTCGAGCCCTACGTGCTCGCCGCCGACGTCTATTCGGTGGCCCCACATGTCGGCCGTGGTGGCTGGACCTGGTACACCGGTTCGGCCGGCTGGATGTACCGGCTGCTGATTGAATCGCTGCTCGGCCTGTCGCTCGTCGAAGGCCGCCTGCGTATCGCGCCCCGCGTGCCGGCGAGGTGGGAGGGTTATACGATGACGTACCGGCACCTGACAGCGACGTATGCGATCGAGCTGCGCCGCGCCGGCCCCGGTGAAGCCACGTCGTTGACCCTCGACGATGCCTTGCTCGAAGGCGACAGCCTTCCCCTGGCCGACGACGACGTCGAACACAAGGTGCTGTGTATCTACCTGCCCGAGAGAGGTGAGGTGTGATGGTCAATCTCCCGCCCAGCGACCGGCATTCGCCGGCGCCGCACGAGATCCGCGAAGCCATGCTGCGCGACTACGACAAGGCCGCGGCTACCGAACCCAAGGCCTGCGCCACGCGTGTGCACGATGGAACAGGGAAGGTGCATACGCTGACGGAAACGCAGCTGCGGCACAGGAAGGCGGCGGAGTGGGCACCGGGGGTGCTTGCGCCGCCGTTGTAGCTCAGCGACGATCGCGCGGGTACTGAGGGATGGGCAGGGGCGGCAGCCAGGGCTCTCGCCGCTGGGTCCACACCTCGTACCCCGGCGCAAAAAGTCCTGCTGAGGGGAAGTGACCGGCGTAGAGCTCGATTTCCTGTGCATCGTCATCGGCCCACAACATCACCGATCCACAGGCCGCGCACGCTTCCCGGCGGTCCGTCCTGCTTTCCACCTGCTTTGTTGCACCGGTGACGATTACATCCGAAGATCGGAAAACGACGAAGACCACGAAGGGAGCGCCCGTTCGGCGCCGACAATCGAGGCAATGACAGATGCCACACCGCAAGGGAGTGCCATCTACCCGGCAGGTCACGGCGTTACATCGGCAGCGCGCTTCGGTCATCATGGCTGTGCCTCGTGGCGGCTGTGTCTTGGCGGCGCGAACACGCTATATATCAAATTGGAATGAAGCAGACAGCATGGGACGGCTGATGAGCAAAACATCTTCAAAAGTGACAATGCTCCTGTGCGCATTCGTGTCATTGACCGTGACCTGTGCCCAGGCGCGCTCCGAGGTACGTTTCGAAACCTTTTCGGCATTCGTTGATGCCGTAGGTCAGGAAGGCCTCGCATCGCCTCGACTGCCCGAGACCCTCGCCAGCCACGGCGTCTCACTCGTCGCCTCGGGGGATTCCCGTGGAACCCTTCGTGGGAGTGACGTCCTCTTCGATGACGGAACGTCGTTGTCGAACCTGTATGTCGAACCGGACACACCGACGCAGGTCGGTCGCATCACCGGAACCGTGGGCCCTGGTGCGTGCGTAAAAGTCGATTCGCTGAAGGCCGGCTACGGAATGCATGACGTGTTTGCCGCGGTGACGGCGCCTGCGCCATCTCCGTCACCACCACGCGGGCCGGCTCCGCATGCGCGGGCGATGGAAGGTCGCGTCGGCAAGGTCACCCTGGGCATCACCTATGCCTCGGTAGCGGGTCGGCCTGCCGATGCCGACTGTGTGTTCAACTTTGGTCTTAGATAAGCGGACGATCGGTGGATCAAGCGGCTTCTATCTTCCTGTAGTGGACTGCGGGTCGTTCTGACCGACAACCGAAGGCGCCCTAGAAACAATGAATCGACGACTCATCCTGGTCATAGCGTTGGCAGCTGCGGTCGCAGTTGGCACCGCAGCGCTGGTCTTGCGAACAAGCCATTCGACAGGCGATAGCGACGCGCGCCCACGGTCAGGTGAAGCCGTTGCGGGAGCTTCGCCAGGCGAAGCATCAACGGCGCTTCCACCCCAGGGCGTGCCGCTGCGCACCTCCTTTGCCAGACTGTACGGCGAAGCGGCGTCCGGGAACCCCATCGCCGCGGAAAGGCTCTTTGGCGAAGCTGCGGCGTGCCTCCACACCGCTACGGTCCGTGAGTCGCTGGATCACCTGGCCCGCAGGCAGGACTGGTTGACCACGAGCAGCGGCTACTTCGAGGCGGAAGGAGAGGCCGGAAAGGCGAGGCAGGCGAAGCTCCTTGATGAGGTGGCGCAGAACATCCAGCGGGTCGAGGCCTCCGCCAACGCGTGCGAGGGCACGGATGCGCTCCTCGCAAACGGACGGATCTACGAGTTCGCACGGGTGGCGGCGGAGCAGGGCGACGATACTGCGGCCGCGTGCCTCCTCACACCTGTATTTCCAGGTCGCCACCTCAGCGATGCCGAAGGCAGGGCCTATCGCGACGATGCGATGCGCCTGGGTAAGGCCGCCATCGACCGCGGGAGCTGGCAGGCGGTCGAGGCCATGCTCTCGACTTACAACCCGCCATACCCCGCCGGCTATGAGGTCTACCTCGCCCAAATCGATCCCGCTGGACGACTGAGGTACACCCGCCTGCTGCGCATGGGTACGCCCGACGGCTCACAGTTTGCGCAAACCCTGGACCAGGCCATCGCCATGCTTGCCGCCAGCGTTGGACCGGAGGGCGATGATGCTGCTCGTGAGTGGGCAAGCCAGGCATTCCAGAAGAGCTTCTTCTACTCGGGTCCGCCTGATCCGAGTTTTACGAGCTGCTTCCATGCTGGCTAGTGGCACGCACGCACGCGGCGCCCGCCTTCCGTGCTAAATACTAGAGACGTGTTGAGGATTCCATCAGAGAGGGGTAGGGAATGCCTTACGGATTCGAGCGGGGACACGGCCGTGATTCACTGGGGAACGATCGATACCGCCTGCGCGTTGGAGCGGCGGCACTGGCTATGGTTGTAGCTGGCTGTGCGACGGTCGATTTGGTTTGCGTTGGAGTGGTTGGCCTGACCATGGCGGCCGATGCTTCCGCCAACAACGAATCCACGCAAGAAAATTTGCGGCCAGTCCAAGTCTCCATTTGCGACTTGGCGCCACACATGAACGCCTACGAAGGCGCCCGAGTTCGATTGGCAGGAACGTACGAATCAGACGGAGCGCACTGGGAATTTATTTCTGATGCGAAGTGCCCCGGCGGCGGCCGATTGATCAGTATTGGAAGACATGGCGAACAACCTTCCGTAAAGGCGTTTTACGCCGCGAAAGAACGACGATGCCAAGCGACGCATCAACAGTTTCTGTGCATCTCTAAGTTTCCGATCGACGTAGTCGGAGTCGTGCGGCTATTGAACGGTGAATACGTGTTCGATCCGGTAGAAATTATTGATGCAAAGTTGCCCAAGGATGCTGGTAGAAAGGTCGTTGATGGTTAACCGCTCAGTCTAGCGGCCAAGTCTTAAACGTAATGTCCGTTGACTGGTTCGACGCAGGCAAAGCTCTCCTGGCTATGGAGAACGTTCTGGCCAGTGCCTGGGGCGGCACGCCGCAGCGGTCAAAAGCGAAAGCCTGCGTTACCGGGGACGGATCCATGACGTAGGGAATCCCTGATTCTCGTGTAGTCCTTAGACGACATAATATACATTATGCGCATATATGGATGGATTCCGGTGTAGGCCGAACGCCCTGTCTCGTTGCGTCCAAAGCTACCGACCGACCCATCTTTATCAAAAGATGCTCGCCTAGCGCCCGCAGATTCTCGGCCGTACCTCCCAGTGCAGCGACCGCCGTGAATCCCTGGATATCTGCTCGCCGTTCTCGAAGCTGTCGTAAGGAATGCTTCCATCGAGCGACGCCCCAGGCTCGATCCGGACCGTGCCACATCCGCCGGGACAATACATATCGCCCGTTGGCTTCAGTTTGTGGACCCCGTCCGAGGCACTGACTTCGGCACCAAAAAAACCAGGAGGCCGTTGGCCTGACCCAGGCCAGCTGTCGACACTCATGCAAAGCGCCTGCGACGCGTGCGAAACGAGATGAACGTCAAACCTTTGGTCGCTCGGGTTGTCGTCAACCACAAGCGAGAAAGCAGATGGTGGCGCAAGCTCAGATGGCCTGCTCGAAGCACACCCGGCTAACAGAGTGGAAACCAAGCCGCACGTGAGCAACGCCCTCATGGTCAACGGCTTCTCACCGAAGATTGTCCGGGACAGTCGGCTCCGCGCATGCTTATCGATGGCCTCTCAAAAGCATCCAACGCCCAGTTAGAGCACTCCAAAGCGGATACGTCGGACAACCAATCAGCGTGCCGACGGCAAGCAGGATATGGATGATCTGGTTCGCCTTTTCGGTTCCCGCAGGCGCGTGACCGTTATCGGAAATAGGGCCGTGCAGGATGGCCGGGTCGACGAACCATGCGTAACCGATCGGGAAAACACCGACCAACACGAGCCCTACTCCCGCCACGACGCCCAGCCAGCGAAGGCCTTTCGACAGCCCGATCGTGTTCCGCCCGCAGACGACGATGAGCCATACGCCAAGCGCGCCCTGGGGAACCATGTAGAGCACATCCGCGACGATGCTGGCGGAGCCCAGCACCATCAGGGCAACGATAAGGGTGAGAAACACAACGGCCGCGATCGCCCCGCCCCTCCCCGAACCTGGCGAACGCCGACGAGCGATGGCGCTCAGTGCGAGCACCAGGGGGATCAGGCACAGAGACTGGACGATGACTCCCGCGTCATGGCTCCTGAGCAGGATGTGTGCGGTCTGCCGGTCGGCGGGCCGCATCACCAGGAACACGATCAGGCATGCAAAGGCCGCCAGGCCGACGATGCCGCTGACGATCGCCAACCAGCCGGCACGTCGCGTTCCCTGGGCGGGACTGACGGAAAGAGTCTGTGCGCTCATTCGAGTTCTCCATCACTACGCTGCGAACGATGGTTCATCCCGTGCCCATCCGCAGGAACGCCCCAGTCCCGTTGTTTCTATTCACTTTCCCAATGCAAGTGAATAACACGCGCCTCGGCGCCCGGCAATAAGCCTTCCGACGTCCCCAGCCCCGCCGCCCCATTGCGATTCCCGCCAAATCCGGCAACCCTACGCGCTGGCTTGCCGTCCGTGGCGGGCCTTACGTATCCACGCCGACCAAGGCGCGCACCAAGGGGACACCACATGAACGGACGACTTTCGTGAGCGGCACCAACCTCCCAACCGAGAATCGCAAGGAGCTGACCGTTCGCGGCCTGGTCCTCGGCGTGATCATCACGGTGGTGTTTACCGCCGCCAACGTGTTCTTCGGCCTGAAGGCCGGCCTCACCTTTGCCACCTCGATTCCCGCGGCGGTGATCTCCATGGCCCTGCTCCGCGGATTCAAGGATTCCACCATCCAGGAAAACAACATCGTGCAGACCATCGCTTCGGCGGCGGGCACGTTGTCGTCGATCATCTTCGTGCTGCCCGGCATGATCATGATCGGCTGGTGGGCGGACTTCCCGTTCTGGACCTCCTTCGCCGTATGCGCGCTCGGCGGCGTGCTGGGCGTGATGTATTCGATCCCGCTGCGCCGTGCACTGGTCACCAACTCCGACCTGCCCTACCCCGAAGGCCTCGCCTGCGCCGAGGTGCTGAAGGTCGGTAGCGGCGACGACGCGGATGCCAACAGCGTCGACGAAAGCCGTGCCGGCCTGCTGGCCGTGCTGTGGGGATCGATCGCGTCGGCCGTGTTCGCGGTGATCGTCGCCACCCAGGTGTTCGCCAGCGACTTCGTCCGCTACTTCCGCGTCAACGACCGCGGTGCCGTCAGCGGCTTCGACTTCAGCCTGTCCTTCGCCCTGTTCGCCATCGGCCATCTCGTCGGCCTGTCGGTGGGCATCGCCATGCTGATCGGCGCGATCATCGGCTGGGGTTGGGGCGTGCCGCACTTCTCGATGCTCGGCGACCTGACCCAGCCGATGTCCGACCTCGCCAACGCGACCTGGAGCCACAAGGTGCGCTTCGTCGGCGCGGGTGCGATCGGCGTCTCGGCAATCTGGACCCTGGCCAAGCTGGTCAAGCCCGTGATCACTGGGCTGACCTCGGCCATGGCCGCCGCCAGGGTCCGCAAGGCCGGCAACGCCGACACCCTGCCGCGCACCGAGCGCGACATCCCGATCGGCATCGTCGGCCTGGTCACCCTGGCCTGCTTCGTGCCGATTGCCTGGCTGCTTGGCTACTTCGCCAATACGGCGGGCCTCGGCGCCCACGTCGGCGTGCTGGCCATCGGCGGCGTCGCCTTCGTCGTGTTGATGGGCTTCTTCGTCTCGACCGTGTGTGGCTACATGGCCGGCCTGATCGGCTCGTCGAACAGCCCGCTGTCGGGCGTGGGCATCCTCGTGGTGATCGCTGCCGCCTTGTTGCTGGTTGCCTTCGTCAAGCCGTACGTCGGCGTCGCCGAAGGCAAGGCGATGGTGGCCTTCGCGCTGTTCATCACCTCGGTGGTGTTCACCGTCGCGGCGATCGCCAACAACAACCTGCAGGATCTGAAGACCGGCCAGCTGGTCGACGCCACGCCGTGGCGGCAGCAGGTCGCGCTGGTCATCGGCGTGATCGCCGGCGCGGCGGTCATCCCGCCGGTGCTGGACCTGATCAACCGGGCCTACGGATTCGTCGGCGTGGCAGGCGCGGGTGCCCACGCACTGCCGGCGCCGCAGGCAGGCCTGATCTCCGCGCTGGCCCAGGGCGTTATCACCGGCAATATCGACTGGAGCCTGATCGAGATCGGCGTCGGCATCGGTATCGCCATCATCGCCATCGATGAAATCCTCGCGCGCACCACCAAGGGCGCACGCATGCCGCCGCTGGCCGTTGGCCTGGGTATCTACCTGCCCACCGTGAGCACCCTGATGGTCGTCGTGGGTTCGGTCGTCGGCTGGTACTTCGACCGCCGCGCCGATCGCTCGGCACGTCCGGAGAGCACGAAGCAGCTCGGCGTGCTGCTCGCCTCGGGCCTCATCGTCGGCGAGAGCATCATCGGCGTGGTGATCGCCGCGATCGTCGCCTTCGCCGACAAGCTGGGTTTCAGCAACCTGCAGGCGCCACTGGCGCTGGTGGGCGAAGACTTCGGCGGCAAGGCGCAGTGGATTGGCGGCATCGTCTTCGCGCTGATCGTGATCTTCCTGTATCGCTGGGTGGCCCGCATGGCCAACGGCATCGGGAGGAAGTGATCCAACCGGTCGCGCCTGCGTGATGCGGGCGCGACCGAACCTCAGGCCTGCATGCGATCGTGCAACAGGCGCTCGCGGGCGAAGCGGTAGACCGGGCCGGCCCAGCGTTTCAGCGGCTTCTTGACGTTCCACGCCGCCCACTGCTTCAGTCGTGCCCCACCCTCGCCACTGGCGAGTGCCACGGCCATGGCCGGTGCGGAGTCCTGCAGCAGGGCGTAGCGACCCAGCACGGCACAGGTCCCGACGTGCTGCCCGTGCGTGGTGGGCTCCGAGGTAAACAACGTGCGTATGCCGGCGGCTTCCGCGGCATGCAACACCGACGTCGACATGAAGCCGCCCGGCACGGATGCGGTAAGCACTTTTTCGCCGAGCACCTCTTCCAGCGTATCGACGCTTCGCCGCCATTCCTCGTGCAAGGCGCGCGTATCGAGCTGGGCGATGTTCGCCGGATGCGTATGCGAATGGCTGCCGATCAGGTGCCCGTCCTGGTGCATAGCACGCAGGTCTTCCGCGGTGACGAAGCCTGGCGTGCCGATGCGTGCGGTAGTAATGAAGAAGGCTCCGCGGATGCCCCTTTGCAACATGACCGCGCTGGTGGAGCGGGCGCTTGCGCCGCCATCGTCGAAGGTCAGCAGACAGCCTTCGAAGGTACCGGCCGCCACGGCGTTCGGATCGGCGAAGGGCGTTCCTGCAGCGCACAGGGCGTCCAGATGCGCGTCGAAGGCGGTGACGTCGAGCTTGTAGTGCGCCGCTGCGCTGCCGGGAAAACCGCTATCGTCCCAGCGGCCCGCGGCCACCACGTCGTGGTACATGAGCGTGGCGAGGCTCATTCGGCGGGCACCGCGGTGGGGTGCCTGTCGAGCGCGGCGCGTTTCCAGCGCAGGTAGCGGCTCAACCAGGGCTGGCCCCATACGCCGCTTTGCCGGCCCGCGACGTCGACCGGCCGCGCCGTGCCGGCGACGATGTCGCGCATGCGCTGGGCCAGTGCATCGAGGTTCTCGAGGACCATGCGGTACTGCACGCGGACGTGTGATTCGTTCGCCTCGTCGAAGGGATAAGTGAAGTACCCATAGACCGGACCGGTGTCGATGCCGGCATCGATGCGCAGCAGCGTGAGTCCCACGCGGTCGAGGTCACGCTCGGCCAATGCCCAGAAACAGCCGTGGGCATTCCGGTACTCGGGGCAGATGCCAGGATGCATTACCAGACAGCCGTGTTTGGGAACCCGATAGATGCGTCGTGCCAGCAGCTGCTTGCTGCGGGCGATCATGAGGTCCGGTTTGCACTCGGCCAGGAAGGCGGCCACTTCCGGCGCGTTGCCGTTGGCGACGCGCAGCTCGGGCACTCCGGACACGTCGCCGAAACGGTTGCGGAGCGCCGCGAGGCTGGCGTCCATCCACGCATGGTCCGCCGCGGCGAGCCGGAATCGGTAGTAGAAGCGCATCGCAAGGACGTCGAGGAAGCGCAACGGACCCACGCGTTGCAGCTCGCGGCGTACGCGCGCCCGCTTCTGCACGCCGGTCTCCTCGATCAGGACCAGTCCGGCGAGGTCGGAAAACGATGCCAGCCATGCCGCCAGGCCCTGGCGGTCGAAGCTGTCGTCGGCGTGGCACATCAGTACGGTGCGCATGGATCGCACTCAGTGTGGAGGCGGCCCATTCTGGCGCCCTGCTCCGCCGCTCGCGATTGGTCGGAGGGTCTATGCCCCGGCTCACGACGCGCCCTGCGTGCCCACTAGACCGAAAGTTATATCGCCCCCTTCCCCACCGAGGCGTATGTTCCTGCGCTTGGGGGCGAACCATACGTGCAGTCGCGGCAAGTGCGCCACGCCCGCTGCCTCATCCACCGCTTACGATCGGCGTGGCAGTCACGCGCCGCGGGGGCGCTTGGTGGTGAAAAAGATCGCCGACGGTATCGCGCGTCACATTGCCATCCTCGGGCGCCTTGGCGTGTACCCGATGATGCGGCTGTCCCTGCCCGGCCGGCGCCTGCTGGCGTACCTGGCCCTGAAACGGCAGCCCTTGCCGCGTGGCGTCGCGGCGGCCCAGCTCTGGCCGGACATGCCGGACGACGCGGGTCGCGCCAACCTGCGCCGCGCGCTGTGGCACGTTCCCGGGGGCTGGATTTCCACCTTGGGCGACGACCTCGTCCTCGATGCCGACTGCGACCTCGAAACGGCGCACGCCGTCGCCGCGCGTGCGCTCGCCGGGGAATCCGTGGCGTTGGAAGAGATCGCCCTGCTCTCGAACGACATCCTCCCCGGTTGGTACGAAGAGTGGGTTCTGCCCGAACAGGAAGCCTTCCACCTCCTGCGCGTGCAGGCGCTGGAAGCCATCTGTCGCAGCATGCTCGCCGCAGGCCAGCACGCGCTGGCGATCCAGGCCGGCGCCGCGGCGATGGCCGCCGATCCCCTGCGCGAATCCGCGGCGGAGGCCCTGATCGACGCGCACCTCGCCCAGCGCAACCGGTACGACGCCGTGCGCTGCTTTCGCACGCTGGCCGCGCAGCTGGATCGCGAGCTGGGCGTCGCGCCCGATCCGGCGCTGGCCGAGCGCGTGGTGGGGCTGGGTCGATCGGGCTGACGCCATGCGTCATCCCGGACGTTTCGTGGACGCCTGGCGGACGCCGGCGCGACGCAGCGAAGACGCCCGTTGCACGGCACGTCCATGCCACCGCGTTGCAAACGCCACGACGCCGTGATGCACCGCCCACGCACCGGCAGCACCCACGCAACGCTCCGGCACACAGCCGTGGATGGCCCCTGTGGTCGACTGGCGCCACCTGCTACCCGCGTGGAGCCCTCCCATGACGATCGACCAGCAATCCGAGCGGAACCCCTTCGATGAGGCTGTCTACGCATCGGAGGACGTTACGGCCACGACGGAAGCGCCGTCGTCGTACGAGGTGAGTTACACGCCCTTCGCCGAAGCGGCCGGGATGCCGGTATCCGAATCGGAGACCGATAGGATGTTGATGGAAGCCTTTGCCCAGCTGCGTGACGAAGCCTTCGATGGCGCCGTCGCCTTCCTCGCCGAAGAAACCGAGCAGGCCATCGCCGACCGCTTCACCGACGAATCGCCCGCGTCGGCCGCCGAGCGCGAGCGTTATGGCGATGCGCAACTCTCCGCCGTCCGCTTCGAAGCCCAGCAATACCTCGCATCGCTGGAAGCCGGGCTCGCGGGCGAGCACATCGACGCCATGTCGGAAGACCAGCTCGGTGAAGCGCTGGATCGGCTGGATCCCCAGCCGGGCGAACTGACCCCGGCCGGCGAAGAGTTCCTTGGCTCCCTGATCAAGAAGGCCAAGAGCGCGGTCAAATTCGTGGCGAAGGCCGCGAAAGGCGTGGGCTCGGTGGTCGGCAAGGTCGCCGGCACCCTGCTCGGGCCGGTGCTGCAGAAGCTTCGCGCGCTTATCAACCCGCTGCTGAAGCGGGTCCTTTCCATTGCGATCGGCCGGCTTCCGGTCGCGCTGCAACCCAGTGCACGGGCGCTGGCGAAGCAGATCGCTTCCGAAACATGGCAGGAAGGCGGCGGCGCCTATGAAGGCGTCGCTTCGCCCGCCAGCCTGGCCGACCCGGCATCACTCGCCGAATCGTTCGATGCGTCGCTGGCCGAAGCCCTGGTCTCCGATTCGGCGAACAACTTTGCCGGCGAAACCTATGAAGACGCCGACCGCGAAGCGCCGGCGGACGGCCGGGCCCTCGAGCGCCTCGCCGAGGCACGCGGTGAGCTGATCGACCGGATCCGCACGGCGCGCGACGAAGAGGACCTCGCTCCCGCGATCGAACAGTTCGTGCCAGCGCTGCTGGGTGCACTGCGCCTTGGCATCAAGCTCGTCGGCCGGCCCAAGGTCGTCCAGTTCCTCGCACGCTACCTGGGCCAGGTGATCCGCGGCTGGGTCGGCCCAACGCTCACCGCACCGCTGTCGAGCGCGATCGTCGACACCGGCCTGCGCCTGGTCCAACTGGAAACGAACGGTGAAACCAGTGCATCGCGCATCGACGAGGCCGGCCCGGTCGCGTTGGCCAGCGTGGTCGAGGACACGACGCGGCGTCTTGCTGAAAGCGAGGAATACATCTTCGACAACGAAGACCTGACCCAGCTCGCCACCGCCGATGCGTTCGGCGAAGCGGTGGCCACGCACTTCCCGCAACGCTTCGTGCGCGCCGCCCTGCGCCAGGCACCGTCGTTGGGTGGCACCTTCGTCGCGCGACGCCCGCGCAGCGTTCGTACCTATCGCAAATACAGTCGCACGCCGGAGGTGGAGATCACCGCGCAGATCGCCGACGCGTTGCCGACGTTTGGCGGCACGACCGTCGGGGCCGTGCTGCGTGCTGCCGGCGCGACCTTCCCGGTCCGTGCGCGGCTGCATATCTACGAAGCCGTCGCGGGAACCACCCTGCCACGCATGCTCCGGGTGGACCGCGCCAACGGCGGCAGCGGCCATGCCGCGTCGTCGCAGGTGCATCCGTTGACGCCTGAAGCGGCGGGATTGCTGCTGCACGAGCCGAAGCTCGGCGTCGCCACCGCACCGGCGTTCCTGCAGTCCCGTACGCGGATCGCCGTCGGCCAGCGCTTCTACCTGATCGAACCGATCGGGGCGGCCGGTGCCCTGGTGCTGTCGGAAGCCGCGCCACGCGCAGCGGCGGCCCGCCTCGCGCCGAGCCGCGCATGGACGGTGGCCAACCTGCGTCGGTCGACGATCACCGTCGGCCTGTATTTTTCCGAAGCCGATGCGCAGGGCCTTGCCGAGAGCATCCGCCAGGGTCGCGGTCCCGCGGCACTGTTGCAGGCCCTGTCGACGCTCTACCGCACGTCGGCCCAGCCCTCCGCCGCCGCGCCCCATGGCCACCTGCGCCTCGTCCACGAGGACAGCGAAGACAACGAGGAACTCGCGCCGTCGGCTGGCCACGCCTTGCCGGGCCATGTCGTCGCGGGCCTGCGCCGTCGCGTGGAAAGCTGGGTGCTGCCTGCGCTGGCGGCCTGGGTGAAGGACAACAGCGAAGCGTTCGCACGGGCCGCGGCCCATCCCGATGCCGGTGTCACCGTACGCATCCGCCTCACCGCCGTGCCGGGCCTCGACGCGCTCGCACAGGCCACGTCCGCGGCCAGCGCCGAGGCCGCGCTGCGCGGCACACCCTCCATCGCGATCAGCGTGGCGTCGGGCAAGGGTCGGAAATGAGCAACGTGTCCGCCATCGACCACCGCCTGGTCATCGCCGACCTGGAACGCCAGGTCGCGCACTGGCTGGCGGCGTCACGCACGTTTCGCGATGCGGAAGACTTCGCGTCGCTCGCGGCGTGGACCTCGGTCGAGCGCGAGATCGGCGTTCCGCTGCGTCGCCAGATGAACGCCACGGTGGAAGACCTGGTCGCGCTGGGCGATGCGACCGCCACACTGATCCAGAAGGCCCGCAACGCCCCTGCCCTGCTCGTCCAGGCCAACGCCGCGGTGCAACGCTTCCGGCACCGCTACGTGCAGGTCGATACGACCCTGGATTTCCTTGGCGATGCGGTGAATTCGCGGACGAGCCCGTCGCTGTGCGCGACGCTGTCGACGCTCGACCGGCTGGCCGTGGCGAGCATGGCGCCGGTCCTGCAACGCGCGAACAAGCCGGTGCCTGGCGTGCTGGTCTACCAGGACAAGGGCACCGGTGCATCGATCCTGCGCGCCGGCGTGCGGCTGTGGGCACCGGGCACGATCATGCCCGTGGCGGCGATCAAGATCGTGCGCCATAACCTGTATCGACCGACCTCGCTGTTCCACGAGACGGGACACCAGGTCGCTTACCTCACCGGCTGGACGGCCTCGGTACGCCACGCCATCGGCGCCGTCCTTGCCGACGATCCACCGCTGCAGGCGATGTGGACCGCATGGGCTTCGGAGATCACCGCCGACGTCTACGCCTTCCTGCACACGGGATACGCCTCGGTCGCCGCGTTGTACGACGTGGTCGGCGATGCACAAACGATCCTCATGTGGCCCATGGGCGATCCCCATCCGATCGGCTGGCTGCGCACCGCGCTCGGCTGCGCCTTCTCGAAGCAGTGCTTCGGCGCGACCGGGCCGTGGGTGCACCTGCAACGCGCGATGGAAGCCTGCCACCCGGCGAGCTCCGCGGACGAAAGCGTGCAACCGCTGCTCGCGCGATCGCTGGAGGCCATGCCGCGGATCGCCGCCGCCTGTCTCTCCGCACCCGTGCCCGCCTTGCATGGCCGGCCGATGACCGACGTGCTCGATCCGCAGCGCGTCTCGCCGACCGCGCTGGCCGACCTCGAGCGCTACGCCGGATCGGCACTGTGGACGTCGTCGCACTGGCGCCACGCGGAAGGCATCCGGATCGTCGCCCTGGCCGGCCTGCGCGAGGCCGAGCAGCCCGAAACCGCGCCACGCTGGATCGAACGGGCGCGCACCTGGTTTACCGCAGGAGTCCGCGCGGCATGAACAAGCGAACGAGGAGAACCGACATGCGTCAGCAACCACCCGATGAGCCCGGTGAGGAAAGCCAGCAGCATCTCGCCGACATGCGCCGCGAGATGGAAGAGATGAGGGTGCTGGTGCGACAGCTGATCGGCACCAACGCGGTCGAGAACGTGTTGATCAACGGTTTCTGCAAGCTATCCGCGCAGCTGGAGCCTCTGGCCGAGCTTACCCCGCCGCGGCGTACGCCGATGGATCCGAAGGACATGGCCCGCCTGGCCCACGTCCGCGCGGAACTGAAACGGCCGACGTGGATCGGTACCGGCTCCCTCGAAACACCCCACCCGTCCTGGAGCACGCCATGATCCAGCAGCTTATCCAGCGCATGATCGATGCGGGCTACACGCAGAATGCAGCGGCCCTGGAAGTGCTCACCGCCGATCCGCTCGACCTGGCCCTGCACATGGAGCAGGTGTGGAGCGCAGCGGGACATCCGATCGGGCCAGCGCGACAGGCCTTGTTGAACACGGGGAAGTTCGCGCCATTCGCACCGCCCAGCGGTAATCGCGCGTGGGACCATCTCGGCTACAGCTATGCGCTGGAGAACACCCGCGCCGTGCAGATCCTGCGTCGCGTGGTGCGAGCATTCCGCTCCGGCGAAAGCCTCGGCATCCCGCTGGTGGATACGCAGCGCTGGCTGGACGCGACCGAGTCGCTGCTGTTCGGCGCGGCGAATCCGCTGCCGCCGTGGCTGTCGACCAGCGAGGTGCGCCGGCCGGCCGAAGACGTACGCCGCAATGCCTACGACCGCGTGTTCGGCGTGCAGCTGGCCTTCGGCACCGACGACAACCAGCCATCCACCTACGACCGCCCCAACGTCAGCAACACCCAGTTCGTGCACCTGTTCGAGGAGTTGTTGTTCGAGGTGTGGCAGGCGATCTCGAACGTGAAGAACTCCTCCGGCGTGAACTCGTCGGACGACGACCGGATCTATCGCATTGCCCAGGAGCTGCAGTTCACCCTGCAGTCCCGGCGGCAACAGCAGCTGCTCGACCGCGAGGAGCTTGCGGCAGCGACGGTGCTGGGCTGGACCGAGCTCAGCTTCAACGCCAACACGCCCTTCATCAGGGACTGCGGTGTCACCGGCACGGACGAGGCCAGCCGCTGCAAGTCACTCGGCCTGAAGGTGGGGCTGCCTGCGCACGGCCGGTCCGAGGCGATGTTCGCCATGGCGCCCGACCTGTCGCTGTTCCTGCGCACGCTGGAGTCCGACGTCGTGAAAAAAGGCACCGCGTGGGTTCTCTACCTCGACCAGCCGCCGGCGACGGCGCCACCCGGTTCGCCGGACCCGATCGGCGAAGAGAGCCGTCGCCTGATCACGGAGTGGGCCGCCGCCACGGGCAAGGACCTGAAGGTGCGTGCCAAGCCCGTCGATACCCAGCGTCCGCGGCTCGTCAGCGTGCAATGAGGAAGTAACGCCATGTCTAGCCCATCTAACTCGTACGACGAACTCGGCCTGGATACGCCGTTCGCGTTGGGACAAGGGGATCGGGAGGCCCTGGACACCGAACCGACGTGGCACGCGTTCGACGAATCGCCTTTCGCCCGGGAGAGCGACGAGAACGGATCCGGCCTCGCGGCCGACCCGTACGCCGGCGAAGAGCTGGCATGGCTGGACATGCCCAGCGTCACCGCGGCGCCGTCGCTCGAACACCTGGACGACGAAGAGCGTGACGCCAGCGAGACCGATGCCGTGGGCGAATCGCAGGAGTATGCCGACCCCGAAGCCGAAGAGCCTGCCACCACGACGACACCACTCACGGCACAGCAACGCGCATGGGTCCTGGCCCTGGATCGCTCGGCCATGGAACGCCTGCCAGATGCGGCGATGCGCGACCGTTTCCTCGGCCAGGACTGGTCGGGCATCGAGTTTCCCGGCAATGTTCCCAGGGGCGAGCACGCCACCGACGAGATCAAGCGGCACTGGACCCTCGCACGCTCGTTGTTCAACGCGATGGCCGGGGTAACGCCGGAACGCCGCGTACCGTCGATGCTGCGCTTCCACGAACATCCCGCCCGGCCCGTGCCCGGGCAGCCCGCGCAAAAGCTCTTTGCCGAAGCGCGCGATGCGTTCACCCGCATGCGCGATGCCGCACGGGCGGATGGCGTCGGGCTCGTGATCCTGTCGTCGTGGCGGAGCCGGACGCAGCAGGCGTCGATCAGCGCGAACCAGCCCAATCCCAATGCCGCCGCCCGCGGTGTGTCGGCGCACATGTACGGCCTCGCCATCGATCTGCAGATGAGCGTCGGCGGCTTGCCGGTGAAGGAGATCAACACGCGCGTCGACCGCGCCAGTGCCGCGAAGGCGGGGACCGCCGCGAAGATGGGTAACCTCGTGCGGATGTACCGGTCACCGGTCTACAAGTGGATGGCCTTGCGCGGCCGCGACTTCGGCTGGTTCCCGTATCGCAACGAGCCGTGGCACTGGGAGTACAACCCGCCGGGATTCAAGGCGCGCTTTGAAGCGCCGCAGGGTTCGCCTGTCACCTCCGAGTCCGAAGACGAAGCGCCGGGCGCGGCATCGGTGCGTACGTTCACGGCGAAGGCCCTGGGCGTCAGGGTCGCCGTCTACGTGACACAAGCCGCGCGAAACGCCTCGCGCGTGGAGATGCTCGTCTTCGCCCACGGCCTGGACCTGTGCAAGCCGGTGTTGAAGAACCGCCCGGCGTCGTTCATCACCGGCCGCCCGTTCGAGCTCGGTGCGCTGGTCGAAGCCTCCGGACGGCCGATCGTGCTGCTGGTGCCCTTCCTCGACTGGGAGCACCTCGCCGCGAACGGCATGGCCTTCGGCCCGAAGTGGCACCGGCTGGCCCAGCCGGAAAACTTCAACGCCGTGGCGGCGGAAGCGCTCGAGCAGGCCCGCATGCTGACGGGTGCCGCGACGCCACCCCGGCTCTCGCGCCTGATTCTCTCCGGCCACTCGCGTGCCTACGGCTTCTTCGATGCCCTCGCCCATGCGCATGCGTCGGCCGCCATGCATGCGGGTGCGCTCGGCCAGCCCACCCACGTCTGGGCACTCGACACCACGTACTCGGCACCGATCGCCGACTGGCGGGCGTGGCTCGCCTCGCGCGACGACCTGCAGGCCACCGTGGTCTATCGCCATGCGAAGGGAGCCGAGCGCGACCTGACCACCGGCCTGCGTGGCCGCGAGTTCGGCAAGCTCGCCACGACGAGCCAGGGCCGCCTTTCCGTGATTCCCGTCGACGCTGGCAAGGTGGCGCATTGTTCGATACCCGCCACTTACCTGCCCCGTCTCCTCGCCGCCCTACCGTCGGTGGCGAGCGAAGCCGAAGCCGATAACGAAACCTATGAGCAAGGCATGGGCGAGGCCTTCGATGAAGGCGAGGATCTCGCCAGCCAGGTCACCGAGGCCGACAGCCTGGCTTCGGAGGATGCGCCGGGCGCGGGCAGCAACGAGGACAGCCCCTCGCGCTTCGACGCGTTCAACGACAGCCGCGACATGGAATGGGGTGCGGAATCCAGCGAAGAGACAACGCCGTACGCCGAGGCGGACGAAACACTGGCATTCGCGCAAGACGAGACGAGCCTTGCCAGCAGTGGCCTGACCGCTTCGGAACAGCGCGCGGTGGAGATCACCACCCTGTTCGAAACCGGTAAGCCCGGCGGCTTCTATGGGCTGAGCGGCAACTTCGACGGCCAGGGCCTTTCCTTCGGCATGGTGAACTGGACCATCGGCACCGGTAGCCTGCAGCCCCTGCTACGCGATTTCGCGAAAGAGAACCCCGATCGCTGGGTCCGGGTGTTCGGCACGGATGCATCGCGGTTCCTGCAGCTGCTGGCCCGCAAGGACAGCGACGGCATCAAGGAGCAGCATCGCTTCGCCGTGGAGCAGATGAACACCTCGTCGATCGGTGCCCGGGGCAAGCGCATCTGGACGGTGCGGCAGCCGTGGGTCGGTTACTTCAAGGCGCTCTCCGAGGACACGGCGTTCCAGAAGATCCAGGTGCGCTACGTCCGCGACCTGCTCGCGCGAGCCGATTACTACTGCCAGGCGTTCCACCTCACCAGCGAGCAGTCGTTCTGCTTCATGTTCGACGCCGTGGCCAGCCACGGCAAATGGTGGACGAAAAAGAAGTTCGATGGCGTGGAAAAGCGCCGTGTCCTGGTCGAGCAGGCGATGAAGGCGCTGACGGCCCGCTTCGGCGCAGGTGCCATCCCCGAAGCCGAGGTCTTGCTCGCGATCGCGGACGTCCTTGCCACGACATCGGCGCAACGCTGGGCCGACCAGGTCCGTCGCCGCAAGCGCTGGTTCGTCACCGGCCAGCACCCGCGGGCCCGCGAGCTCGCGCCGTACAGGCCGCGATCCGGCGTGGCGTACGCTACTTCGCGGGCTTCCTGAAGCGAAGCATGAAGCGGTCGGTCTTGCCCTTCACCGCCGGGTCGAAGATCTTCATCGTATGGTCGTCCGCCGCGTTGGCCAGCAGCGCGGATTCCTCGTCGAGCACGAAGCCGGCCTTCTCCACTTCGGCCTTCACGGTGGCCACCTCGATGCGATGCAGGTCTTCGGTGTTCTTCAGCCCCTGCCCCTTCGCTGCCGCGTGGTCGACGATCACGTAATAGCCGCCGGGCTTCAGCAGCTTGAACACGGCCTGGTTGAACGCGTCGACGCTCGCCCCCTTCATGAAGCTGTCGTGCAGGTCGTGGTAGTTCTCGAAGGTCCAGATCACGTCGAAGGTGTTGAACATCTTCGCGGGCGGCGGCGAGGCAAGCGGGTCCGAGATCGCTTCGATGTTGTGGTACGCCGGTTCGGCCGCGAGCGCCCTGGCGATGGCCAGCGGGTCGCTCTTGAAGCTGGTGATCTCGGCCGGGACGTACGCATAGACCTTGCCCTTCGGCCCGACCACCGGCGAGAACAACCGGCTCCAGTAACCGCCACCCGGCCACACGTCCATCACCGTGTCGCCGGCCTTCACCTTCGAAAAGGCGACCAGCTCCGCCGGGTGCCGGACCGCGTCCTCGTCGGTGTCCTTGGCCGGGCGGTGCGAACCGGCCACCGCCGCCGCGATGGCGGGGTTGGCGGCAGGCGGCGCGGCCGATGCCGCCGTAACGGAAAAGACCGCCGCGGCGATCGCCACGGCCAGGAGGGTGGACTTCATGACTCGCCTTGCCTTGGGCACTGGGCCCCTTGGTCTACGGGAGCCCTAGCCTATTCCCCCGGCCGTCCACCCGCCATATCCCCGTGCAACCGATCGTCAGTGCAGGCTGATCACATAACTGAGGTCCACCGTGTACGCGATGACGCCGCCTACGCCGTGGCGTTCGTAGCGCATCACCTGCCCTGTTCGCTGCGTGCCGGTGAACAGGTCGTACAGGGTGAGGTAGACGCCCTGGGCCAGGGCCACGGTGTACTTGCTGGCCGCCAGGTAGGCTCCGATCGACTTGCTCACCGACGCCAGCCCCGCCTTGCTGATGGCGACGTCATGCGTCTTCGCGAGCGACTCCGCGGCCTTCTCGAAAAGGCTGTGGGCGGGTCCCGCATCCTTGCCCTGCAAGGCCATCGCCGTGGTCTTTGCCGCGGCGGTGAACACGCTCGCCAACGGCCCCGAGCCGTCGGTGCGAGACTGGATGACGGAGGCCACCATGTGGTCCGCGACCCAGGTCGGCAGTCCCAGCGAGAAGTCCTGCTGGAATTGCAGCGCGGGGCTGGTCGAATTGTCCGTGATGTAAGCCGTCATCACCTTGCCGCTCTTGCTGACCAGCGTGATCGACACCGCACCCGACGACCAGTGCCCTGCCCATTCGGCGGGCTTGAGGTCGGTATTCAACTGCATCGTTTTCGCGCCGGTCGGTGGTCCCGGGAAGTCACCGACGAACTGGGGCGGCGAGGACTCCTTCACGGCGAAGAACGCGTTCGCGTCGTTGTACGACCTGACGTTCCAGTTGGCGATGAAATATGGCGCGAAAAGGAATCCATCTAACGAGGCCTCGACGTCGCCGCCTTCGGCCTTCGCCAGGTTGGGTGGCGTCTCACCGTTCGCCTCGATGAACCATGCGACCTTCAACACACTGCTAGGCGCGTTGCTGAAATCGAGTGTCGCCGTGGCGTTTGCGGAGTTTCCCCCGATGAAGGGGTTGTCCCAGTGCACGTCGAGGAATTCGGTATGTCCCGAGCTGCCTTCGATCACGGCCGTGCTATAGCGAACGGTGCCTTCCGTTCCGGTCATGAAGCCATCGGATTCGGAACGCCACTCCGCCATCCCGCCGGGCGCGATGCTTGCAGGCGGATACCAGGGGTCGGTGAACTGACCATGGTCGTGGTGATCGGAGACGTACGAGAGGAATGACGATGTCTGGTTGCTAAACAGACACCGCACGCTGCGAGCTGCCATGATCTGACTCCTTCCGGTATGAAGGCCGCCGGATCCCCCTACGCTCGCGATATTCTGCGTGTCGCAGGCGCAGGTCTATACGGTGTTCGCTCCCTGCGGAACACATAGGGCGAAGGAGTTAAGTAAAACTTCGCAGCGCGTCGCAGCTGGCGAGATCCATCAAAGCACGACGGTCACGCCCGATGTCGTCCGTGATTTGACGTCGTAGCTGCAGCGAAAGGTGAAGGTCTGCCCGGAGCCACCGGTCCCGGCGAAGCTCCCGTCGCCCGATACGTCGACGCGGTTGTCTCCGGCGACCGAACCATCGGAGTGCAGGACCTTGACGCTACCCGCCGAGGGCATGCGCGAACGCACTTCCTGGCTGGCGGCATCGCTGCAGGCACTCACCGAGAAGGGGTCGACCGTCTGGTGATCGCGTGCGTCGAAGGATGACCATTGCGCGGATGCGACGGCGGGAATACACGCCAGGGCGAGAAACCAGAGCTTCATGCCAACTCCCAGCCGGCCCACCGATGGGCCGACAGGTGGCAGCGTTCGCCCGGAGGCGTGCAAGAGGAGTGACTGCCGCGTGTGCACCCGGCACGCCGATGGACAGCCATGGCCGGAATCGACGTTTATCCGCCATGGCCGGCGCCCCATGGCATGTCTACGATCCCGGGATTCCCGGCGCTGTGCCGGGCCCGATCGGGAGACATTCCGTTGAGTGATGACGTAAATAAGCCCGTCGCACTGGTTACTGGTGCATCGTCCGGCATGGGCAAGGATTTCGCGCTGAGGCTGATCGACGAAGGCTATATCGTCTATGGCGCGGCGCGCCGCACGGTCCGCATGACGGATGTGTCCGACGCCGGTGGGACCGTGATCGCGATGGACGTTACCGACGATGCATCGATGGTCGACGCGGTCGAGCGGATCATCGCTGCCCACGGCCGGATCGATGTGCTGATCAACAATGCGGGCTATGGCCAGTTCGGCGCACTGGAAGACGTCCCCATGGAAGAAGCCCGCCGCCAGATGGAGGTCAACCTGTTCGGGCCGGCACGGCTCATCCAGCTCTGCTTGCCGCACATGCGGGCACGGCGCTTTGGCAAGATCTTCAACATCTCGTCGATCGGTGGAAAGCTGGCGACACCGCTAGGCGGCTGGTACCACGCGTCGAAGCATGCGCTGGAGGGCTTTTCCGATTCACTGCGCAACGAGGTGCGTGCGTTCGGTATCGACGTCATCGTGATCGAGCCAGGCGCCATCGCATCGGAATGGAGCGGGATCGCCGCGGAAGAAGCCGACCGGTATTCTGGCCGCGGCGCGTATGCCAGGCTCTCGTCCAGCTTCCAGGCATGGCATGCCCGTGCGGGCAATGCACCACCGCCGAGCGTCATCAGCGACCTGGTGGTCAAGGCGCTGCGCACCACGCGACCGGCGACGCGGTACCACGGAGGCGGCCTTGCCGGGACGATGCTGTTCCTCCGGCGCTGGCTGTCCGACCGCATGTTCGACAAGGTCGTGATGTCGATGTATCGCTGACAGGAAAGCCGGGGCAGCTAGCCCCGGCTTGTGCGTCACGCACGCCCGCCAATCGATCAATGCTTGTGTGCCTTGAGTTTGGCGACCAGCACGTCACCGAACTCCGGGGCCGACATCGGCTGCTGGCCGGTGATCAGTTCGCGGTCGACGACCACGTTGCTGTGCCAGTTGGCGACCGTATCGACATGGGCGCCGGCTTCGGCCAGCGCGTTCACTGGATAGAACTGGACCGACCCACCGAGGCCCTGCGGGCCTTCGAGCTGCTGCTCTTCGCCGGTGGAGAACACGGTCACGCGGTAACCCGCATACGGCCAGCCCCTGGCAAGCTCGTTGGCCTTGCCGTCGTTGGCGATCATCGACGCCACGAAGGCATCCGGATCCTTCAGTGCCGATAGCAGCACGATCGGCCCGTGGCAGATGATGCCGGTCGGACGGCCCGTGTCATGGAAGCTGACCAGGATCTTGCCGAGGTTCTTGTCCTTCAGCAGGTCGACCATGGGCGCATGGCCACCCGGGATGAACAGGCCTACGTAACCGTTGGTGCCTTCGGCCACGACCGATGCGAGCGTCTTCGGGTGCTTCAGCTGGGCGATGCCCTGGGCGTACTTCAGCGCATCGGCGCGTGCCGCATCGTCGCCGCCGAAGAACATCTTGTTGTTCGAATTGACGTCCATCACGGGTTCGTCGCCGTTCGGGTTGACGATGACCGGCTCGTATCCCGCGTCGACCAGCTTGCGGTACGGCACGACGAACTCATTGAGGTAGTAGCCCGTCGAGTACGTCTTGCCGTCCTTCAGGTCCAGCTCGTGGGCACTGGACATGACCACCAGTACCTTGCCTTTGGACTGGGCCGACGCCGTCGGTGTCACCATGCCGGCCGTCGCCATGGCAAGCACGGCCGTGCTCCATTTAAAAATATTCATGATCGTTTCCTCGGTGATAGGGGGAGTTGAATCAGGCCTTGCCAGCGGCTGTGCGCAGGTAACGCGGTGCCGGCTTCGCATTGGTGAAGCTCGGGGAGATGGCGAGGCGTGCCTTTTCCCAGGCGAGCCACTCGTTGTTGTCGTGCAGGCTCGGGATGGTCACGAGCTCGCCGAGGTCCAGGCCGGCCAGTGCCGCGTCGACCAGGTCCTGCGCGGTCATCGTGTTCTCCGAGTGCTTCTGCGGCGCGTAGCCGGCAACGTCCCAGAATTCGGTTCCGGTGGCGGCAGGCAGCACGGTCTGGATACGCACGCCCTTGTCGGCGAGATCGCGCTGGAGCACGTGGCCAAAGCTCAGCACGTACGACTTCGATGCGCTGTAGACGCCGTTGAGCTTCTCGACGGCGATGGCGACGGCCGAACTGATGTTGATGATCGTGCCGGCGCCGCGGGCGACGAAGCGCGGGGCGATCGCATAGGTGAGTCGGGTGAGCGCGGTGATGTTGAGGGAGATCATCGCCTCCATCTCGTCGACGTTCTCCTGCAGCACCGAGGCAACCGAGCCGATGCCAGCATTGTTGACCAGCATGCTGATGCTGTCGTCTTCGCGGAGGGTCTTTTCGACCGCGGCCAGGCCGGCCCTGTCGTTGAGGTCGGCGGCGATGGTCTTCACGGAACGGCCCGTGTCGGTGGCCAGGCGGCCAGCCAGCGCATCGAGGCGTTCGGCATTGCGAGCGACCAGGATCAGGTCATAGCCACGCCGTGCGAGCCGGTCGGCGTAAATGGCGCCAATACCGGTGGAGGCGCCAGTGATGAGCGCAGTACCTTTGGATGAGTGAGTCATGTCGTTTCTCTCAGGTTGGCCCGACGACGTGTCGGTGCATGGACTGAATTGTGAGAACGGCGGCCCGCATCCTCAATGTCATAGATGCAATGATTTAGGCCATGTCCGAAATCGCCTTCCCAGACGCACAAGGAATAGCTCCGCGATAGCGCGACGAACATGCCGTAGACATGGCGATTCAGGACACCCTCGACGCCGGGCGATGGCCTGAATTCCGTGCTTATCCGACATATGGCAGCGAACGCCACACGCCTACGATCAGGCCTCGATTCCTAGAGGAGCACCTACATGGCTTACCAAACCATCAATCCGACGACGGGCAATGTCGTCAAGACCTATCCGAACCACACGGATGCCGATATCGAGGCCGCACTGGCTGCCGCCCACGCGCTTTACAAGTCATCCTGGTCGAGGGCGCCGATCCAGCCGCGCCTGCAGGTGCTCGAGCGTCTTGCGGATCTCATCGATGCACGCAAGGAAGAACTGGCCCGGATCGTCGTCCAGGAAATGGGCAAGCTGATCTCCGATGCACGCGACGAGGTATGGATCATCGCCGAGATCGCACGCTTCTACGCTCGCAACGCCGAGGCATTCCTCGCCCCGGTGAAGATCGAATCCGGGCTCGGCGAAGCATGGATCGAGCACCATCCCCTCGGTGTGCTGATGGTGGTCGAACCGTGGAACTTCCCTTACTACCAGCTCATGCGCGTGTTCGCGCCCAGCTTCGCCGCCGGTAACCCGGTGATGGCCAAGCACGCCAGCATCGTCCCGCATTGCGCCACGGTCTTCGAGGAACTGGTCAGGGAGGCCGGCGCACCGCACGGCGCATGGGCCAACCTGTTCATCACCTCCAGCCAGGTCAGCGACATCATCGCGGACGACCGCGTGGTGGGCGCCGCCATGACCGGGTCCGAAGGCGCGGGCACGGCGATCGCTACGCAGGCGGCGAAGCACCTGAAGAAATCGACCCTGGAGATGGGTGGCAACGACGTCTTCGTCGTCCTCGACGACGCCGACCTGGACAAGGCACTGGAAGCCGGCGTCTTTTCGCGCCTGCACATCAGTGGCCAGGAATGCATCTGCGCTAAGCGCTTCGTGTTGCACGCCGCCATCGCCGACACCTTCCTCGAACGGTTCACCAGGGCCATGGCCGAGGTGAAGATCGGCGATCCCATGGACGAGACCACGAAGCTTGGACCGCTCTCGTCCGCCGACGCGGTTGCCGGCCTCGCCAGGCAGGTCCGTGCCGCGGTGGAGCATGGGGCCACGCTGCACCTCGGTGGCCAGCCGATCAAGCGCGACGGCAACTTTTTCGAGCCGACGATCCTCACCCACGTGACCCGCGACAACCCGGCGTATTTCGAGGAGTTCTTCGGTCCTGTGGCGCAGGTCTACGTGGTGCAGGACGACGAGGAGATCATCGAGCTGGCCAACGATTCGCGCTTCGGCCTCGCCGGCGCGATCTTCTCGAACAATATCGAGCGCGCTCGTGAACTGGCGTCGCGGATCGAAACGGGTGGCGTCTGGATCAACACGTTTGCGAGCACCGCGCCCGAACTGCCCTTCGGTGGCGTCAAGCGTTCCGGCTATGGCCGTGAACTGTCGCACCTTGGGATCAAGGAGTTCGTGAACCAGAAGCTGGTGCTTGTGAGTCACTGAGCCTGGTCGCGAACGCGCCGCGCCTCGCCAACCTGCGCAGCAACTGTGGCGACTGCCCGAACGAACGCAGGAAGGCGCGGCGCATCCGGTCCCGATCGCTGAATCCGGTCTGGCGCGCGACCACGTCCATGGGGTGCCGGCTTTGTTCGACCAGGGCGCGTGCGCTTTCTACCCGCATCGACTCGATCGCCCGCGCGGGCGACTGGCCGGTTTCGGCGTGGAAGGTGCGGCTGAAGTGACGCAGGCTCAGGCAAGCAGCGTCCGCCAGGTCTTCGACGGTCAGCGGACGGTGCAGGTTCTCGCGCGCATAGGACAGCGCCGTCTGGATGCGGTCGGATTTCGGTGCCAGGTCCAGGAGTGCGGAGAACTGTGACTGTTCTCCGCTGCGTCGATGATAGATCACCAGCTCGCGCGCGACGGATGCCGCGAGTTGGACGCCAAGGTCCATCTCGATCAGCTTCAGGCCGAGGTCCAGCCCGGCAGCTCCGCCTGCGGTCGTCCAGATCGGGCCGTCATTCATGAAGATGCGATCGCGATCGATCTTCGCCCTGGGAAACCGGCTCTGCAGTTCATCGGCATGCAACCAGTGGGTCGTGGCATGCCTGCCGTCCAGCAAGCCCGCTTCGGCCAGCACGAACGCGCCGGTACTCACCGCGGCGATGCGTCGATGGCGCCGCGTCGCCTTCCTGACGAAGGCAATGAGGCCTGCGCTCGCCGTCACCGGGTGGGTCGCACCGCCCAGCACCAGCGTGTCGAACGGCATGTCCGAGAAGGCTTCGCTCTCGACCATCATCCCAGCCGAGGTCCTGATGGGGCCGCCCGACTCGGAGACGAAGTGCAGGTCGTAGGGCTGGCCGAAGGCAACCGAATTGGCCACCTCGAAGGCCATGGCGATCGTCAGCGCCACAACGGAATAGCCGGGATAGACAATGAAGGCGATATCACGCAAAGGAGGCGCTCCTGTGGAGAGTGGTGCATGCGCCCTGAATCCTTTTCGTCGGGTCCGGAACGGCGACGGTGCCATGGGCACTCCGTCGTCATGGATGACTCTAGCTTTTCCGGATGCCGGGGTTTATACCTTCCGACTCACAAGGGCTTGTGAGCGTGGTTCATCAATCGCGCGGCCCCTGGTGCAATGTGCGAAGAGAGGCGTCGTGACACCTGGGCATGCGGGCATGGGAGGACCACGATGAAGCGGGGAGAACTCGACGAGCTGTTCGCCTTCGTCACGATTGCCCGCACGCGCAGCTTCACGCGTGCCGCTGCCGAGCTCAATCTCTCGCCTTCAGCGCTGAGCCATACGATGAAGGGACTGGAAGCTCGCCTGGGCGTTCGCTTGCTGGCCCGGACGACCCGCAGCGTCGCGCCGACCGCCGCCGGCGAACGATTGCTGCGCTCGGTCGAGCCCGCGCTGAAGGAAGTCCAGGCCGGCGTCACCGCGCTCGGTGACTGGCAAGACGAGCCACACGGCCACCTAAGGCTGACCACGTTCATCTACGCGGCGCGTACCGTCCTTGCACCGGTGCTACCGCAGTTCCTGATCGACCATCCGAAGGTCACCGTCGAGGTCGTCCTGGACTCGCGCCTCAGCGACCTCATTGCCGAAGGCTTCGACGCGGGAATCCGCTTCGGCGAATCGCTCGAACAGGACATGGTCGCCGTGCCGGTGGGACCGGATGCCCGCATGGTGGTCGTGGGCTCGCCAGCCTATTTCGAACGGCATCCGCGGCCGCAGACGCTGGCCGACCTCGACGCGCACAACTGCATCAACTATCGCCAGATCGGCTGCGGCGGATTGATGCCGTGGGAGTTCGATAGCGACGGCAAGGAGCTGCGCGTACGGACCAGCGGCCAGCTGGTCGTCGACGATGGCGATCTCGCGGCAGCCGTGATCATGGGCGGCGCCGGCCTGGGCTACATGATCGAGGAGCACGCACTGCCTTACATCGCCCGGGGGCAGCTCATCCGCGTGCTGGACGAATGGTGCGCCCCGTTCCCGGGGCTGCACCTCTGCTATCCCAGCCGACAGGTGACGCCAGCCCTGCGTGCGCTGATCGACGCCATGCGCTGGACCCCGCCCTAGCCTACCCTGCTACTTCCTTACCTGACCGGCGTGCGCTTCTTCCAGCTTCTGCAACAACGCCGCGGCGAACGCGTGGTCCGAGAACGGCTGCTGCGCCGTGATCAGCTCTCGGTCCTGCACCACCCTGGGCGTCCACGGCGCCGCGTTTTCCAACACGGCGCCCGCCGCCGCGAGGGCCTCGTCGTTGTAGTAAGGCGCCGGACCACCCAACTGCGGCGTCTCGATCTGCTGTTCCTCGGCCTTCGAGAACACGGCGACGTGGTAGCCCGCGTAAGGCCAGCCGTGAGCAAGCCCACGCAACGCGCCCGTGTCCTGCCTGTTGAGTGCCGCATCGAACGTCTCCGCATCCGGCATGGTCGACACAAGCGCCATGGGACCGTGGCAGATCAGCGCGGTGGGCAACCCACGATCGTGGAAGCTGCGCAGGATGGCGCCAAGGCTCTTGTCCTTGACCAGGTCGATCATGGGCGCGTGGCCACCCGGAACGAACACGGCGACGTAATCCTGGGTATGCCCGACCACGCTCGCCAGCTTCATCGGGTGATGGACGCCGGGAAAGCTATCGACCAGGCGAAGCGCCGCCATGCGAGCGTCGTTGCTTCCACCGAAGAACTTCGGATCGTTGGAGCTCGCATCCATCGAAGGTGTATCGCCATTCGGGTTGGCGAACTCGGGCGTGTAACCCGCTTCGATCAGTGCCTTCAGGGGCACGGCCAGCTCGTTGAGGTAATAGCCCGTGGCGTAGGTCTTGCCGTCGCGCAACGTCAGCAGGTGTCCACCGGACATGACGACGAGCACCTTGCCCTTCGTTGCCTGCGTGGGCGTCGCTGCATGGACCGTTGCCATGCCACCGATCAGTAGCGTCGCCACCAGCGCTTTGAGTGCATATCGTTTCATGGTCTTACTTCCCGTGGATTGATCGTCGTTGCCGACCAATGTAGGAAGCCAGGCCCCGGCCATCCATGCCGAATAGACAGGGTTTTCAGGCCACGCGTCAGATCGCCAGTTCGGACGCGGCGGAGGCGCGCTGGATCGACTGCGGCGACTGGCCGAAGGCACGCAGGAAGGCCTGCCGCATCCGTTCGCGATCGCCGAAGCCGGTCTCCCGGGCGATCACTTCGATCGGATGGCGACTGGTTTCCATCATCATCCGTGCCGCCTCCACGCGTAGGCGTTCGACGGCCTTGGCCGGCGACTGCCCCGTCTCGTCGCGGAACACACGGCTGAACTGCCGGGGGCTCAGGCGGGCCGCTTCGGCGAGCGCCTCGACCGAGAGATCGTTGCCGAGGTTTTCCTTCGCATAGGCGAGCGCCATCTGCACGCGGTCGGACTTCGCATTGAGTTCGAGCAGCGCGGAAAACTGGGACTGCCCTCCCCCACGCCGCTGGTAGATCACCAGCTTGCGCGCGACCGTGCGCGCGATCTCGACGCCGAAGTCTTTCTCGACGATGGCCAGTGCGAGGTCGACGCCCGCACTCATGCCGGCAGACGTCCAGACCTGGCCATCGATGACGAAGATGCGGTCTTCCTCGAGTTTCACCCTGGGATAGCGCTTCTCGAAGTCTCGCGCGTGATACCAGTGCGTCGTGGCCCGCTTGCCGTCGAGGAGGCCCGCTTCCGCCAGCACGAAGGCACCGGTGCACACCGACGCGACGCGGCGGGAATGATTCGGGGCGTCGCGCACGTAGTCGAGCAGGTTGGCGGAAGGCAGGCGGCATTCGTTGTCGCCCGTCACGATCAGCGTGTCGTAGCCTTTTTCACTGAGCGGATCGGTATTGACCGAGAAGCCCTGCGAGGACATCACCGCGCCACCGGTTTCCGAAATCAGTCGCAAATCATAGGCAGGCTCGCCCTGCATGAGGTTCGCGTACTCGAACACGGTGGCAACCGCGAGACCGAGCGATTGGAAGTTGGGATAAACGAGCAAGCCGACGGTATGCATGATGCGCCTCGCGACCGATGTCTCAAATCATTGGATGATGATTAAATAAGACGTGCCGGTGCGAATATCAAGCGCATTTCGTCGAATGCAGGCTCAGACCTGGGCGATGCCTCCGTCCACGAACAGCTCGCTGCCATTGACGAAGCTGCTCTCGTCGGAAGCGAGGAAAGCCACGACGTTTGCCACTTCGGCATCGCTGCCGGTCCTCGCCAACGGGGTCATGCCGGCGGCGAAATCGAAAAAGCCCCGGGCCTCGTCCCTGGTCGCGAACATCTCGTCGTAAGCCGGCGTTTCGATGACGCCGGGGCTCACGGCATTGACCCGGATGTTCCGGCCACGCAGGTCCGATGCCCACGTGCGCGCGAACGAACGGACGGCGGCCTTCGTCGCGCTGTAGAGGCTCCACGTTGCGAAGCCCTTGCTGCCGACGATGGACGAGCTGAGGATGATCGACCCGCCCGATCCCATCAGCGGGAGGGCCTTCTGTACGGTCCAGATCACCCCTTTCACATTGGTGCCGAGGAGTGCGTCGACGTGTTCCTCGGACAGCTCGCCGAGCGGCGCGGCGGCAGCGAAGCCCGCATTGGCAAAGACGATATCGAGCTTGCCCCCGTCCGCCCGCACTCGCTCGACTACCCGGTCGAGGTCGGCCTGGCGGGTTACGTCGCCCTGCACGGCCACGGCCTGGCTTCCCAGGGCGGCAACCGCTGCGTCGAGTTCCCCAGTGCGACGGCCGGTGATGTAGACCCTGGCTGCGCCATCGCGGAGAAACGCTTTGGCGGCCGCCAGGCCGATCCCGGAGCTTCCTCCGGTAACGAGGGCAATTTTTCCAGCGAGTCGTGACATGTCGTTGTCCTGCGATGGGGGCGAGATTGGTGTTACTTGAGGGCTCAAGCGTATGCCTGGCATTCCGGCCTTGTCAATGGTCGAGTACTCAACCAAAATGCAGGCATGAACAAGGCCAAGCCCCAGCCAGCCGCCAGGCGTCCGCGCAAGACGCGCGCCGTCGACGTCGATTTCCGGGACATGCCTGCGTGCACCAACACTGCGATGCGACTGGCGTCACGGCGCCTGGGCAATCTCTACGACGATGCTTTCGCGAGCGTGGGCCTGAAGGCGACGCAGGTGAGCCTGCTGGCCGAGGTCGATCGACTCACCAGCGCAGGCCAGGGCAAGCCACCGACCTTGCAGGAGCTCTCGCTCAAGCTCGCGATCCTGATGTCGGCACTGACCCATGCGCTCCGTCCACTCGTGCGCGACGGCCTGCTTGAACTCAGGCAGGATGCGGACGACGGGCGGACGAAGCGTGCGGCGCTGACCCGACTGGGCGTGACGCGCCTTGGCGAGGCTGGCGAGCGCTGGTCAGTGGTCAACCAGTCGGTCGAAAAAGTACTAGGTACCGAGTCCGCCGCCACGCTGCGGGCTTTGGCGGACCGCGTCGCATCGGACGAGTTTCTTCTCGCGTTTCAGAAGGTCGCTTCCGGGTGATCAGCGCAACGCCCTGAAAAAGGCGCGAATGTCCCCGGCAAGTGCTTCCGGCTCCTCCATCGCAGCGAAATGCCCGCCCGCCCGCATCGTAGTCCAGCGCTGCACGTTGAATCCGCGTTCGACCCAGCTTCGCGGCGGCGTCGGCAGTTCGTGCGGGAAGTGCGCCACGGCGAAGGGCACCGGGCTTCGTTGTTCCGAAGTGAGATGCATCGGTCGCTTGCGGCCCTCTACATACATGCGCATGGCCGGGCCCATCGAGGCGCGGAACCAGTAGAGGGAGACGTTGGTGAGTATCTCGTCGAGCCTGTCGCCCTGGAGCATCCGGTCTGGATCGCCGCTCCAGCCATGGAATTTCTCGAGCATCCACGCCAGCAGGCCGGCGGGTGAATCGGTCAATGCGGGTGAGAGAGACTGGGGCTTCGTGCCGTGGACATGCGCATAGCCGCCCTCCGCATTCGTCCATGCGGCCGACCTGTCGAGGAATGCCTGTTCTTCCCCGCTGACGGGAGGCTCGCCAGCGCCAAGCGGAGGCCGGTACGAACCGGGAATGAAATTGAGATGCGTGCCGATGACGGCGTCCGGATGCCGCAACGCCATCCAGCTGGAAACGCCTGCGCCGATATCGCCGCCCTGCGCGGCAAAGCGGTGGTAGCCGAGCCCCGCCATGAGCGACACCCAAGTATCGGCTACCTCGCGTTGCCCGATCCCGGGGCGCGCCGGCGCCGGTGAGTAGCCGAAGCCTGGCAACGACGGCACGACCACGGTGAATGCGTCGGCAGGGTCCGCACCGTGCGCGCCCGGGTCAGCAAGGAGCGAGGTGAGCCTGCCCATCTCCACGAACGAGCCGGGCCAGCCGTGCGTGATCACGATGGGCATCGGCGCGGGGCCCTTTCCCTGTGCATGCACGAGGTGGACATGCATGCCGTCCACATCCGCGATGAACTGCGGCTGTGCATTCAGGCGCCTTTCCGCCGCCCGCCAGTCGAACCGGTGCAGCCAATCATCGAGGACGCGATCCAGCGTCGCCGGATCACATCCCTCGTCCCAACCGATCGCATCCATCACCGGCGGAAGTCTCGTACGCGCGAGGCGATCCCGTAGATCGACGAGGTCGGCTTCGGGAATGTCTATCTGGAACGGCTGGATATCCATGGCTCATCTTGCACGAAGCTTCGCGGGCGCGCAGTGAAGGCGTCGCAGCGAACGTGCATCAGGCCGACGAGGCGGCTTCAGCAAGCTCCTGCGTGTCGATGTATTCGCGGATGTGGGTGACCTTGCCATCGCGGACCCGCATCGAGAACACCCAGTGGTCTTCGAACGGTTTGTTCGTCGCCTTGACCTTCCCTTTGGCGACGCCGATGACCATCACGCGATCGCCTTCGGCGACGTACTCGGCGGCCTCTGGCGACGTCGTCTCCATCGTTTCCGACTCGGTCTTGAGCAGATGGGCAACGCCCGCATGCCCGCGATGCGTGCCAGCCAGTGGCCAGTCCTTGCCCGGGATGATCCATTCGATATCCGCGGCGCACAGGTCCAGTAGCCCTTGCTTATCGCCACGCCCCACGGCCGCGAAGAAATCCTTCACGACCTGGACATTCGTCTTCTCGCTCATGGATGCGTCTCCGTCATTCGATTCGGTGGTCAGAGTTGCGCGAGGCCGCCGTCGACGGCCAGCTCGCTCGCGGTCATGAAGCTGCTGTCCGACGAAGCAAGGAAGGCTGCCGCCGCACCGATTTCCGAGGGATCGGCCATGCGCTGTAGCGGCGTCATGGACGCGAACACCTTCTGCCCTTCTTCGCCCAACGCGGCCTTGGCGAGCTCCGTTGCGGTCGCGCCGGGCGACAGCACGTTGACCCGGATGCCCGTGCCCTTCAGGTCTTCCGCCCAGGTCCGCGCGAGGTTGCGCACGGCGGCCTTGCTCGCGCTGTAGGCGCTCATACCCGGCGCGCCGGTGGTACCCGCGCTGGATCCGGTCAGGATGATCGAGCCGCCCTCACCCATCAGCGGCAGCGCCTTCTGTACGGTGAAGATCGCGCCCTTCACATTGGTATCGAAGGTTTCGTCGATGTGCTCGGCGGTGATCTTGCCCAGCGCAAGCTGGGTGCCTGCCCCCGCGTTGGCGAAGACGATATCGAGCGTGCCGCGTTCGGCCTTCACCGCCGCGTAGAGGCGATCCAGGTCGGCCGGGTCCGAGACCGAACCCTTTACCGCGCGGGCATTCGGACCCAGTTCGGCAAGGGCGGCATCGAGTGCATCCTGGCGACGGCCGTATATGAAAACGAAGGCGCCTTCTTCGATAAAGCGCCTGGCGGCCGCAAGGCCGATGCCGGTGGCGCCGCCGGTAATCACGGCGGTCTTTCCGTTCAATCGCGTCATGTCGTGTGTCCTCATAGCGTGGTGCAAGCAGGTAGTTGCTCGCTTGAGGACAAGAATGGCGACCTGATAACCTTCGGACAAGTATGCACTTTTAGGTAAGTATCAAATGACGACGCCTCCTGAAATCTGCGACACCGGCTGTGGCCTAAATGCCACGCTCCGCGTCATCTCCGGGAAGTGGAAGCCGCTGATCCTGTTCTTCCTGCGCGATGGCTCGAAGCGTTACGGTGAGCTCAAGCGGCTTGTCGGTGGCGTGAGCGACAAGGTGCTGATCCAGCAATTGAAGGACCTGGAAGCCGACCAGGTGCTCGCGCGAACCAGCTATAACGAAGTGCCGCCGCGCGTCGATTATTCCCTGACACCGTTGGGCCGGAGTCTCGCCGAAGCGATCCTGCCGCTGTGCGCCTGGGGTACCGCGAATGCCGCGGAAATGGCCCGCATCTTCGCCGGCCGCGACGCGCAGTCGTAGCGGGCGACGCGATCACACCGACATGGCATCCTGCCCCTTACGATGCCCCGAGACACTCGGACCAAGGAAACTACCAATGAATAAGCTGGCCAACGGGTTCCTGCTCGCCGCACTGCTGACAAGCGTCGCCCATGCACAGACCAACGCAGGCGACCAGAAATCCGATACCGAGCTTCCCTTCAAGATGACCAAGGTGGCTGACTTCGAGTTGCCCTGGCGCATCGCCTTCCTCCCCGATGGCCGCATGCTGGTAACCGAGAAGGTCGGCCGCGTGGACCTCGTGACGCAGGATGGCAAGAAGACCGAACTGAAGGGCGTGCCGGCCAGCTATTACGAAGGCCAGAACGGCATGCTCGGCGTCTTCCTCTCGCCGCATTACGCGACGGACCACTACGTCTACCTCACCTATGTCGCCCCCGGCGACTACGGCGGCGGCCTGGCCATGGGCCGGGGCAAATTGGTGGTGGACGGCGGCGAGCCGCGCATCGACGACTTCCAGGTGCTGTGGCGCCAGTTGCCCACGGGCAAGGGTGGCCAGGCCGGCGCGCAGATCGCGTTCTCGCCGGACGGCAAATACCTGTTCCTCACCGTGGGCGATCGCCAGCGATTCACCCCGGCGCAGGACCCCAACCAGCCGGAAGGCAAGATCCTGCGACTGACGCTGGACGGCAAGCCCGCACCGGGCAATCCGTGGGCCGGCAAGGTCGGCGCGCGCACCATCCCGCTGATCGATCCCGCCGCCAACACCGAGGCAGCGAAGACCGCGCCGGTCGTGAGCACGTACACCTTCCCCGGTGCCAACCTCACGCCGTCGGAAACCTGGTCGACCGGTCACCGCACGCCTTATGGCCTCGCGTTCGCTCCCGATGGGCAGCTGTGGGAACTCGAGCATGGTCCGCGCGGCGGCGACGAACTCAACCTGATCCAGCGTGGCAAGAACTATGGCTGGCCGCTGGTTTCCTACGGCGTCAACTACGACGGCGTGCCGATCCCGAGCACGGACACGCGGCCGGACCTGGTCAAGCCGGTGATCTACTGGGTGCCGGTGATCGCGCCGGGTAGCCTCATGTTCTACACCGGCAGCATGTTCCCCGAGTGGAAGGGCAGCGCGCTGATCAGCGGCCTGGTCAGCCAGGGCATCATTCGCGTGACCGTGGACGGCAAGGGTGGCGCCACGGCCGTGAACCGCTGGAGCCTGGGCAAGCGCATCCGCGACATCGAACAGGCGCCCGATGGATCGGTGTGGATTATCGAGGATGCAAAGTCCGGTGGTTTGTTCCGGCTGACGCCGAAATAAGAGCCGACGCTGGACGAACACGTCGCCGCCGAACCGGACCGTTTGGTGGCGACGCGTCGAGCTCGACGCATCGCGACCAAAGTCTATCTCCCCCAGGCCTTCGCAAGGTTCGCCTGGATCACCGGGATCAACGCCTCGTCCATCGACATGGCCTCGATACAGCGCCTGAGATAAGCGTCGTCCGCAACCATCGCAGCGCTTCTGTCCCAAGACTTCCGAACGGACGTGCCATAGGCGGCGGTGGCTTTGTCGACGGACTCGCCCCGTACCTGCCCCCATGCATCGATCATCATCGCAAGGTCGATGACGTCGCGACTCATCGTCGAACGATCAGCACCACGGTCGGCATTGGCGAGCAGCTTTTCAGCGAAAGAATCAACGCGTGTGAGGACCGGGACACCCTCGATGTCGAGCACACTCGGCTCGAACGCGATGCGCGCTTCCCGGACAAGTTCGAAACGAATGGTCGCTCCGTCGACATCGAGAAACGTGGAGATCTTGTCACGGTCGGTTCGAACGTCGCGGACATGCCGGACGGGTTTCCTCAGACGCTTGCCCGGACTTGGGCGATTCGCTGGTGATGGAGACGCTCAAACATGAAGGACTCCATTGCCATAGCGGTCGACGAGGAGCTTCAGCAGAGCGCGTTCGGCATCGTCCATCGCATCGCGATCGACCAGGTCCCAATTCCGCTCATAAAGCGCGAGCGCTTCGGGCTCGGCAATGGTCCGCTTGCCAGGACGGTTCCAGGCCAACCGTCGCAGTTGCGGAAACGCATCGATGGCGACCATGGGTTGGGCAACGGCGGGAACGAGGTTCAGCGCGCGCATCACCGCGGCATACGTTCCCATCGCCACGGACGGCCTGCCCTGCTCGACTTCGATCAGCTTTTGCCTGCCAACGCCCGCCGCCCTGGCGACCTCGGCCTGCGTGCGGCCCAGCCGGGCGCGCTCGGCCCGGATGGCTTGCCCGAGATCGTGCAGGGGATCTGGATGGAGGGTGTGAGCTTGCATGTCTCGAATATACGACATTTACGCCAAATGTCACGTTTACGAGACATGCGCGGTCACGCTGGGGCACGGGCGCGTCGCCGGATTGCATGACAACGAGGCTCACTCCCTGGTCGATAGCCGCGTCCGCGGGCCTCAACTGCCCGGCGTCAGCCCCGCAGAAATGGCCCCGGCATATCCAGCCGAGAGGCTCCCGCCGTTGTAGGTTTTGCCTGCGACGTCGTCGTAGAGCCAGAGGAAGGCGCCGGTGACACCGCACTGCCCTTCCCATCCGGAAATGGTCGTCTGCGCCGACGGCACCGACACGCCACCCGACACCGTCGTGTCGGCGATGCCGGGATAGACCGGCACGCCGCCGAAGTTCCAGCCCGAGCATGGGTTGTTGCCGGAGCCACCCGAGTAGGCCTGCAGGTGCACGCCATCGATGGTGCCCGCCCGCTGCTGGTTGACCTGTGACACGACGCCGGTCCAGTACGATGCGTTGGTGTAGGCATCCGGCATCACGTGGTAGCCGAGCTTGCCGAGCATGACCGAGAAACTCACCGTCGATGCGGTGTCGTAGCTGTTCTCGTCATCCAGGTCGATGGCATCGATCGAAGGAATCGCGGCCTTCAGTGCCTGGAAGTTCCGGTACAGGATGCCCTGCGCGCCGACGCCGCCGTTGGCACCCGTGTCGTTCGCCAGCGCCTTGATGTGCTGGAAATCGCCCACGTTGGACGAGCCGATGCTGAAGGTGATCCGTTTGACGCCGGCCGATTTCAGACTGGCCAGCGTGTTGGCAAAGCCCGGATAGGTCTGGTCGCCGACGTAGCTGCCATTCGACACGATCGGAAACTCGCCGTTGATGTTCAGGTCGCCATTGGACGCGACTTCGACGCTCCAGACGATCACTTCATCGAAGCCGGATTGACTGAGTTCAGGCAGAGCGGCCGACGGATTCTTGTAGATCGGGCCGCCCGTGAAGATGCCGACGTAGCCAGTGGATGCTGCGAAGGACGCCTGGCTTCCGAGCAACCCCGTCGCCACAAGGGCAAGGGCCATCAGTGACTTCGCGCGGAGCGGTCGAATCGAATTGCGCATGTCGCGGTTCTCCATCGTGGTGAGGGCAGCTCGGATGCGATATCGCAACCATGCTGGCTACCGCGACCACGACGTGCCGTGACCTGTTCGGCAAAACGGGCGTGAAGAGACGCCTTCACTTTCTTGCGGTTCGCCACGCCAGTGCATCACCGGCGTTGCATCCACCGACGCCACACGACGCGTCGAGTTGCCTGCGATTGGCAAACCACAGGCCCAGTGACCCAGACGAAATGGCGCCAAGGATCAGGAAAGCGCCTTCGTAGCCAATCGACTCAGCGATGACGCCACCCAGCGCAGGACTGAGCGCCGCACCGATCCCTTGCATCGTCATCACCGCACCCTGCGCGACATTGACGCGCCCCGTACCCTGCATCAGCTTCGCCACCAGCGCCGGTACCGCGACGCTCTGCAAGCCGGCGCCGATGCCGTCCAGCGCCTGCACGGGATAGACACCCCACCGATTGATGAAAAGCGCGGCAAGCAGTCCTCGCACGGGCAGCGCGATGAACGTGACGAGGATGATCCACCAATAGCCCGTGCTGCGGATCATGCGCATGGCGACGAGCGAGGCCACCACCATCACCAGCTGCGCCACGACGATGGTCAGCGCCGTGAACGCGCTGGGCTCGCCCTGGTGCGCGGCGACCACGGCCAGGCCATACAGCGGCAGCATCGCCGCGTTGCCAAGATGGAACAGCGCCAGTGCACCGGATAGAAGCAGCAACGGACGGCATGTCAGCAGGATCGAAAAGCCCGATGGCGCTTCGTCCCCGGCATCGTGTGCTTCGAGTCCACGCGCGGCGCGATGGTCGATCGCATCGCCGGGGATAAGCAACACCGACACCACCGCGAGCACGCCGAACACCGCGGCCACGAGGAACACACCGCCGAAACCGAACTTCCAGCCGATATAGCCGGAGACGCTCGCCCCGACCACGTTGCCCGCGTGGTTCGCGACTTGGTTGCGGCCGAACTGATGGGTGAAGCCCCTCGCCCGGGTCATGCCCAGCGTCATGCCGGCGATGGCCGGCCCAAGCAACGCACCGGCGACCGCGGTCGCCACCTGGGACAGCACCACCATCGAAAAGGAGTGCGCATACCAGACGACGCACGAGGCGATGACGGTGCAGATGCACGAGACGACGATGGCCAGGCGTTTGTGCCGGGTGGCATCGATGACGGCGCCCGCAGGCGCGGTGACAAGCAGGCCTGCGACGCCGCCGATCGTCATTACCGTACCGATGGCCCCGGTCCGCCAGCCGATCGACTGCAGGAACACGCCAAGGAAGGGCCCGATCCCTGCCTGCACGTCGGCAACGAAGAAGTTCAACGCCTCCAGCGAGCGATGGCCCCTCACAAGGGGCTGGCGATCGCTGCCTGCGTGGGGAGACGCTTTGGACATGATGCCGACTCTTGGGAATGGTCGATCCTAGGTCGGCAGATTGCACGCGTTTGTGAAGGCTGGGGGATTGCATGGCTTCACGTGGACCAGAACCCCGTCGTGATGCCATGGCGCGCCAAGCCGAGCGCGCCCCGGCGCTTTTTCCCAAAAGGAAACCGCATGACCGACCTTGCCCCTCTCTTCACGCCCTTCCGTGCCGGTGACATCGAGCTGGCCAATCGCATCGTCATGGCGCCGCTGACCCGCGACCGTGCCGGTCCCGGCATGGTGCCCCGCCCGATCGCCGCCGAGTATTACGGCCAGCGAGCCGAGGCCGGCCTGATCGTCACCGAGGCGACGCAGATATCGCCGCAGGGCCAGGGCTATCTCGACACGCCGGGCATCCATAGCGCGGCGCAGGTGGCGGGCTGGAAGAACGTGACTGACGCGGTGCATAAGCGTGGCGGCAAGATCGTGCTGCAGCTGTGGCACGTGGGCCGCATCTCGCACACCTCATTGCAGGAAGGCGGCAAGGCACCGGTTGCACCGTCGGCCATCCGCGCGAAGAGCCGCACGATGACGGCCAAGGGCTTCGAGGCGACGTCGGAACCACGCGCGCTGGGCGCGGATGAAATCCCGCTGATTGCGCACGCCTACGCCCGCGCCACCGAACTCGCGCTGGATGCCGGCTTCGATGGCGTGGAAGTCCACGCAGCGAACGGCTACCTCATCGATCAGTTTCTCCGCGACAGGACCAACCAGCGCACCGATGCATGGGGTGGCAGCATCACCAACCGCCTTCGCTTCCTGCGCCTCGTGCTCGACAAGGTCATCGGTGTCGCGGGTGCGGGCCGGACTGGCATCCGGATTTCCCCGACCACGCCATCGAACGACATCGCCGACTCGCAACCTTGGCCGCTGTTCAGCGCCGTCGTCGACGAGCTACGCACGCGGCAGCTTGCCTATGTGCACGTGATCGAAGGCGAAACCCAGGGCGACCGCAACGTCGTTCCCTTCGACTACGAAGCGCTCCGCACGCGCTACGCCGGCAACTGGATGGTGAACAACGGCTACAACGGCGGCATGGCGGCCGATGCAGTCAGGAATGGCCTTGCCGATCTCGTGGCGTTCGGGCGTGACTTCATCAGCAATCCGGATCTCGTCACGCGCCTGCGCAACGGTTATCCGCTCGCGCCATCCAACCGCGATACGTATTACGGCGGCGGTGCCGAGGGATACACGGACTATCCGGCCTACGGCGCGAAGTGATTGACGCCGAGGGGTGTCAGACCGGTGCGCGTCGGCCGAGCTAGTCGGTCACGCCCACGATCACCGAACCTGCGTCGAAGATTGCGACGACGGCCATGCCATCCCGCAGGCCGAGGTCTTCGGCACTGTCCCTGGTGATGATCGACGCCAGGGTCGCACCGCCCTCGATCGACACCGTCACTTCGGTGTTCACGGCACCCGGGGTGACGCGGGCCACGGTGCCCGGTAGCTGGTTGGAGGCCGACAGGCTCCCCTGCCCAGGCAACCCGAGGATAACCCAGCTCGCCTTGATGAGCGCCACCACGGGGCGCCCAGGCACCAGGCCGAGATGATCGGTGCTGTCCCGGGTCACGGTGGCGACCAGTCGAGCGCCGCCCGTGGTGCGAATGGCCACGCTGTCGTTCACCGCCCCCTGCTGGACATGGTCGACGACGCCGGCCAGCTGGTTCCTCGCGCTCGTTCGCATGGTCAGGTGCCTCAGCAGATGGATGTCATGGGTGGCCTCGTCGCCAAGCGACGCGAGGTGTTCGACGAACAGGCGATGGGCTGCTTCGATGCTGCGAAACGAGGCGACGAGGCGCTCGGCGCGCGGCGTGAGGGTTGCGCCGCCCCCGCCCTTGCCGCCCGTGGCACGTAGCACGAGCGCTTCGCCAGCGAGGTTGTTCATGGCCTCGACCGCGTCCCAGGCGCCCTTGTAGCTCATGCCGACGGCCTTCGCGGCCGCGGTGATCGATCCGGTCTGGCCGATCTGGAACAGCAGGTCCACGCGGTCCTGGCCGCCCCAGCGCCGCGAACCATCCGTAAGCCAAAGGGAGCCGTCGTACTGAAGCATGCCGCGCCCGCGCCGTGGGAGACCGGACCAGTCTACCGCTCTCCCCGGCGGCCGAGCCGGGGCCGGCCAGGGTCGAAATTTACAGGCCGCTGGCCGACGGGCTCGTGTAGCCTCAAGAAATCGCTGTATACCTCGCTATATATCGCGAAGGACGTTCCGGACTGCCTGGGGAATGGGGAGACACCATGAAACGACTGATCTTCGGCGCCGTGGCGCTGCTTTGTCCCGTGTTCGGCGCGATGGCCCAGGTCGCAGATGCGCCTTCGGCGGTCGACGACAGGAAGGACGCGACGACCCTCGACAACGTGACGGTCTCCGCCCGGCAGCGCGAAGAAAACCTGCAAAAGGTCCCCATCGCGGTCTCGGTGGTCAGCGGCGAATGGCTCGACCGCGCCTACACGGTCAACACCCAGCAGCTGAGCCAGCTGGTTCCCTCGCTCTACTACAACTCGGCCAATCCCCGTAACACGGCCTATACGATTCGCGGACTCGGTTCGAACACGCTGTCGGTCAGCGCGGCGAACGATGGCATCGAGCCGGGGGTCGGCTTTTATGTCGACGGCGTGTACCACGGACGCCCGGCCACGGCGGCGTTCGACTTCACCGATATCGATCGCATCGAAGTCCTGCGCGGACCGCAGGGCACGCTGTTCGGAAAAAACACGACGGCGGGTGCGATCAACATCACGAGCCGCGCGCCCACGTTCGTGCCGGAGGGCAATGGCGAGATCTCCTACGGCGAGCAGGGTTTCGTGCAGGCCAAGGGCACGGTATCGGGCCCGATCACCCAGACCGTTGCGGCACGCGTGTCGGCGCAGTTCACAGAGCGCGACGGCACCCTGCACAACGTGGCGAACGGCAAGGACGAGAACGCGATCAAGAACTACGCCTTGCGCGGCCAGCTGCTGTTCAAGCCCGACGATGACCTCAATGTACGGCTGATCGGCGATCTCTCCAGCCTGAACTCGGACTGCTGCACGCAGAACTACCTGCGTGTCGGCAAGACCCTGAAAAGCGCCGCGCGCCAGTTCGATGGCCTGTCCGCCAACCTCCCCGCCCACGGCCTTCCCGCGTATTCGCCACCCAGCCGGAACATCTACGATCGCCTGACCGACATCGATGCGCCACTGCACATCGACACGCAGGATGGCGGCGTCTCGCTCAACGCCGACTGGAACGTGGGCCCGGTCACGCTGACCTCGATCTCCGCATGGCGTTACTGGAAATGGGACGTGGCGAACGATCGCGATTACACCGGCGTTCCCGTGCAGCTAATCCAGCGCATCCCGTCGCGCCAGGACCAGTACAGCCAGGAATTCCGCGTGGCCTCGAACGGCGATGGGCCCTTCAGCTACGTGGGCGGCCTGTATTTCTACACGCAGGAGATCAACGGCAAGCCGATCAGCGTGTACGGCCCCGCCGCGGCGTACTGGCTGATCAGCACCACCAGCTTCCCGAACATGCCGGACAACCTCGCCGATGGTTACGGCCAGTACGGCACCTCGCACTACCGGATGAAGAGCTACGCCGCGTTCGGCGAGATGAACTACCAGTTCACCGACAAGCTGACCGGGACGCTCGGCGTGCGCTACACCTACGAGGACAAGAACGGCACGTACGCCACCACGGTATCCGGTGGCCTGCCGACGACCCCCGGCACGATCCAGGACAACGCGAAACTCTCGCTGTTCCGGCCACAGAGTTATCGGGCCTCCGACAACGGTGGCAATCCGTCGGGCAGGATGAACCTCGCGTATCAGTTCACCGACCAGCTGATGGGGTACGTCGGCTACGCGTACGGCTACAAGTCCGGCGGCCTCAACATGTCGGGCCTGCCGCTCGATGCCACCAATAATCCCGCGCTTGCGACGGCCGTGATCAAGGATGAAACGAACCGCACCGTCGAAGCCGGCTTCAAGTCCGCCTGGTGGGACGGCCGTGCCACGGCGAACTTCGCGGCCTACCGCACGGTGGTCAGGAACTACCAGGCCAACGTGACCTCGAGCACGGAGACGGCAGCCCTGCGCACCTACCCGGCGAACATCCCCGAGGTGCGCGTGAAGGGCGTGGAGGGCGACGTCGCGGCCCTGCTGTTCCGTGGCTTTACGCTACGGGCTTCCTTCGCCTACGCCAACGGCAAGTACACCGACTACCCCAAGGGACCCTGCCCACTGGAATGGCAGAACCCGAACGCCGCCGGTGGCTGCCAGCCCCTGGTCGCACCGGCCAGCCTGGCCAACAAGACCTCGAACCCGCGGGGAAACCCGGATGTGCCCGGTGCCTATGTGCTCACGGGGCTACCGCTCGCCGGCCTGTCGAAGTGGGTCGGCTCGCTCGGCTTCGACTACGAACTGCCGATCGGCAACGATGCGTTCCTTGTCCACGCCGACGCGAGCGCGCGCAGCGACTACAACTCGGACACCACGAACTCCATCTACACGAGGATCGCCGGGTACACCGTGGTCAACGGCAGCATCGGCTATCGCTTCCACGACAACTGGGAAGTCGACGTGTTCGCGCGCAACCTGTTCGACCGCAACTACGTCACGGCCTTGACCGTGCAAACCGGCAACTCCGGCCTGATCCTCGGACAGCCCAGCGACCCGCGCATGGTCGGGGTGACGCTGCGCGCGCACTTCTGATGTGCGGCAGCCGCCGCGCCCAGACATCGGCACCGCGGCGTGCTACGACGTCGCGCGCAGCAACGGCCCCGGCTGCAGGTGCGGATGGCTGCGCAGGTGCCCGGCCAGCATGTCGATGAAGTGGCGTACCTTGGACGAGCCGAACTTGCTCTCGCGATGCAGGATGTGCACCGGCCAGGGCTCCTCTTCGTAGTCGGCGAGGATGATCTTCAGCTGGCCGGAAGCCAGCTCTTCACCCACCTGGTAGGAGAGCAGCCGCGCGATGCCCAGCCCCGCCGCGGCGGCGCCGATCGCCGCGTCGTTGGCGGTCACGGTGAGGCGCGGCTTGATCCGCACCATCGTCGGATCGGATGCGTTACCGAACTTCCAGTCGACCCGGGGCGAGATGCCGCTGGCGGCGATGATCGTATGCCGCAGCAGGTCGCCCGGATGCTCGGGCACGCCGTGCCGGGCGAGGTAGGCCGGCGACGCACAGAGGATGCGCCGCACCTGGCCCACCCGTAGCGCCTTCATGCTCGAATCGGGCAACGGGCCAATACGCACGGCCACGTCCACGCCCTCCTCGGTCAGGCTGACCAGGCGGTCGAGGAAATACGCGGTGACGTCGACGTCCGGGAAGTCCTGCAGGAACTTCACGATGCATGGCGTGATGAAGGTTCGCCCGAACAGCACCGACGCCGTCACCGAAAGATTGCCCTTGGGCGTGGCGTTGATGCCTGCCGCCGCCTCATTCGCTTCGACGATGCTGGCGAGGATGTTGCGGGTGTCGTCGAGGTAACGCCGGCCCGCCTCGGTCAGTTTGACGTTGCGTGTCGTCCGGGCCAGCAGGTTGACGCCCAGGTCTTCCTCGAGCGTCGCGATCGCCCGCGAGACGGCCGCGGGGGACAGGTCGAGCCGGCGCGACGCCGCGGCGAAGCTTTCTTCCTCGCCGACCGCGACGAACACTCTCATCAGGTGGATCTGGTCCACGCGCTATCTCCGCCCGGCCTGCAAGCCCCGCGTGGTCCATTTTGACATCACTGCTGCGCCCAGCGGAATGGTGAATTGCCTGCGGCCACGTTCCCAGGCGGGCGGCCATGGCCAAAAATCGCCGTATTCCATACGAGGGTGAGGTCATGGGAAACAACACGCCCTTCCATGGCGGTGAGCGCGCCGTCCAGCAACGCGCCGGCGAGGCGGATATCGCCGATCGCAACGTCGCGGTGCTGAGCGACACGGTCATCGGCGGGGCTCGCCCGTTCATCGCGAAGCAGTTCATGGTCGCCCTGGGTAGCGTAGGCCCCACGGGTGACGTGTGGGCGAGCCTGCTGTTCGGCAGGCCGGGGTTTCTCCACACCCCCGATGGCAAGTCGATCCAGGTCGACGTCCCACGCGGGCTGCGCGACCCGGTCGACCCGCTGTGGTCGAACATCGAAGCCTGCAGCGACCTGGGCATGCTTTTCATCGAACTGGGCTCACGCCGGCGCTATCGCGTCAACGGCGTGGTGGGCCGGATCGACGACGAAAACGTCGAGGTCGCGATCCGCGAGGCCTACCCAAACTGTCCCAAGTACATCCAGCGTCGGCACCTGCGGGCGCTCGGCGAACCCGGGCAGGAGTCGCAGGCCGCTTACGGAACCGTGCTGCGCGGAAACGTCGTCGAGCTGGTCAGGCAGGCTGACACGCTCTTCGTCGCCAGCCACCACCCCGACACCAGTGCAGACGCATCCCACCGGGGTGGCGATGCGGGGTTCATACGGATGGTGGACGAGCGGACACTGCGGATCCCCGACTACCACGGCAATAGCCTGTTCAACACGCTCGGCAACTTCCAGGTCAATGCCCGCGCGGGCGTATGTATCCCCGACTTTGCCAACGGCCAGTTATTGCAACTGACCGGCGAGGCGAGCGTGCAATGGGACCAGGACGACCCGGGGAATACCACGGGCGGGACGCATCGATTCTGGGAGTTTCGGATTGCCAAATGGATACTTCGCGATGCCGTTCCACGGGCGGAATGGGAGTACCTCGATGCGTCGCCCTTCAACCCACCTGTCGTCCCGTGAGGAAGCCATCATGAACTACGTTCTGGCCGACCGTGCCTGAGTTGGCCATCGATCCATTCGATGGCGGCAGCAACCGGGGTATCGCCTGCGGTGACCTCGAGGATCACGCGGGACACCGAAGGCGTCAGGATCAGGCCGGCCAATGTGGACGCCACGTCATCGCGGGTCACCTGCGTGTGGCACTGGGCGAAGCCAAGGCTCACCGTTCCAACACCCGGCGTGTCCAGGAGGACGGAGGCACGAAGGATGACCCATTCCAGCCCCGAGGCGGCCAGCTCAATTTCGCTGGACTTCTTGATACGTATGTATCGCTCGAAGCTTGGATCCACGTCGCCACCGCGGAGCGCCTCAGGAAACGCAGACACGAGGAAGACCCGCATGCCTCCGACCCGCCGCGCCGCGGCAATCGTCTTCGTGACGCCGTCGCGATCCACCCGGTCCATCGCATCGTCAGGCTCGCTGTCCGCGGCACCCGCGGTGAAGACCACGACGTCGGCCTTGCCGAGCAGGACGGCGAGCGTGTCGGCATCGATATCTGCGATGTCGCCAAGCGTCGCCGTCATGCCGTTACTCGCCAGCTCCTCGACCTGGCCAGGATGGCGGGCCAGGCCATTGACGCCAACACCCGCCTCGCACAGCCTTCCCGCTAGCCGTCGGCCCGTGCGCCCCGCGATCCCGATGATGAACGCCTTCATGGAAAATTTCCTCGCGGGGCTGGGACTGCCGCTGGCAACGTCGAGATACCGATCACACCGTGTAGGCGAGTGCCCCAGTGCCGGCAAGCTTGCCGCCATCCACGATCAGGTACTCGTCCCGGATCGGGCGGCCTTGGAACCAACACTCCAGGATCTCGCGCGTCCCCGCCGCGTACCGGGCCTGTCCCGAGAGGGACGTTCCCGACATGTGGGGAGTCATGCCGTTCCACGGCATCGACCGCCAGGGGTGGTCTTTCGGCGCCGGCTGCGGATACCAGACGTCGCCGGCATAGCCCGCCAGTTGCCCGCTCTCGAGGGCCCGCACGATCGCATCGCGATCACAGATTTCCGCACGCGCCGTGTTGACGATATAGGCGCCGCGCTTCATCTTCGCCAGCAACGCATCATCGAACATGCCCATGGTTTCGGGATGCAAGGGCACATTGATCGTAACCACGTCGCAGGCACCCACCATGCCTTCGACCTTTCCATGGTAGACAAGCGAAAGTTCCTCCTCGACCTGCGCAGGCAGGCGCTTGCGCGCGTTGTAGTGCAGGTGGACACCGAATGGCTTCAGGCGTTTGAGTACGGCAAGTCCGATCCGGCCAGCGGCCACCGTGCCAACATGCATTCCCTCGATGTCGTACGAGCGCTCGACGCAATCGGCGATGTTCCAGCCGCCATTCTTCGCCCACTCGTGCGCGGGAAGGTAGTTACGCACCAGCGAAAGGATCATCATGACCGCATGCTCGGAGACGCTGATGCTGTTTGATCCCGTCACTTCGGCGACGGTGACACCGTGCTTGATGGCGGACTCGAGGTCGACATGGTCGGAGCCTATCCCGGCAGTCAAGGCGAGCTTCAGCTTCTTCGCCTTTGCAAGCCGCTCCGGGGTAAGGTAAGCCGGCCAGAACGGCTGCGATATCACCACGTCCGCGTCAGGCAAGTGCTTCTCAAACTCGGAGCCCGGCCCTTCCTTGTCCGACGTGACGACGAACTCGTGGCCGAGGCCTTCAAGGTAGGCGCGTAAACCTAGCGCACCCGACACGCATCCGAGTAATTGGCCAGGCTTGAAGTCGACCGTCGACGGCGTAGGCGCCGTCTGGCCGTTGTCGTACGTAGTGATCTGGGGAATGTCGTCCCGGGCATACGCCTTAGGCATGCCGTCGACGGGATCGGGATAAAGCACGCAGAGGATCTTCGCCATATGGGTTCTCCCTTCGCCTTATTTGTCGATGGGCAGCGGGGCGGTCGGATCCACCACGCCACTCTTTCGAAGGTCGACCCAGAAATCGTTGGGAACCTTGAAGTTGAGGGCGGCATAATCCTCGGCAATGCGCGACGGACTGCTCGCCCCGGGCACGATGGCCGCGACAGCGGGGTGGGCGAGGGAAAACTGCAGCGCCGCCGCCTTGATGGGCACCTTGTGCTTGTCGCAGAGGGCCTGGATCTTCACGACTTTCGCAGCGATCGCGGGCGGAACGGCTCCATATTCGAAGTGCTTGCCGCCGACCAGGACGCCCGAGCTGTAAGGGCCCCCGACGATCACGTCCACGCTCTTTTCGACGGCCATCGGCAGAAGACGCTGCAACGCGGATGCGTGGTCCAGGATCGAATATCGGCCGGCCAGGAGCATGCCATTGGCGCGTGGCTTGTCCAACTCCATCATGATCTCGATGGGCTCGACCTTGTTGGTGCCCTGGCCCCATGCCTTGATGACGCCTTCGTCGCGGAGCTTGTCGAGGGTGGGGAACGCGCCGCTTTGCGCCTCCTCGAACTTGGATACCCATGCGTCTCCATGGAAATCCTTGGCGAGGTCGTGGATGAAGACATAATCGAGGCGATCCAGGCCCATTCGCGCAAGGCTGTCCTTGATCGACTTCAGCGTGCCTTCCGTCGTGTAGTCATAGGCAATCTTGTTGGGCCGTCCATCCTTGAAGATATGTCCCTTCTCGCCGAACGTCCGCGTATTCGGATCATCCAGCTCATCGAGGACCAGCCGGCCCACCTTCGTCGCGATCACATACTCGTCCCTTGGCCGCTTCTTCAAGGCCTTGCCAAGTCGAATCTCCGACAGTCCAGCGCCGTAGAACGGCGCGGTGTCGAAAAACCGCGTACCCGCGTCCCAGGCCGCATCGACGGTAGCCTCGGCCTCCTCTTCCGTGATCGCGCGGTACATATTGCCAAGCGGTGCCGTGCCAAATCCCATCGGTCCGGCGAGAAGTGTGCTTCGAATACTCATGACGTATTTCCACGGGTTGGGGTGGGTACCCCTACGGTAGGACGACGAACATGGACGGCGAAACGTAATTGGTGTTAATCGGCGATAAAGACGCGAAACCACTTGATTTACGCTACTTCACGACGATTGATCACCGTTCGTGTCGATGGCGACGTAGGCTGTTATCTCCACCCCAACCCTGGAAATCGCCATGTCGTCTTACTATCCCGTTGCCGTAACTCACGTCGGACTGACCGTAACCGACGTTTACGCCGCCACCAAGTGGTATACCGATTTCATCCACTGCCGGCACATCATTGGACCGCTGCATATCCGCAACGACGGATCGCACATCGGCAGTGTCTTCAAGGGCATCTTCCACGACAGGTTCCAGGAGTGCTACGTCAGCCACCTTGCCACCGCGAATGGCGTGGGCATCGAGTTGTTCCAGTTCGTTGTTCCGCCGACCGAGACGCCGTCCGACAACTTCGAATACTGGAAGACCGGCGTGTTCCACTTCTGCCTGGTCGATCCGGACATCGAGGGCCTTGCCAAGCGCTGCGTCGCGATGGGCGGCAAGCAGAACTCCGAAGTCTTCTCGCTGTTCGAGGGCGAGTCGTTCAAGGCTGTTTATTGCCAGGATCCGTGGGGCAACCTCTTCGAAGTCTATTCGCATTCCACCGAATTGATGTACGCGAACCGCGATACGGATGCGTTCCTGGTGCCGCGCAACTCGAAGCTGGAAGACCACCGCTAGGTGCCATGCCCACTGACGCAAACGATAATCTTCTGGTCCAGGCTGTTGCGCTACTGAGCGTCGCAGTGCTGCTCGTTCCCGTCTTCCGGCGCTTGGGATTGGGATCGGTGCTGGGTTACCTCACGGCAGGACTCCTCGTCGGGCCGTACGGACTGCGTTGGTTCAGTAACCCAGCGGCCATTTTTCACTTCGCCGACCTGGGCGTCGTGATGTTCCTCTTCGTGATCGGCCTCGAAATGCGCCCGTCGCGACTGTGGTCCCTCCGGCGCTACATCCTGGGCCTCGGCTTCCTGCAGACGTCGGCATCTGCCGTGGGCCTCACCTTGTTGGGCCTGGCCGCCGGCCTGCCCGTGCGCGAAGCGTTCATCGGCGCCATGGGCTTCGCCCTGACCTCAACGGCGATCGTGATGCAGATACTCGGCGAGCAGCGGGGCACTGCCGAGCCGTATGGCCAGAAGATCGTATCGATCCTCCTGTTCGAAGACCTCCTCATCGTTCCCCTGCTGGCTTACGTCGCGTGGATCTCGCCTGGCAACACGCACGAAGGTGCCGTCGTGGAATGGATTTCAGTGGCGAAGGGCGTCGCCGCGCTTATCCTCCTTCTCGTCCTTGGCCACTGGTGCCTCAACCCCCTGTTCCGCATCCTTGCCCAATCCCGCGTGCGCGAACTCCTGTCCGCCGGCGCACTGCTCGTCGTGTTGGGTGCGGCCCTGCTCATGCAACTTGGCGGCATGTCCATGGGCATGGGCGCATTCATCGCTGGCGTACTGCTGTCCGAGTCCAGCTTCCGACACCAGCTCGAGGCTGACATCGAGCCCTTCCGCGGCATACTCCTCGGGCTCTTCTTCCTGGGCGTCGGCATGGCACTGGATATTTCGACCGTGCGGGCGCACTGGGCATGGATCGGCGCCGGGGTGTTGGCCATGAGCACCGTCAAGGCGACGTGCGTCTACCTCGTTGCACGCCTGACCAGGAGCAATGCCGCCGAGGCGCTGAATCGGGCTTCGCTGATGGCATTGGGTGGGGAGTTTGCCTTCGTGTTGTACGCCGCCGCCGCCAGCGCCGGGCTGATCAGCTCGGCATTGAATGCGATCTTCACCGCCGACGTCGTGCTGTCGATGGCTCTCGGGCCCCTGTTCAACCTCCTCGCAGGACACTTGCCAGCACCCCGCCCGGCCGTCGCCCCCCACGCGGCGGATGTACCGGAAGGACTGAAAGGCAACGTGATGATGATCGGATTCGGTCGATTCGGACAGGTCGTCAGCCAGTCCCTGTTGGCCAGGGACGTGGATGTGACCGTGATCGATACCGATGTCCGCATGATCCGTGCGGCATCCGACTTCGGGTTCAAGATCTACTACGGCGACGGAACGCGGCTCGATGTGCTGACGGCGGCGGGCGCGGGCCATGCCGAGGTGATCGCTGTCTGCGTGGACGATCGGTCGACGACCAATGCCATCGTCGACCTGCTGGTCTCTGCCTTCCCAAAGGCTACCCTGGTGGTCAGGACCTATGACCGTGAACATTCCCTTCAGATCGTTGCCAAGGGTGCCGAGGCACACGTTCGGGAAACATTCGAATCGGCGCTGTGGTTCGCGAACGTGACGCTCGGGAAGCTCGGTACGTCGCGGGAAGAGGCCCAGGCCATTGCGGCGGATGTCAGGCGACGCGACGAGGCACGCTTCGAGAAGGAGAGCGCCGGCATCGATTGGGCAACCGCGGGCGCATTGAGCTTCGCGCGACGACCGAGGCCAGAGCCTCTTATCACGCCCAGGCATGGTAGCCAGCCCCTGAACCAGGAAGCAGCAGTCGCGACGCACACGGCGGACTGACTACTTCGCTGCCAGCGAACCGGCGTTCCTGTACGACATCGCCATTGCGAAGCAGGCGAGTAACGCCATGGCGATGCAGAAGCTCACGGCGGCTCCCGCCAAGCCGACGCGATCGGCGGCGACGCCAAGCCCAAGCACGGGCAGCGCAACCCCGAGGTATGCAACGACGAACAGGACAGCCATGTTCTCCGCCCTTTCGCCAGCGGCAGCGGTGAGTCCCACTTCCCCGATGCTTGCAGCGAAGACACCGCCCTGGCCCACGCCGACGACAACCACCGCAATCACCATCATGGTCATCGAGTGGCCGATAAGCGAGCACGCCAGTAGCACCGCACCCAGCGAAAGCACCGCGCACGCCGACGGTACCCGGCGCTGCTGCGGCAGCCGGCCCTGGATCAACTGGCCGACAAGGGAGGCGGCAAAGACCACGCACAGCAGCAACCCGATGGCTGCCCTGCTCGCCACATGCAGCGTGTCGCGAAGGAGTGTCGGCTCAAGCGACGTCATGAGCCCAATGAGGGCAAACGCCGCGAACGACGCCATGGCCAGTATGGGGAACACTCGTCGGGTGTCGGGCGACAAGCGCAGGGCACGCGGTCGCAGCTTCACCTCGCTGGCACGCCGCACCGTTTCCGGACACGCCATGACCACCAGGACGCATGCCGCTATCGCGACGGCGTGGAGAACGAAGACCAGACGCGTTGGCCAGGGGAGATATGCCGAGACGACGCCTGCGAGCAACGGGCCGAGCCCCAGGCCACCCATGTTCGCCGCACTGGCCATGATGCCCGCCCGAGCCTTGCGGTCGGCTGGCGCAAGCTCAACGATGGCTACCGTGCCCGCGGCTGTGAACAGGCCGGCGGATAGCCCGGATAAGGCGCGAGCCACGAGCAGTGACGACATATGCTGCGCCTGCAAGAAAATCGCGTCACTTATCAACGCTGCAGCCAATGCCGCGTAAAGCAGTGGCTTCCGGCCCAACTGGTCGGACCACGACCCTACCAACACCAGGCTACCCAACACTGCGAGCGCGTAGATCGCGAAGATCACCGAGACATCGGTGCCTGTGAGCCCCATCATCCCCTGGTAGATCCCGTACAGCGGCGCGGGCAGCGTGGTCCCCGCCATCACCGCACAGAACACCATGGCGAGCATGGGGGCATGGCTGCGCGGATGGGACGCGCCTGATGCCAGCGATCTACCAGGGGAAGTCATACGAAACTCTCCTTCGTCTTTACGTCAGCTCAGTTCAACCCAGCTTCGCGATGGCGTCGGCTACGCCCTTGCCGTATTCCGCGTGGCAGGCCTCGCAGTGCTCGATATGCCGGTCGACGACGGGCTGCGATGCGCCCTTGATGGCCCTGGCCGTGTTTTCGAACAGCGCCTGCCGCTGGGAGGGCGACATCATCTCGAAAAGCTTTCTCGGCTGTGAGTAATTATCCTTGTCCTCACGCTGGTCCCAGTGCCTGGCGAGTGCGTGGGCCACGTCGATGGCCAACGGCGGTTCGGCGAAATCTGGCTGGGATTGCAGCGCACCGCGTGTATTGGGTGCATAACTGGTCGTATCGCTGCGGGCGGCATCCATGCGCATGGCTCCATCGCGGTGATAGCTATGGACTGGACACTTGGGCGCGTTGACAGGGATCTGGGCATAGTTGACACCGAGGCGGTAACGCTGGGCATCGCCGTAGGAAAACAACCGCCCCTGGAGCATCTTGTCTGGCGAGAAGCCGATGCCCGGCACGACCACGGCGGGCGAGAACGCTGCCTGTTCGATGTCCTGGAAGAAATTGTCGGGATTCCGATTCAATTCGAAATAACCGACCTCGACCAGGGGATAGTCCGCATGGGGCCACACCTTGGTCATGTCGAAGGGATTGTAAGGGGTGTTCGCGGCATCGGCTTCAGGCATGATCTGCACATACAATGTCCAGCGCGGAAACTCTTTACGTTCGATGGCATCGAACAGATCTCGCTGGCTGCTCTCCCGATCACTCGCGATGATGGCACCCGCTTCGGCGTCGGTCAGATTCTTGATGCCTTGCTGGGTGCGGAATACAAACTTTACCCAGGATCGCTCGTTGGCCGCGTTGATGAAGCTATACGTATGGCTTCCAAAGCCATGCATGTGGCGGAACGACGCCGGAATACCTCGTTCGCTCATCACGATAGTCACCTGGTGGAACGCCTCGGGCAGGCTGGTCCAGAAATCCCAGTTGTTGTCGGCACTGCGCATGCCGGTTCGCGGATCACGCTTGATCGCATGGTTCAGGTCGGGGAACTTCAGGGGATCACGGATATAGAACACCGGCGTATTGATCCCGGCGAAGTCCCAGTTACCTTCTTCCGTATAGAACTTCAGCGCGAAGCCATGGATGTCGCGTTCCGCATCGGCCGCCCCGCGTTCGCCGGCGACCGTCGAAAACCGCGCCATCATCTGCGTAGCCTTGCCCACGACTGAAAAGATCTTCGCCCGGGTATAGCGGGTGATGTCGTGCGTCACGGTAAACGTACCGAAGGCGCCGGCACCCTTCGCATGCATCCGCCGCTCTGGAATGACTTCCCGATCGAAATGCGCGAGTTTCTCCAGGAACCAGACATCCTGCAGCAAGGCCGGGCCGCGCGGACCAGCCGTCATGGTGTTGTCGTCATCGACGACGGGAGCGCCGAATACCGTAGTGAGTTTGCTCATGACCGATGCCTCTCCAGACCTGTGCGGGGGTGCATCCAACCTAACGATGCCGCGGCCACCTATCGAGGACATACGAGGGGAGAGTTGCAAAATCGAGGGGAACTCCTGCACTCATGACGAGTGGGCGGCCGCAGGCATCGGAATGGGAAACAAGGGCGCGCAGATGTTTCACTGATCGTGCAAGCACCATCGCTCACATCCGGCTATTACCCCTACCAGGTCCCCATGAGCTATCACGATGAAATCCACGCCACACACGGACGGCGGATCACGCCCCTTCACGCTCACCCGTCGCTCTTTCGTCCTTGCCGGCATCGGTGCCATCGCCTCGGGATCCTCGCGCGCGCATCCGGGGGAGCAGCGTGTTGTCACGCTGGGCGCGGTCTCCCTGAGCTTCTATGCCGTAACCGGCGCCATCGTTCGCGAAGTACTCGAGCGCCTGGGGCATCCCGTCGTGGTCCGGCAAGGAACGCACGAGCAGATATTCCCCATGCTCGCGGATGGAGCGATCGACCTGATGGCTGCCGCGTGGCTGCCAGGAGGCCATGCAGCCTACTGGGCGCATTACGGCGCGCGGGCCACGGAGGTGGCGCAGCTGTACCAGGGTGCCAGGTTCTTCTGGGCCGTGCCGAGCTACATTCCCGAGGATCAGTTGCATTCGATCGATGGGCTGGCCCAACCTTCGGTGATGCGACGCATGCCGCGCACGATCCAGGGCATCGGGACCGGAGCCGCGATCACCAGCCTCTCCGAGCAGGCCATCGAGGTCTACGGACTGGAATCGGCGGGCTACATCCTTCGGCCGGGGACGCAGCAGGAGTGGCTGGATGCGGTAAATACGGCATTGACAGGAGGGCGCTGGGTTGTCTTCCCTACATGGGCGCCTCAGTACCTGAACAAGGATGGTGCGCTACGTGCGCTCCAGGATCCGCTTAACGTCCTCGGGGGCGTGAACCATGCATCACTCGTGGCCCCGCGCGATCGCTTCCAGACCCTGCCCGTGCGAACGCGTAAAGTGCTTTCCCGGATCGACATCGGCATGGATGGCGTGACGGCCATGGATTGGTCCGTCAATGTCGGCAAGCTGACGGAGCGGGACGCCGCGCGAGAGTGGATGGCAAACAACAGCCAGCGTGTCGACGGATGGTTCGCCATCTGAATGAACCCGTGCCGCATGGCCCGGGTCCGCTCGATGCGGGCAGTTCTACCTTGCCTTGAGGTAGGAGTCGGCGAGTGCCTTCAATCCATCTTCGTAAATCTTCCGGAAGATCTCGGATGCCTCGCTGTCACTCACACCCTTGTCTGGCGTGAAGCGACCCGACCATTCTACGCGTGATGCCTTCCCGTCCTGGGCATCTTTCACAACCAGCGTGGACAGGTAGTCGGTGACCGGAAACGGCGCTTCGAGGATCGCATAGCTGTAGCTCCTGCCGGTTTCGTCGAACGCCATCAGGCGTTCGACGATGGCTTCGCCGCCGGGATTGGCCAGGGTACGGATCCTTCCCCCGTCGCTCAGCTGGCTCTTGGGAATGTAGGGCAACCAATCCGGTAGCGAATCGAATCCACCGATCAGGTTCCAGACCTGGGCTGGCGGGGCCGGAATCTCGACGAAAGCTGAAGCGTTAGCCATGTGATTCTCCTGCAACGATGGATAAGTGGTGTCACGGAGCCCTGCCGAACTGCTTACTCCAATGGCACGGGCGCCCCGGGACTGATCAGCCCATTGGCGCGAAGGTCTCGCCAGAATCCGGGAGGCACCTCACGTTCGAAGGCGTGGCGATTCGATGCGATCTGCGCTGCGGAACTCGAGCCCGGGATCACCGACACCACCGCCGGGTGATACAGGCCGAACCAGAGTGCGGCGGTCTTCACGTCCACACTGTGCTCGTCGGCGACCTCGCGGATCCTCGCCACCCGGGCAAGGATCTCTGGCGGTGCCGGTGCGTACTCGTAGGTTGCACCACCCACCAGGACGCCTGAGCTGTACGGGCCTCCGACCACGATGCCCAGTCCACGCTCCGCGGCAAGGGGCATGACGCGTTGCAAGGCAAGGGCGTGGTCGAGCAACGTGTAACGGCCGGCCAGGAGAAACCCGTCGGGACGCGGCCCCTTCAACCCCATGAGCAGTTCGATCGGTTCAACGCGGTTGACGCCCAATCCCCAGGCCCGGACCGTACCCATCGCCTTGAGCCGTTCCAACGCGCGGAAGGCGCCGGTACGCGCTTCCTCGAACCTGCCGATCCACTCGTCGCCGAAGAAATCCTGGGCGACGTCATGGACCCAGACGATGTCCAGATAGTCCGTTCCCAATCTCTCCAGGCTGTCTTCCACTGACTGGAAGGTCGCCCGCTCAGAGTAGTCCGTCACGATCCGGTTGGGCCGCCCGTGGCGAAACACGCCGGCTTTCTCGCCCAGGTCGCGCGCGTCGACATCCTCCATCTCGTCCATGACCAGGCGACCGACCTTCGAGCTGACGACGTACTCGCCCCGGTTACGATGCTTCAACGCCGCACCAAGCCGAAGCTCCGCCAGACCTGCGCCGTAAAGCGGCGCGGTATCGAAATAGCGGATGCCGTCGTCCCATGCTGCGTCGATCGTCCGCTGCGCTTCAGCGTCCGGAATGTTTTCGAACATGTTGCCGATGGGAGCCGAGCCGAAGCCTAACGGGCTCCTGAGTATCTCGAGGATGGACATGGCGTCTTAGCGAAAGAGTGGTCCTGGCAAAAAAGCTACCACTCACGTCGCCGCCCCGCGGTCAAACATCGTTAAGCGCTGCGAAGGAGTCGTCCTTGTTTGACGCGAGGCACACGGATGCAAGCCTGAGCATCGTGCTGAGAGCGCTGGAAAACGCCGCGGACTACGGTCGGGGCTCACTCCGCTGACCGGAACATGACATGGACTCCACAGCAACTTCCTTGTTCGAACCGACGAGGATCGGCGCTATCGATGTCGCCAATCGCATCGCCATGGCACCACTGACCCGGTCGCGCGCTGGCATGGATGGCGTACCCAGCGAACTGGCCATCGAGTACTACCGGCAGCGGGCGACGGCCGGACTGATCATCAGCGAAGCCACCACGATCAGCCAGCAAGGCCGTGGCTATGCCTACACGCCGGGCATCTACAACGACGCGCAGGCCGAGGCCTGGGCGAAAATCACTGCCGCCGTCCATGACATGGGCGGGAAGATCGTCTGCCAGCTCTGGCACGTGGGCCGCATGTCGCATACGACCCTGCAGCCGAACGGAGGTGCTCCCGTGGCGCCATCGCCGATCCAGGCGGGCGACCTCGTCTACCTCGAAAGTCGCGAGCAGGTAAGGCCTTCGATGCCACGGGCGCTCTCGGCAGCGGAAATCCCGGGCATCGTGGATGACTATCGTCACGCCGCCACGCTCGCCATCGCCGCGGGTTTCGATGGCGTCGAGGTGCACGCGGCAAACAATTACCTTCTGGAACAGTTTCTTCGCGACAGCACGAACCATCGGTCCGGCAACTACGGCGGTTCACTGGAGAACCGCGTTCGCTTCCCTGTCGAGGCGATCAGGGCCGTCGCCGGCGCCTGCGGTGCCGATCGCGTAGGCGTGCGCCTCTCGCCGATCACGCAAGCCGTGGGCGATACGCCACTGGATTCGGATCCTGCCACCACGTACGGCCACCTGGCGCAGGAGCTGGGCAAGCTCGGCCTGGCCTACCTGCACTGCGTGGAGGGCCAGACGCGTGGTGCCAATGCCGCCTCAGCGTTCGATTTCGCAGGCCTGTCAAAGACGTTTGGCGGAAGGTACATCGCCAACAACAGCTACGACCGCGATGCAGCGATGGTGGCCGTGGCGTCTGGCCATGCCGACATGGTTGCCTTCGGCCGCCCTTTCATCGGCAATCCGGACCTCGTGGAACGCCTGCGGCGGAACGCGCACCTCATGATCGCACCCATCTCGACGTATTACGGCGGCGGTGCACATGGCTACACAGACTTCCCGGTTCTGGAGGATTGAGCGCACATGTACGAGAAAGCCTATGAATCGCAGTGCGCTGCCGTCGACAAGCATTCTGCCGACCCGCGAGTAAGGCGCCGCTGCGCCCTGACGCTGTTCGCGCTGGCCCTGGGCTCCTTCTGCATCGGTACGTCGGAGTTCGCCAGCATGGGCATCCTGCAGCTTTTCGCCGGCGACCTTCATATCGACGTTCCCGCGGGGACCCATGCCATCACTGCCTACGCCTTCGGCGTCGTGATCGGCGCACCCGTCGTAACGATCGCTGCCGCGCGTTTCAATCGTCGCAGCCTGTTGTTGGGGCTCATGGCGCTGTTCCTCATAGGCAACGTGCTATCGGCACTGGCGGGAAGCATCGGCTTGCTCGCCGTAGCCCGATTCATCAGCGGGCTGCCCCAAGGCGCTTACTTTGGCGCCGGTGCAGTCGTTGCCTCTTACATCGTCGGACCGAACCAGGGTGGCAAGGCTTTCGCCATCGTCATGACGGGGCTGACGGTCGCCACCATCATCGGATCGCCACTGGCGACGTTCATGGGCCAGCACGTCGGCTGGCGAAACACCTACCTTGCCGTAGCGTGCATCGCGGCGCTGGCGCTTATTGCGCTCTATGCGTGGATCCCGCGCACCCATTCGCTCGATGGTGGCTCGGTTCGTAGCGAATTTTCTTCGCTCAGGAGCGGTCGTAGCTGGGGAATCATGCTCGTCGCGTCGCTGGGCGTCGCGAGCATCTTCGCCGTGTATACGTTCATCGGTCCGATCGTCACGGATGTGACGCATCTCAATCGCGGCTGGATTCCTGGCGCCCTGGCGCTGTTCGGACTTGGCATGACGCTGGGGAACCTGCTGGGCGGCGAGCTAGCCGATCGTTACCGGTCCAGCGGGCTCGTCGGTGGGTTTGGCTGCGCCCTCATCGTCCTGGTCATCCTGGCGACGCAGGGAGCCCACCCATGGGTCCTGATGGCCTCCCTGTTCGCCGTCGGAGCCACGATGATGGCTGCCATCCCCACGCTGCAGGTACACCTGACCCAGTCGGCGCCGAACGCCCCGACACTGATGGGAGCGATGAACCTGGCGTCGCTCAACCTCGCGAACGCGCTGGGTGCCTGGGGTGGCGGACTGCTCGTGGCCAACGACAACGGCTACCTTTCCGCGGCATGGGCCGGCTTCGCGCTCACCGGCCTCAGCCTCGTCGTCTTCGGTGTGTTACAGCGAACGTCCCGTGTCGCCGGCACCGTCAACCTGCCCGGCGGCGCCTAGGGAAGGAGCTCCGGCTGCCAGGCATAGCTTCCGTCCTTACGGACGATCTTTCCGACCCCGGGGAAAGGGAAATGAACCGCGAAGATCCGTTGGCCACTGGCGGCCAGGCGCGGCACGAGCGCGACGCGGCTCGCCTCGGCGGTCGCCGGGTCGTTATCGAAGGCGATTTTCCAGGCCGGTTGTTCAACCGAAACGACAGAACTATGCATCGCATCCCCTACGTAGAACAGATCCTGGGGCGCGGTGCCAATGTCGTACCCGGAGTGACCGGGCGTATGGCCGTCGATCTCCACGGCCTTGACCAGCCCTGGCAGGACCGTCGCACCCGGCTGGAACGCCGCGACGTGGGAACGGATGGTTGCTACGACCCTTTCAACGTCAGGCACGCCGATCTTTGCGCCGTCGGCGTCCTTCATGTGGCTCAGCCATTGCCATTCCGGAGCGGACATGTGGATGGTGGCCTTTGGGAAGAACAGCTTTCCTGCCATGGTCACAAGGCCACCGATGTGGTCGCCATGCGTATGTGAAATGAAGATATCGGTGACCGTTGCGGGGTCGACGCCTGCCTGGGCAAGCGACGCGGGGAGCTTGCCTGACGCGGGTCCGAAATAACGACCCGCGCCCGAGTCGAACAGCAGGACGTACGTTCCCGCCTTCACGAGGAGCGGGTGGATGGCAAGCTCGACGTGGTCACCGGGTAGTCCCGCCTTGGTGAGCAACGTCGCCACGGCAGCCGGCGACTGGTCGGTGACGAAGCTCTTTCCATCGTTGGGCTCGGTGAGGGAGCCGTCGTTGATGGACATCGCAGTCATCTCGCCGATTCGGAACGAGGCCGAGGGCTGCGTGCTTGCGGCAGGCGTCGTACCGCCTGCGAATACGTTGAAGGACGTCGTGCCAAGCATGGACGCGACGAATAAAGCGAGGCAAAGCGGTCGAGCGTTCATCTCATGGATCTCCTTATGGCATGGCAACGCACGCGCGATGCGCGTGCGTCCCCTGCAACATGGCCAGGCAACCTGGGGCTCAGTAATCGATCGGAAGCGGCGCGAAGCGTGACACCAGCCCTTCGTCACGCAGGGCCACCCAGAACGCGCTGGGTACATCTTCGTTGAGTGCCGAGAGATCTTCCGCGATACGGGACGGCTTGCTTGCCCCGGGGATCACGGCGGCGACGGCCGGATTGGCCAGCACGAACTGCAGGGCTGCCGCCTTGATGCTCACGCCGTGCTTCGCTGCGAGCGCCTTGATGCGTTCCACCTTGCGCACGATCTGGTCAGGCGCCTTCTGATACTCGAAGTGCGAGCCACCGGCAAGGATCCCGGAGCTATAGGGTCCGCCGACGACGATATCGAACCCCGCGTCGGCTGCGGCGGGCATCAGCCGCTGCAGGGCACGATCGTGGTCGAGCAGCGAGTAGCGGCCGGCGAGCAATGCGCCATCCGGTTGCGGCTCGTCGAGGTCGAGTACCATCTCAACCGGTTCGACGCGATTGACGCCCAGGCCCCACGCCTTGATAACGCCCTCGTCACGGAGGCGGCCGAGCGCGCGGAACGCCCCCTTGCGCGCTTCGTCGTAGCGAGAGATCCAATCGTCACCGTAGAAGTCCTGGGCGATATCGTGCACCCAGACGATGTCGATGCGATCGACGCCCATGCGTTCCAGGCTGTTCTCGATGGATCGAAGCGTTGCGTCGGCCGAGTAGTCGTTCAGCACCTTGTTCGGGCGACCGGCGGCAAAGAGTCCAGCTTTCTCACCGAGGTCACGAGCCTCCTTCTCGATCTCATCCAGCACGATCCGGCCGATCTTCGTGCTCAGCACATACTCGTCCCGATTTTTCCCCGAAAGCACCTTGCCCATGCGCATTTCCGACAGGCCCGACCCGTAGAAAGGCGCGGTATCGAAGTAGCGGATGCCCTGGTCCCACGCCGCTTCGACGGTCGCGAGGGCTTCATCCTCGGGGATGTCGCGGAACATATTGCCCAGCGGGGCGGCGCCGAACCCAAGGACATCGTCAGCGGGTAGAACATGCTTGAGGCTCATGGTGTTTCTCCGGCCCGGTGGGCGCAGTGGATGAGAGATAGGAGTATAGAAACGGAGACTGTGCTCCCGCATGGAGAAAACGCCCGCCTTCACTCCGTTTAACCGAACTTGACGCCATCCGGCGGCGGTCGGAATACGCGACTGAACCTGCGTGTTGCTCGTCGGAGGATCATCATCCTGGCATCAATCCAGCAAGGAGAGATCACCCGACAACCGGTAAAGACGGTGGTCCGGCGTGGTGTAGAACGAGAGCGAACGTCCTCTTGCAAAGTCATCGATGTGTACCACGGTTGCATCGTCGCTCTCTTGCCAGGAGATGGCATAGACCCCTTCGCCAAGATCGGCCCACTTGTAGGACACCGTTCCCTTGTTGCCTTTGCCGGAGCCCTCGGTGATCTCGTACGCCATGGTGACCCCATCCTCCGCGTAGGCATTGGTGGCGCTCAGTTCGGCATATCGCACAAGGTACGTGCGGCCGACGAATCCGGGAACGACACAATCGACGGGCTTTGACATGGCGCGATCCTCGATAGGGGTCGCCCTTTTTAGGTGGACCGTTGCCGGCCTGCCTTGTATGGCCTGGCGCACGGATGCATGCGATGACTCGGCGCACCGCCGTTCCGCGGTCCGACCCGGCGCGCAGTCCACGCGTGCAATCGCTCGCACACCGGCAATAGCCGCGTGCTGCCCGAGAGTCGTATACGAAACCCTCTCCATGACTCCTGAGGACAGACCATGCAAACGGATCGTCTTGGCAGCGCCGGCATCCCCACCCTTGGCTTCGGTACGTATCGCATGAGCGACGCAGAGGTCGAGCACATCTTCCCCTATGCGATCGGCGCCGGCTTCCGACACTTCGATACGGCGCAGATTTACCAGAACGAGGGAGCGCTTGGCCGCGCCATCCAGCGCGCTGGCGTGCCGCGTGAAGAGCTGTTCCTGACCACGAAGGTCTGGGTCAGCAACTACTCTCGCGAGAGGTTCCAGGCTTCGATCGAAGAGAGCCTGGCCAGGCTGAAAACAAACTATGTCGACCTATTGCTCTTGCACTGGCCGAGCGATGCCGTGCCACTCGTCGATCAGGTCGCTGGACTGGACGCTGCCCAACGCACGGGCAAGGCCAGGCATGTGGGTGTCAGCAATTTCACCATCGGGCTGGTCGAGAAGACCATTGCATTGGCGGAGTCGCTCATTGCAACCAATCAGGTCGAGTGCCATCCCTACCTCGACCAATCGGCACTGCTCAAGGCCATGGGCGAGCTCGGCATCCCGGTCACGGCCTACTACGGCATGGCCGATGGGCGGGTCTTCAAGGATCGAGTGCTTCGCGATATCGCCAACGCCCATGGCAAGAGCGTCGCCCAGGTCGTGCTGCGCTGGCTGATCCAGCAACACATCGTTGCCCTGTCCAAGACCGTGAGTCCGGCCAGGGTGGCCGAGAACATCACCATCTTCGACTTCGCCCTGAGCGCCGAAGAGATGTCCAGGATCCACCGTCTTGCACAGCCGGGTGGGCGCATGGTCAGCCCCCCAGGCCTCGCTCCAGCCTGGGATTGACTCCCCTATCGGCCGGGATACCCAGCAATGCGGCTATCTCGGCCATGAAAGCCCCAAGCGATCGTTCGTTATCGAAGACGAAGTGCCAGTGCTGGCCGGCCTGCCATAAGCGTACGGATGTATCGCTGGCGGGACACCCCGCGCCGGGGGCGACCGCTTGCAAGCCTTCGAAGTGGCACAGGGGCTTTCCATTCCTGAGGGGAAAGCCCGCGTCGCGTACCATCGGCCGCTGATGGCTAAGGGCGGATGCCCTTGCCATCGCCGCATCCATGCTGTCGCAATACTCGATAAGCGTGCCGTCACTCTCTCGGAACACCGCCGCATAGACCCTGCTGGCGAGGATGCGGTGCGACGCATCGGCGGTCATCTCGAGCAGTTTCACTTCGCATTCGGCACCGCAGAACGCGCCTGCCGTTCTCTTCTGGCCGGTCACCCGACCGGCGATCTTCAAGCTCATTCCGATCCACCTGGTTTCGCTGTAAGAGCAGGGGGACATCTTGGCCGTCGCCTTGCCGCGCGCGCTTGGACCGGTGCGCTCGGCCCTGCGGCCCCATGCAGGTGGCCGAACCGTTTAGGCTATCCGCAACCGTCGATCGCAACGTGTATAACGTTATGGTTGACGGGTGCAAGACACCCGCGACGCTGACGGTTCCGTCGCCATTCCGAGACTGCCAAGGCCCGGCCATCCATCCCGTGATCCGCATCCTGTCTTCCATTGCGTTTGCGCTGGCCATGCTCTGGGCTCCCAAGGCGACGCCTGCGGACGATGCAGGCGCAGGTCCAATCGACGCGGAGGAATACGTCCACCAGTCATGGACGATGCGCGACGGGGCACCACCTGCCATTTGTGCGATCGCGCAGGGACCGGATGGCTACCTGTGGCTCGGGACTGGCCTGGGGCTCTACCGATTCGACGGCATCGAATTCAGCCGCTACCAGCCAGCATCCGGGCAACACCTGGTCGCGAAGAACATCACCGCGCTACTGTTCTCGCGTGAGGGAGGGCTTTGGATCGGATCGTATGAAGGCGGCGCCACCTACCTCAAGGACGGCCGGCTGCAATCGTGGACCACTCGCGATGGCATGCCTCCCGGCTGGGTGAACACGTTCGCGGAAGGGCCTGATGGGGAGACCTGGGTGGCCACCGGGCGCGGCCTTGGCCGCTTTGAAGCCGGCCATTGGCAGCAGGTTGGCAGCGACTGGGGTTACGACGGCCAGGCCGCGGACTGGGCGGCGTTCGATCGGCAGGGAACACTCTGGGTCGCCACAGGATCCCGCCTCGTATACCTGCCCTTGCACGCACGGCAATTCCAGGTGACACAGGTGCTGCTTTCACCCGCGGCCAGCATTGCCGTCGCCCCCGACGGTACGATCTGGGTGACAGACCGGATTCACGGCACCCGCGTGGTCGACGTGACCCGGGTAGGCGGACCCGCCGCAAATGAGCCGACGCCTGCCGCGTCCCAGCGGATCCATGCCGCTTCGCGGATGGCCTTCGACCCCGCTGGCGGGCTGTGGGCCACTGCCGTGGACAATGCATCCGTCTTCCATGTCCAGCGGGACGGACGGCCCGCTCCGGGCGCATCGGTTGGAGACGCCGCCATCGCCGACGTATTCCCGTCCCCCCTGCTGCTGTCCTCGAACACGGCCATCCCTGTCGCCGTGGACCACGAGGGCACGATATGGGTCGGTACTGGCGTAGGGATCGACAGCTATCATCGCAGCCCGATCGGCCAACTGCGTGATGCACGCCTCGATACAACCCACCTCGGCATGGCCGTGGACGCGGAAGGGCACCTCTGGGTGTCCAGTGCGAACAGTGTCTTCGCACTACGTGGTAACGCCCTGGTCCCTATCGCCGCCGGACTGCCCGACACGATCGGGAGCCTTGCCTTCGATCATGCTGGCGTTTTGTGGATCATCGGCTACCACGACCTGTTCCGGATGCGAGACGGGGCGCCCGAAAAGCTGGCATTGCCGAACCAGTCGTTGGCATCGCGGATAAATTTCGTCGCACCGGGCGTTGGCGGTGCCTTATGGGCGTCCATCGAAGGGCTTGGAATCTATCGTCTCGACGGGAATCGCTGGTCTTCGTGGACACCACGAACACGGGGGCTCGAAACGAGCCCGACGACAGGCTGGATCGACACCGATGGGGCCATGTGGTTCGGATATGCCGATGGCACGATTCTCCACGTGGATCGCGCGGGCAATGAATTCGCATACCACTTTCCCCCTGGCAATGAGATCGGCACGGTCACCAGCATCGGGAAGGGTGCGGCCGGGTTGCTCATTGGCGGTACAGCGGGCATCGCTTCCCTCGCCAACGGACAGCTTTACTCGATAACCGACAAGACCCTCCCGCTGCTCTCGGGCATTACGGGGATGATCCAGGAAGACAACGGTGATACCTGGCTCAACACGGGCCGCGGCATTGTCCGATACACGCACGCCGAGCTGGCACGGGCCTTCACCGATCCCACGTATCGGCCGGAGGCGCAGGGTTTCGATTTCAGGGACGGGATACTCGGTAGTGCGAGGCAGGGTAAGCCCGTCGGCACCATGCAACGCGATGCGGAAGGTCGACTCTGGTTCCTGACGAACGAAAACCTCTACTGGTTCAAGCCCCCGTGGCGACGCGACAACCTTGGACCACCTCCCGTGCATGTCAAGGCCGTCATCGCCGACGGGCGTCGGATCGAACCCGGCGAGGGCGTCACGCTGCAAGCCGGCACGACGTCCCTGCAGGTGGATTACACGGCGCTCAGCTTCGCATCCCCCACCCGGCTTCGCTTTCGTTACATGCTGGAAGGAGAAGACAGCACGTGGGTCGAGGCACGGTCGCGTCGCCAGGCGTACTACACCAACCTCGGCCCAGGTCACTATACCTTCCGGGTCATGGCCTCGAACGACCAGGGCCTCTGGAGCGAGCGGGAAGCGAAGATCGGGATCGTCATTCCGCCACGCTTCTACCAGGCGTGGTGGTTCCATGCAGGCATCGCCGTGCTCCTGGCGCTTGCCGTGGCGCTGGTATATGCAAGGCATGTGCGGCACGTCACGAGGACGATCCGCTTGCAGGCCGATGCTCGCCATGAGGAGCGCGAGCGAATCGCACGCGAACTCCACGATACGCTGCTGCAGGCGATCTACGGCATCGTGCTGAAATTCCAGGCCATCGTCGCGGCGATCCCCGACGGCGACCCGCTGAAGAAGAGTATGCGGGGCACGCTCAAGATCGCCAGCGACTTCATCGTCGAAGGGCGAAATCGCGTTCGCGACCTGCGCATGCGCCTGTTGACGACCAGCGCCCTCGGCGATGCCGTGGTGGACCTGCTGGAGAGCCTCCGCGACGCAGAGTCCGTCGTTTTCGAGAGCCAGGTCGCGGTGGTGGACCAGCCCATCGATCCGGCGACGGCCGAAGAAATACTCGCCATATGCCGGGAAAGCCTGGTCAATGCGGTTCGTCATGCGAAGGCATCGCGCATCGATGTGTCGCTTCGCTCCACGCGCGAGGGGATATTCCTGACGGTGAGCGACGATGGCGTAGGTATCGATCCCGAAGCACTGGCCACGACGCACGCAGGGAAATGGGGCATAGCCGGCATGCGCGAGCGCGCCATGCGCGTGGGCGGCGACCTGTCCATCCACTCGGTGCCCGGCAAGACCTGTATCGAGCTGGTTGCACCCTTGCGGCCAGCGCCGCCCCATGCAAGGCACCGGCCGGCATCTCGGTAGCGGCGGCCAACTCATATCGCTGCGGCAAAACCCGAACTGGATCACGGTCGCGTGGCGGCCATCGTCACGAATAGCCCCGCCTTCACGCGAATTCACCAGGATTAACATGCCTCGCGGCCACCCCGCTGTTACAACGCGGCGTCTGCCCATGCCGGGTAAAGGGGAATCGCATGAAATCGCTTCGCGCCGCCATCGCGGCACTGTGCGCCATTGGCCTTCCATATGCCGCGAGTACGCAGGCCAGCACGGTCGTCATACCCGTCGAAGTGCTTTCGAACGGCACGAACGGCGTTCCCGTCGTCGTACCCGTCCAGCTTTCACTCGAGACCGGGGACATCGAGCGCGCCACCGAGCTCTACGTGGTCTGTAGCCGCTGCGGACGCTACGGTGCACCGGAATTCCTCCACACGTTTTTCCCGATTCCGGCGAATACGGCGAGCATGCGTTTGCTTGGCGGGGTCTCTTCACCAGCCGCCCAGGCTGGGATACCCTGGATGGATATTGCCGATGCCAACGTGGGCCTTCCCATCGAGGAACGTCTTGCCGGTGGCGTGAACGGTGGCTTCTACACGGTGCATGCCATCATTCCGCTCACCGATGAGATGCGCAAACGACTCGTTTCGGGCGCGGCTGCCAACACCATCGAGTTCCGCTTCAATGGCACTGATGGCATGACCAACGGCTTTCGCATCGTCGATATTGCCTTCCGTGACGCCGGGCATCGTCGCCTGGGCCATAACGACCTGGTCCAGGCGGACCCGTTGGTCGAGCACAAAGCCGGAGCCGTACATACCGGCGACGCCGACCGTGGTCAGGCGCTGTGGGCCTCCGGACACCTGCTCAAGTCCAAGCTGGTGCATCTTCCGATCAACGCCACCTGCGGTTCGTGCCATGCCAGCCACGGCCAGGACCTGCAGTATTTCAACTACTCCGACCATGCCATCGAGCAGCGCGCGCAGTACCACGGCTTCTCGGCCGAGCAGGCGCGACAGGTTCGCGCGTACATCCGTTACGCCAATCGGGACCTGCCTTACGCGCCGAACGCACGCCCGTACAATCCCCCGTACCAGCCTGGCCCCGGGCTGGACATGAAGGATGTCAGCCAGTGGGCCGCGGGAGCGGGGCTCGATGCCGTGGTGACCACGGCCGCCGATGCGGCGCGAGCTGCCTTCGGCAAGGATGCCACCGCGCTTACGCAGGCGGACGTCGATCGCACGATGAGCGCGAACGCGACACTGAATACGCGCGAGACCGCCCTGCCCCTGCAATTGCCTGACTGGAACGCCTGGCTGCCCACCATTGCACCCGAGGATGTCTGGCCAACGACGGGTGGATCCGGGCGTGGCTCGTTCTTCGCCGGCGCGACCTTCGCCGATGGTGGCTTCACCGACCCATGGGGCAAGTACAACGGCATCCTGACGCGGCTCAGCAGCCTCGCGCCGACGACGGGCCCCACGCACGACTGGGCGCTGGTCAGGCAGGCAGACCGTACGTCGCTACGAATGCAGTTCTTCCTGTGGGGAGCGGATGTCTACGCCTTCCTCGGCGGCCAGCGAGGCAACCACATCAAGGGCGGCGGACTTCGCTGGGGCGCCGAGGAAGGCGCGCTCTACCTTGAAGGGATCGCCGATTCGACCCACAAGGGCGCGGGCATGAGCGGACCCTACTCCCACGAAGCCTTCGTGGAACGCGCCGTCAGCAGCCTCCTGCAGTGGAACATCGTCAAGCAGTGGGAGATCGTGCACGATGCGAACCTGGAAGGCGACCAGCAGCTGATGTTCGGCGACACCGTCGACGGAGCATGGGTGCCGCGTGGCGAGCGACGTGGCTGGATGTTCAATGCTGCCGGTGTGTTCTACGTGGCACCCCACATGATGTACCAGAAGGAAACCCTGCCGGACGGCAAGGTCCGCGAAAGCCGGTTTGCCTGGGAAACCAGCGTGCCGGCGTCGGTCTACCGCACCAATGCCTGGTACCAGCTGCAGATGGTGATCAACGCCGGGGCACAGGACAAATTCGGAAACCTGACGGTGGACTGGCCGTACGCCTTCGATTTCGACCAGCAGGCCGTCGATGAACTGGTCGCCGATGGCGCGACCGACGCAGCCGCCGCCCAGGCCATTCGGCTGCTGCAGGCGCACGTCAAGGCTGCCCAGTACGTGAACAACCATATCCTCATCAACGATCCGGACCAGCCCGATCTCCTGCGCAACCCAGGTTTCGGTTCCAAGGCGATGGCCGACAAGCACCTGACGCCCGCCTATTACGTCGACTACCGTGACCCGCTGGAGCCCGTGAGCCGGTTTCGCCTGCTGGACACGATTGCTCCCGGTCTCCAGCTGAAGACAGTGAACGGGGCCATCCTCGAGACCAATGAGCTCTATTCGATGACGGATGTCGGCGCATGGCGACGTTGCGCACCCCCAGGTGTCAGCACGTCATTCGGCAACGACGAGGCGATGGCGGGCTTCGCCTTCTGTCTCGATGAAGCGCCACGCGCACTGCCGCTGGACAGGAAGGGTAACGCCTACCTGCCCTGGTACTTCCGAACGCTTTACCAGAACACGATATGGGGCTACGCGTCGGCACGGGCCCTCGGTGCAGAGCCATCGCGCATGGCTACCTGGCTAAACTGGATCCAGCGCGCGTGGCCCGGATATACCCTGCCCACCATCACGCAATCGAACTGATGCCTGCGTCGGCGCCTGGCCGGGCAGCCTGTCCACGTCGGCAACGAAGCAATAGCCGCGTCCGGCGACGGTAGCGATGTACCGCTCGCCGACGCGCATGTCACCGAGCGCGCGGCGGAGGTTTGCGATCTGGACCCGTATGTTCGAGTCCACGACGATCAGACCCGGCCACGCCGCGCGCATCATCTCCCGCGGGGTGACCACGCTCCCCGGATGCTCGACCAGTGCGACGAGCAAGTCGAACGCGCGACTGCCGAGCGGAACCTCGGCACCCTCGCACGACAGCGATCGTTCTTGCGGTATCAAGCGAAATGAACCGAATACGAAGGCATCATTCATCACGGCATTCCTCATTATGTCCGGTGTGCCGCATCCAGCGGATTGAGATGGCTCAAGCTAAGACCGTCCAGCCGCCGCTGCTTGGACATTCGAAGCAGCGCCTGCACCGCTGGAGCAACGATGGCTCCGGCGATCACGCGACGGCAGTGGGAGTGCACTGACCGGCTTCGGCGGCCCGACGCAGCCACGCGGCGAGAGCACGCACAACCCCAGCCGAACCGTTCCCTTTCAGGTGGGCGAGGATGAGCGGCAGTGCATCGCCCGCGACGTTGGGGAGCACGCGGATGAGCTTACCCGCGCACAGATCGTCGCTGACCTCGAGCAGCGGACGGAAGGCAATCCCGTGACCCTGCATCGCCCAGCGCCGGACCAGGTCGCCGTCGTCCGTGCACCAAGCGCCGCGAACGGGCAGCCCTACCCTCCCCCTGCCGGTCGTAAACTGCCAGGTTTCGGTACTGTCCGCCGTCGCGGTGATGCACGCGTGCCGTGCAAGGTCTTCCAGCGACGCAGGATCGCCGTAGGCGGACAGATACCCGGGTGAGGCCACGAGCACGCGTTCACTGTGCGAAGCGATGACATCGCATGCCACGCTCGCGTCGACCCTCGTACCGTAGCGCAGCAACGCATCCGCACGTGCCATTTCGCCTGCTCCAACGCAGAGGCGCACGCGCAGGCGCGGGTGCCTGCGGTGGAAGGTCGCGAGCCATGGTGCGAGAAACGCCCGACCGACCCCGGCCGCGACGCCGATGGCCAGGTCACCTTCGAAGTCCTGGGCCTGCGTGCGAACGCTGTCGCGACCCAGTCGAACTGCCGACAACATATTCCGTGCGAGCGGCAAGTACAGCTCGCCTTTTCGCGATAAGCGGACGTGCCTGGTATTGCGGATGAACAGGTCCACCCCGAGCGCCGCCTCGAGCCGCTTGATCGCCACGCTTGCCTGGGCCGGCAAAAGACCCTCGGTGCGCGCAGCCGCGCTGAAGCTACCCGATACAGCGACCGCGATGAACAAGCCAATGTCGTCCAGTCGAATCATCTATTCGCTACCCGCGGTTCTTTGCTTGTTCCAAGCCTACGGACGAGGACCTGTCAATGGACAGACCCGGACGGCCATGGGCGCTCCCCCTGCACGTTGGGCGAATTTCCCCCTATTTGGGTATTGCACCCGGGTCACCGAAGGGCACCCAATGCGCTATCGTTGCCCGGAATCGGTGGGGGGCATGCATGTCAGGAAAGCACGAAGAATCCAAGCAAATTCGCGTGCTCATTACGGATGATCATCCCGTGATGCGCCATGGATTGCGGGCGGCTGTGTCGGTAGAACCCGATATGGGCCTGGCCGGGGAAGCATCCAACGGACGGGAGGCGGTAGACAAGTATCGTGAGCTACGTCCCGACGTCGTACTGATGGACCTGCAGATGCCGGGCATGGACGGTCTCGAGGCTATCAGCACCATCCGCGCCGAGTTTCCGGATGCGAACATCATCGTATTGACGAGCTATCCTGGGGATGCGCGGATCATGCGCGCCCTGATGCTCGGCGCGACATCTTACCTCCTCAAGTCCGCCAGCCTTGACGAAATCATTCGCGCGATCCGATCGTCGCTGGTCGGTCGCCATGTGGTTCACCCCGATGCAGCCCACGATCTCGCGCGCCACGCAGGCTCGGAGGCGCTCACCGATAAGGAGATCAGCGTGCTCAAGCTGGTCGCCAACGGGCAAAGCAATAAAGCCATCGCGCAGGCACTCAGCGTGTCGGAGGAAACGGTCAAGTCGCGCCTGCATAGCATCACCGGCAAGCTCGGCGCGCTGGACAGGACGCACGCGGTAATGATCGCCATCCAGCGTGGATTCCTCCAGCCCTAGGCGCGATTGAAACAGGCAAGCCATGACCCAACGATGTTGGCATCATGCGGCTCGCCACCGGCCTGAATCCGCCGCCATGTTTCGCCTCAGCGACCTGACACTTTTTACGCGCGTTGCCGTACTGGGGAGTTTTACGGCGACCGCCAACGAGGCTGACCTTGAACCAGCGCAGGTCAGTGCCGCCGTGCGGCGCCTCGAGCAGGAACTCGGCGTGGCCCTGCTCGTGCGACATGGTCGATCCGTCCGTCTCACCGAGGAGGGCGAGCGCTACCTTCCCCATGCCGGCGACATCCTCCTCCGGCTGCGCGAAAGCATGGACCTGCTGATCGCCGATGACGAGCGGCCAGTGCAAGCGACGCTGCGCATCGCCGTGCCGACCGACCTTGGCAGGAACCTGCTCATGGCCTGGCTCGCTGCCTTCCGGAACGCCTATCCAGGCATCCAGCTGCAAGTGGCGGTAAGCGATGAGGACGTCGACCTTTTCAACGATCCCTTCGACGCCGCCATTCGCTATGGCGTGCCTTCCGACGGCAACCACGTCTCGCTAGCGCTGGCGCGCCACAACCGACGCGCACTGGTGGCCTCGGCCGAATACCTCGCTGTGCACGGGCGCCCGGAAAGTCCCGCGGACCTCGTCCACCATGCGTGCCTGGTCGATGTCGCGGGTGGACGGATTCGAAACCGCTGGCAGTTCCCCGGTGCGGAACCGCGGTTCGTCGACGTAGCGGCGCATCGATCGAGCAATGACGCCGAGCTGGTCCGGCACTGGGCCATCGCAGGCGATGGCATCGCCTATAAGTCGTGGCTGGACGTCTCATGCGACGTGGAGGCAGGCCGGCTGATCGTCCTCATGCCCGACGTTCCAGGCGACCCGGCACCGCTCAACCTTGCCTGCGCCACGCGACGACAGTTTCTTCCGGCCGTACGCCGGCTGCACGCATGGATCGCCGAAGCGGCCGTGGCACACCTGTCCAGCCACCCGGTACCGATGCCCGCCGTTTACCCCTGATTACCGGACAAGACTTGTCCGGCCGGATGCCTGTTTTCGGCACTTACTTCTGGCGAGCATGAGCCGTCACCCTGACGGAGTGCTTCGATGAACGCCCTTCCCGCTACCATGCCCCATGACGCCTCGGTTCGCGATTGCATGTTCCTCCTGCGTGCTGCCATCGAGGAGTTCGATCAGGATCTCGCGCTGACCCGCCAGCGCATTCTCCGTGCAGCGTATCTCCTGGGGCTCAAGCCAGCGCCTGCTCCTGTCGCCGTGGGCGGAACGCTGCCGTTCCCCCCGCGGAAGCGGGAGGCCGTATATAACTTCATTCAGCAGAACCTCGATCGACCGATCTATGTCGTCGAACTGGCTGAGCACCTGGACGTGAGCACGAGCCATTTCTGTCGTGCCTTCAAGGCGAGCTTTGGCATGTCCACGCACAGGTACATCGTCGAGCAGCGGCTCAAACAAGCCGTCGAACTGATGCGCACCACCACCATGCCACTTACGGACATTGCCCTTGAGACCGGGTTATGCGACCAGTCACACCTGAGCAACCTGTTCCGACGGCACTTCGGTGACTCACCGAGCCGCTGGCGGCGGCAGCATTCCTGACGAACCACGGGCAACGACGTTGACCACTTTTTACCGGAATTAACCTCGCCAGCAAGGCGAAGTCCGGTAAAAAAGCGTGGCCTCCCGTTAAGCGCCTCGCATCCCTCGCCACGTCGCTCCTGAATGCCTGGAACGGCCAGCGGAATCGTCCCATGACCCAAGCCCATATTTTTGGCGCGTTTCGCCTTACTCCCCAGGCGCGCCGCCTGGAGCGCGACGGTATCGATGTGTGCATCGGTAGCCGCGCCTTTGACATGCTTGTCGCGCTGGTCGAGCGCCCCGGGCAGGTCCTGTCACGCCGCGACCTGATGGCGGCGGCATGGCCCGGCCTTGTCGTTGAAGAATCGAATGTCCGGGTCCAGGTGGCGAACCTGCGTCGTGCAGTGGGCTGCGGCGAGTCGGGTATCCGTCACATCGCCAGCATCGCGGGCCGAGGGTATGCGTTCGTGACGAAGGTAGAGCGGGTAACCATCGACGATGCGCACCACGGCGATGCATTCGCTGGCGAGAGGCAGGACCGGGTGCTCGATCGCCTGTCGATCTTCGACACGTCCTTCTCGCTGGCCGAGGCCATCGCCGTGGCCGCCTTCGGGCCTGTCGGCGCACGTGACGTAGCCGAAGCCGTCGCGGGTTTCGTCAGCAAGGCGTTCTTGCTGGCAACGGCCGGGGACGGTAGCCCAGCCTATCGCCTGGAGCCAGGCATCGCTGCGCCGGCCCGGGCGCGCCTGACGGCCCACCGCGACTATGCACAGGTCGCCGAGCGCCTGGCATTGATCGAGCACGACAAGCGACCCAGCGCTGCTTACTCGGGCACGGCCTGCCCTGTGTCACGCTCAACCTGTTCGTAGTGCGCGGCGAGGTCTCGTCCAGCACGCAGGGCGAACGAGCGCGCCCCCATGGCCTGCGCAAGTTGGAGAGCCCGGTCGAAACAGGCCCTGGCTTCGACGCTATCGCCATTTTTCGCGCATAGCCTTCCCCTGACGCGCCAGACTTCGGCCTGGCACCAGAATTCGCACTGCGCGTCCATGCGTGACCTGGCCAGGTCCACGGCTTTGTGCGCCGTGTTTACATTTCCGTATCCAAGCGCCGCTTCCGCCAGCATCGCGGCGTACATGGGGACGCGAACGACGAAACGGCTAGCGATCAATGCGGCGATCGCCTCCTCCATCGTGGCGATGCCCCTGGCGTCGCCACGCGCCGACTGGATAGCCCCTTGATAGAACCTTCCGACCGGGGTCCATATGCCCAGTCCACGCTGGTTGAGCCTGTCGGTCAAAGCGCGCAGGTGATCGCTGGCCTCGTCGAGAAGCCCGTTCCAGACAGTTACCGGGAGCGCCGCCTGTGCGAGCGCGTTGGCGTGGGACGCAGCGTGATCCAGCGCCGAGGCCCGTTCGAGCGCCATGTGCGCATAGGCCAGCGCCTGTGCAGGATCGCCGGCAACCCAGGCTGGCGTCGATAGCGAAACATATAGCCCGACCTGGCGATCAATCTGGAATCGGGCCAGGCGTGCGCGCGCATCACCGACCGCATGGCCCGTCATCATCCTGTGTAGACCGTCCAGCGCCCCACGCAGATCCCCGGCATAGAACGTCGTGTTGCAGCGAAGGCGCTCGCCATCCGGCATGGCAGCCGCATCGTTGCTGGCCACGGCACTGGCCTGGAACCTTACGAGCGTAGCCAATGCGTTCCGGTGATGGCCGGTGAAGCTTTGGTAGACGGCCAGGCCCCATAGCGCCCTAAGCTCGTAGTCAGCATCCCTGGATGCCACGGCTAGGCGGAGGCATGCCTGCCAGGCCTCTTCGGAAGCCGGCGCGAGGTGCTCCGCGTAAGTCAGCCCCCAGGCGCGAGAGGTCATGAGTTTCAACACCACCACATGGCCAGCCGCCTCGAGGGCCGTCGGGTGCGAAAGCGCCTGCTCGATCCGTTGCCTGCTTTCAGCGATGGACGAAAGTTCATCCCACAACGGGATGGCCGCGGCCGTCAGGCGTACGCCGAGTTCGGCGCGGCAACCCTCGCCCAGCGACCAGTCGATCGCTTGCCGCAGGTCGTTCATCCGGTGCCCATAGCTGTGCGTCCACTCCTCGCCTGGTCGCCAGCGCCATTCGTCTTCGGCTCGGGTAAACACCGCCAACATGGAATCGGCATGTGCTTCCATGCTGGATTGACGCTCGCCATGCTCGCGCAGCTTGCCGGCGGCATACCAACGCACGGTGTCCAGGAGCCGGTATTCGATCCCCCTCGCCTGCCAGCGCCTGGCGACCAGCGACTTCGATACGAGCGACTCGGTGAGCGACGCGACTGCCTCAGGCGGAAGGCCGAGCGGCGACGAGACGGCGGCGAGGTCGCCCAGCGAGAATCCCCCCATGAACACCGACATGACGCGCAGGAGCCGTGCCTCCTGGCGCGATAACAGCCGGTAACTCCATGCCAAAGTGGCGGCCAGGGTGCGCTGGCGAGAGGGGACACCGGGATCGCGACTGCCCAGCGCATCGAGGCTCGCCGCTAATTGCGCGTCGAGTGCCATCGGGGACAAGGTGGTCGTCCGCGATGCCGCAAGCTCGATCGCCAGGGGAAGGCCATCGACGCGCTTGCAGATGCGAGCCACCGAGGGAACGTCCGCGTGGGTGAGGATGTATCCACTGGCTTCGTGCGCACGGCGCACGAAGAGCTGCACCGAGGCACCCGACATGGCCGACGCCATCGACTGCCCTTCCCGACCGTCCACTACGGCGAGCGGCGGCAGCATGAACGTCGTCTCCATCGCGCAATGCAGTGGCTCCCGGCTGGTCGCGAGCAAGGTCACATCGGGGAGAGCTGCGTACAATTGCTCGGCAAGGGTAGCTACCGCGCTGCGCAGGTGCTCGCAGTTATCGAGCAGGATGATGACGCGACGCGCAGCAAGCGCCTCAACCACGCCAAGGACCAAGTTCTCCATGCTCGCCCCCACGCCGAGCGCCGTGGCAACGGCCGGCGTCACAAGCTGGGAGTCCGTCACGGACGCCAGGTCGACGAAGCAGGCGCCGTCGCTCCATGCCGCACCGGGATAGCTGGCGACCGCGATCGCGACAGTCGTCTTGCCTACGCCGGCGGGGCCAGTGATCGTGACGAGCCGGTTGTCGTCAAGCAGCCCCAGTATGGATTCGATGTGTCCGTCACGGCCGACGATCCCCTGGCTTGGCGGCAGCTCACCCGCAGTCGGGCTCGTCAGCTGGATATATTCGTCGTGCACGGGTACCGCGAAGCGGTAGCCACGACCAGGAACCGATACGATGGACGGTAGCACGGTGTCGTGGGAAGCCAGTGCACGGCGCAAGGCGGCAATGTTGACCTTGAGGTTCGCGTCGTGCACATAGGTTCGCGGCCATGCTGCGCGCATCAACTCGTCCTTCGTAACGATGCCACCTGCCCGTTCAAGCAGGATCCGAAGAAGGTCGAGCGCGCGCACGCCGACGCGAACGCGGGACATCCCCCGGAGAAGGAGCTGGCGACCCGGCACGTAGCGGAAATCGCCGAAGCGCCTCACCAGCTCGCGGCCCCTCGCAACCGCCGTGATCGGCAGCTCTTGCGCAACGATGTCCCGCCGGCCTGGCCGATTGTCGCCGAGGCGTTCGACAGGCACGGCGAAGCGATAGCCGCGTCCCGGGCATGTCTCGATGTAGGGCCTATCCATGCCGGACGGACCGAGCGCCTTGCGCAACGCCGCCATGTGCACCTTTAGACTACCGGCCTCGACGACGGTCGTCGGCCACGCCTTCGCGAGCAGCTCCGCCTTGGAAACCGGATCGCCGGCGTGGGCAAGAAGCGCCTCCAGGATATCGAACGCCCGGCTGCCGATCGGTACGGGCGAGTCGCCACGCAGGAGCAGCTGCCGGCAGGGCAGGAACTGGTAGGGGCCGAACCGAAAGCCGTGCCCGGCGCCGTCGTCGCGCAGAGCCGTCATGGACCGTTTCCTTATTGGCGAGGCAGGAACTTACTACACGCCAGCGCGCACGAGACGCTGGATGACGGCTGGTTCACGACACTTCACAAGATTTGACGATCGCATGTTCATTTTTCGCGCCGACCCTGTGGCAGGGCCGGTGGTCTCAGGGCTTTGATATCTCTTCGACCGGTACCAATTCATCAGTGGCGATCAGTGCAAGCCGACGGTCCGTATCGTCGTCGGGTGTGCGGCCGGTTCCATCCCACGAATCGATGAAGTAGGCCACGGAAAGTGCGCGATCACGCTCGCATACCAGCACACCGTAGCGATCGGCCGGCTCGGAAGGCGTCTCACGCACATCCGCACACTCGGTGTGCAAGCGCGGGAAATATCCGTAGACGAATCGAAGGCCGGGATCGGGATTGTCGCCGCGGAGCAACCGCAATGCGCGGTCACCCGTCTGCGCCGTCGGGCGCACGTTGGCCCTCGATGTCACGGCGTTGCTGCAAGCAGCGAGCATGAGGATCGCGAAGATAGCGAGGGCGGCGGCAGCCGCGATGACGCAGCGCTCACTGGTGGACGTTGTCACGGCATGCATCTTGATCAACCTCGCGGGCAACTCGTCATGGGGATTCGTCTTCACCATACGACCGCTCGTCGTTGCGCCACTTGTGTAATCCAGCCAGGCATCCTTGCAAACGCTCACCAGTCCATGAAGGCCTGTCGCGAACGGTGAATTCTGGTGAAGCCCGTCCCGGATGGATGCTTCCGAAAGGTATCGTGTCGCTATCGGCGATCGCGTGTCGCTCGCCAAGCGTGCGCATACCCTGCCACCTGCCCCTTCCTCTCAACGGTTCCCGGAGTCTACAAATCCTATGCCCAGGTTCCTCGCCTTCCTTTCATCGCTGCTCCTCGCCGGCGCGGCGTTCGGATCGACCACGCCTTCGTACTTCGATTCACCCCGCGAGCAACGTCCGCTCGATGGCGGCGTGCAGATGGTCACCATCGACACACCCAAGGGCCACTTTCGCGTCTGGACCAAGCGCGTTGGCAATAACCCGCGCATCAAGGTACTCCTGCTGCATGGCGGCCCCGGGATGACGCACGAATACCTCGAGGTATTCGACAGCTTCCTTCCGCGGGAGGGTATCGAGTACATCTACTATGACCAGCTCGGCTCAGCGTACAGCGACCAACCGAAGGACGAATCGCTTTGGGAATTGCCACGCTTCGTCGAAGAAGTCGAGCAGGTCCGCCAGGCGCTGCACCTGGACCACGACAACTTCTACCTTTACGGGCACTCGTGGGGCGGCATACTCGCCATCGAGTACGCCCTGAAGTACCAGCGGCATCTCAAGGGGCTGATCATCTCCGACATGATGGATAGCGCGCCTGCCTACATACGCTATGCAAAGGATGTACTCCAGCTCGCCATGGACCCTGTGAAGTTGGCAGAGGTGAAGAAGCTCGAGGCCGAAGGTCGCACCGAAGACCCGGCCTACATGGCGCTCCTCATCCCGATGCACTACGAACAGCACATCCTACGGATCCCCGCCAGCGAGTGGCCCGAACCCGTGCTTCGATCGTTCGCCCACGTTAACCACCAGATCTACGTTTCCATGCAAGGGCCTAGCGAACTGGGTTTGAGTGGCAAGCTCGAGACGTGGGATCGAAGTGGCGACCTGAAGCGCATCACGGTTCCGACCCTGGTCATCGGCGCCACCCATGACACCATGGACCCCGCCTATCTGGCTGGAATGGCACGCCGCCTGCCCCGCGGTCGATTCCTGCTGTGCGCCAATGGCTCCCACCTATCGATTTACGACGACCAGCAGGCGTATTTCGGAGGACTGGTGCGGTTCCTGAAGGACGTCGATGCCGGGGGTCGGATCTAAGACGCGCACGCCCCAAGTCGGCAGGCCCACCGCCCTCGGCGGTCGTTTGACGCATCGGCTGGCGCGTCCGTCCAAGACCGCGGCGCGTCCCGCTGCCATCGTCCGGAACGACTCCCTCCGAGCGAGGCACCGTGAACATCTCCCCCGACGCGCTCTTGCTTGCCCGGTGGCAGTTCGCCTTCACCGTGTCCTTCCACATCATTTTCCCGGCCATCAGCATTGGCCTGGCATCGTTCCTGGCCGTGCTCGAAGGGCTCTGGCTGAAGACCCGGAAGCCGGTCTACAAGGACCTGTTCTTTTTCTGGTCGAAGATCTTCGCCGTGGGTTTCGGCATGGGTGTCGTCTCGGGCGTAGTGCTCAGCTACGAGTTCGGCGCGAACTGGTCGGGCTTCTCCCTCGTGGCCGGCGCCATCACCGGCCCGCTGCTCGCGTACGAAGTGATGACGGCGTTCTTCCTGGAGGCCGGCTTCCTCGGGATCATGCTGTTCGGCTGGACCCGGGTCGGGCCACGGGCGCACTTCTTCGCCACCTGCATGGTCGCCGTGGGCACGCTCATCTCCACGTTCTGGATCCTGTCGTCCAACAGCTGGATGCAGACGCCACAGGGCTACGCGATCGCCAACGGCCGCATCGTCCCGGTCGACTGGCTCGCCGTGATCTTGAACCCGTCGTTCCCCTATCGCCTCGTCCACATGACCCTGGCCGCGTTCATCGTGGCGGCGATGCTCGTCGGCTCGTGTGCCGCGTGGCACCTGTTGCGTGGCCGCCAGGATCCGGCGATCCGCAAGTCGCTGTCCATGGCGCTGTGGATGTCGCTGGTGGTGGTGCCCATCCAGATTTTCGTCGGCGATGCGCACGGCCTGAACACACGCAAATACCAGCCGGCGAAGATCGCCGCCATCGAAGGCCTCTGGGAGACCGAGCGCGGTGGCACCTCGCTCAACCTCGTCGGCTGGCCGGACATGGCGCATGAGACCACGCGCTACGCGGTGAAGGTGCCGCACCTGGGCAGCCTGCTGCTCACGCACAGCTGGGACGGTGAGATCCAGGGCCTGAAGAGCTTCGCCCCGGAAGACCGACCGAACTCGACCATCGTGTTCTGGAGCTTCCGCACGATGGTCGGCATGGGCGTGCTGATGCTGCTGCTCGCCTTCCTCGGCCTGCTGCTCCGTCGTGGTGGGCGCCTCTACGACGCAAGGTGGTTCCTGCGCTTCGCCTTCGCGATGGGCCCATCCGGCCTCATCGCCCTGGTCGCCGGCTGGGTCACCACGGAAGCCGGACGCCAGCCCTGGGTCGTCTACGGCATCCTGCGCACGCGCGACGCCGCGTCGCCGCTGACGGTCGACCAGGTGGGCACGTCGCTGATGATCTTCATCATCGTGTACTTCCTGGTCTTCGGCACCGGCATCTATTACATGCTGAAGCTGATGGCCACCGGCCCGAACCTGCCGCGCGACCAGCGCGAGATCGATACGCAGGACACGGGCCGCGGACGCGATCGCTTCGACCATCGTCCGCTATCCCGCCCCACCGACCCCATCGACGAGTAACGAGCATGGCTATCGACCTTCCCATCGCGTGGGCTGTGATCATTGGCTTCGGGGTGTTCCTGTACGTGGCGCTGGACGGCTTCGACCTGGGCATCGGCCTGCTCTTCCCCCTTTTCAACCATCCCGGCGACCGCGAGGTGATGTTCAACACGGTCGCCCCGGTGTGGGACGGCAACGAGACCTGGATGGTGCTCGGTGGCGCGTCGCTGTACGCCGCCTTCCCCGTCGCCTATTCGGTGCTGTTGCCAGCGACCTACCTGCCCATCGTCGCCATGCTGTGCGGCCTGATCTTCCGTGGCGTGGCCTTCGAGATCCGGGCCAAGGCACGGCGCACCCAACACCTGTGGGACCTTGCCTTCATGCTCGGCTCGGGCGTGGCCACCTTCGCGCAGGGCGTGATCCTGGGCACCCTCCTCAACGGGATCCCCATTCGCGACGGCCAGTACGCGGGCGGCCCCTTCGACTGGTTCTCGCCGTTCAACCTGTTCACCGGGCTGGGCCTGCTGGTGACCTATGCCACGCTGGGCTGCGGCTGGCTACTGATCAAGACCGGTGGCGACCTGCACCGGCGGATGCGGCTGGTGATGTGGCCGCTTTGCATCCTGCTCGGCGCGGCCATCGGCATCGTGAGCCTCTGGACCATTTCGGCGCAGCCGGCGGTCGTCGCGCGCTGGTTCAGCCGGCCCAACCTGTTCTTCTTCCTGCCGGTGCCGGTGCTCGTGCTGGTGTCGCTGGCCGGCATCTTCGCCGGCCTGCGCCGCGGCAAGGACCACATTCCATTCCTGCTGACGCTGGCGATCCTGTTCCTGGGCTACACCGGCTTCCTCATCAGCATCTTCCCAAACATCATCCCGCCGTCGCTGGATATCTGGGCGGCATCATCGCCGCCATCGAGCCAGCTGTTCGCCCTGGTCGGCGCACTGGTCATCATCCCGATCATCCTTGCCTACAACGGGATGGCCTACTGGGTGTTCCGCGGCAAGGTCGACATCAACGACAGCGGGTATCACTGATGATCGTCTCGCCGCGGACACGCCAGGCGGCCTGGTTCATTACGCTATACGTGGGCGGCGTCCTTGCCGTGTTCCTCGTTGCCGGCGTGATCCACCTGGCGTTCGCGGCGCGCTAGCCACGGTCAGGACGCCTGCAGCGCCTTGCCGTCCGACAATCCGGCATCCGCGCGTTCGGCCAGCAGCGAACTCGCCAGCTGGATCAGCGACGACAGCCCGTTGCCGCCGACATCGGCACCACCCAGCGAGATCTTCGGCACGATGGCGACATGCCCGTCGCGGATCGCCTCGGCGAATTGCGCGCCCAGCGTGTTGACCAGCTGCAGCCGGGCACCCTCGCCGGTCAAGGCCTGCGACTTGGCCTGGATCGCCTCGGCTTCGGCCTTGCCCACGGCGGCGATCGCCGAGGCACGGCCATCGCCTTCAGCCGTCAGGCGACGGCGTTCGGCATCCGCGTCGATGCCGATCACGTTCGCACGCTTGCTCGCCTCGACTACGTTCGCCTCACCGACGTTCTTCTTGATCTCGATGTGGATCACCGAATTGGTCAGCTCGGCCTGGATGTCGGTCTTCGCACGTGCCTCGCGCAACGAACGCTCCTTCACCGCCGACTGTTCCTGCAGTTCGAAGGTGGCCACCTGCTCGATCGCGACCTGGCGATCGCGCAGCTGGTTGAGCAAGGTATCGATGCGCGCGCCCGATGCATTGCCCGTGCTTCCGTGCGGCGTGCCGATCAGCACTTCCTGTAGCTCCAGGTTATAGGCGGCGAAGCGCTCCATCATTTCGACGCTGGCCACGCGCTGGATATCCGCGCGATTCTGGATCAGCTGGATCAGGGTCCGGGTCTGGCCGATGTTCTTGAAATAGGCGCTCACCATCGGGTCCAGCGTCTGGTCGACCAGGCGCTTGATGTCGCCGAAGCGCTGCACCACCAGCGGTGCCTTGCGGTAGTCGATGTGCACGACGACCGACAGCGGCAGCAAGGGCTCGAAGGCGTCCTTGGTGATCAGCGAGACCTCGGACAGGTTCTCGTCGAACTTGTGCACGTTGGTCACTTCAGGCGTCCACTTCAGGATGAAGTTGGTCGTCGGCACCATCTGGATCTTGCCGGCATAGGTGTTGAAGGCGTACTTGCCCGGCAGCAGCGGTTCCTTCCACACGCCGCGGCACGCACTGTCGACCAGCTCGCCGTGCGAATAACCCTCGCCCGAGCGATCGGTGCCGGCCTTGCCGATGTACGACACGACCACGCCGACGAAGCCGACCGGCACCACGGTCTTGGCAATGAAGTCCACCGTGGCGAACAGGCGGTTGATGTAGTACGTGCCCTCGACCAGCACCTGGTGCTGGCGACCGCGGTTACCGCCGGCGCGCAGGAACGCGTCGATGTTCTGGAAGTTGTTGTGGAAGGTGGTTTTGTCGGCGACGTCCTCGCCCACGCGCGGGGCGACGATTTCATCCGGCGGTAGCACCGGGCCGTCGTGCACCGTGACGACGCCGAGCATGTCGTTGGCCGTGTCGTCGGCATCGGCCGAGGCCTTTTCGCGACGGCCGCCGATGATCACCGGCGAGAAGCCGCCGCGCTCGTTGAGCACGCTGCCCATGTGGTCGATGGTGCCGCGCTCTTCCTCGGACAGCAGCAGACCGTGCACGCGCGAGGCGGTGATGATCGCGAACTGCGCGACGTTGAAGGCGTAGGTACCTTCGCGGAGGATCGTACGCTGCGGGCCTTTCTGGCCGCCGGCACGCAGGAACGCGGCGACGTCCTCGATGCCCGGGGGCACCGTGCGGCCCAGCGCCTGGCCTTCCTCCAGGTCATGGCCGTCGCGGGCAAAGACATAGCCGATCTCGCCCTGCGGGATCGTCACGAGGTCGACCTTATGCACGCGGTACTGGAACGGCGTGAAGTAATGCAGGCCACCGCGCAGTACGGTGGGCTGGTAACCCACTTCGCCGTTGAGGGCGATGAGTCCGCGGGTGACCGAAGGCGCGCCCCACAGGCGTTCGACCACGCCGACGCGGTCGTTGGGGATGTAGACGATGACGCGGGAAGCAACGACGAGCACGATCAGTACGACAACGGCGACTGCGATAGCAATAAGCCAGGTCATGGCTGAGTGTCCTTGGTGAGGATGAAGAGCCGCCACCGCCACGAGGGCGGAACGGCGTTGGGTGGATTCGGGGGGGGCTGGCGGCGCGGGGCTTAGCCGATCAGTTCGGAAAGCTCGGCCTGCGCGTCGATCACGTTCTGGCCCATGACGTCGAGCTCCTCGACGATGTTGGCGAGGGGAGAACGCGCGGAAAGCTGGCCGAACAGGATGTAATGCGAGCCGACCAGACCCACGTTCGACAGCGGCATGTTGGGCCCGAGCCGCAGGCAGGCCTCGTTGAAGCGCAGCGGATCCTTCACCGCGGCCTGGTCGCAGAGCAGCGTGGTCATGAGGATCTCGTGCTCGGTGACCACCAGGTGCACGGGCTGGTCGCCATAGCTGGCCAGGGCCAGTTCGATCGACGCCGGCGTGGCCTGCAGCCACACGCGTGACAGTTGCTGGTGCACACCGGCATGTTCCTGCAGCGCGTCGAACAGGCGCTGCGTCGTCCATCGCTGGCTCATGGCCTGCAAATCCATTCCACCGATCAATCGATCGGTCCGCTCGTGGCGGTGGTGGCGCAGGAAGTCGCGTACCAGCCCCTGCTCGCCCTCGGACATGTAGATCCTGGGGATCGTCATGCCCATCCGTGTCATCCGGTCACGGAACGCCTTCTGGCGCTTCGCTCCGGTGGTGACCTGCTTCGTGGGTGGCATGGGGGGACCTGGATCCGTCTCGACGGGGGTGTTAGGCGTAACGTTACGCGTAACCTACGCCGAAGCCCGGTGCTACACAATCACATCGTGCGTGGCGGCTGTATCTGGCCGCCGGGGTGTGGCAAGGTGCGCCGCATGCAGACCCCCACCACGCCCCGCCCCGCGCCGTCGATCTGGGTCGACGCCGATGCTTGCCCCAATGTCATCAAGGACATCCTGTTCCGCGCCGCGGACCGCTCGCAGGTCGAGGTCACCCTCGTCGCCAACCAGTGGATCCGCACGCCGGCGTCTCGGTTCGTCCATTCGATCCAGGTGCCGGGTGGTTTCGACGTCGCCGATGACGAGATCGTCAGCCGCGTGCAGCCGGGCGACCTCGTCGTCACCCAGGACATCCCTCTGGCCGCGTTCGTCATCGAAAAAGGCGCGCTTGCCCTGCACCCGCGTGGCGAACTGTTCACGAAGGACACCATCGCGGCGCGCCTGTCGATGCGCAACTTCATGGAAGAGCTGCGCGGCGCCGGCGTCAACACCGGCGGACCGGCGGCGATGCATCCGCGCGACCGGCAGAACTTCGCCAACGAACTGGACAAGTGGCTGGCGCGTCGACCGAAGTCCGGCTGAGTCATTCGACGAAAGACTGGTGAAAGTCACTGTCAACGCAATGATCGCCAGCGCATCCAATGACAGTCATTTTGCTGTGCGACACGCCTTTGCTAACACGCTATTGCCATTGAGTTTTTTCGGCCATCAAAACGCAGCCAACTGCGCATAAACGCAGCATGATAAAAACGGTTGACTTGCTTCGATCGCCACCCCTATTGTCCGCCCGCGCTCGGGCCCTGGCTCGCTGCGCCGAGCTGTTCAGGGGTGGGCAGTACCACTGGAAACAGCCGCCACCGCGTGGCGTGCTGCAGGGCTAATGGTTTGTCATCGCTTGTCGGAGCCTGGCTTCCGAGGGTGAGGTGCGCCTGGCGAAAGCAGACGTTGCGTCACCCGTTCCTCCTGCTGGTTCCACTATGCGCCTGCTCAATGCCTGGATTACTTCGCTGCACGATCGCAATGACTGGCACGATCGGCCATTGCTCCGCGCGATTCGCTATCTGCTCAAGAGCTTTTGCCATCCCGTATTGCACGCCCGCTGGCTGATGCAATTACAGTGCACGGGCATGCACGCGGCGCGGCGTCGCGACGGGCACCTGCTCGAGCGATGGCAGCACCGATGGGCGAGTCGCACGTTTACGCCACGCGATCGCCTGCGCCGCCTGCTAGATCACCATGCCGCGGCCACAGGCTTGTTCGGGCACGAAACGCTGCATCAGTTGTGGCGTGGCACGCCCTTCGTCGCCGGCAGGACGACCTTGAAGGATGGCAGCCACCTCGAGCTCTGGCTGATGGCACCGCTATTACGCTGCCTCGAAGGCGAGTTGAAGCTGGCACTGGGCTGGCACGGCGAGGTGATCTTCTCCATGACGCTGACGCTGTGTCCCGGACACGGCGACAGCATCGTCGGATGCATCCAGGGCGCCAACACCCCGGGCGCACAGGAGGCCGTACGTGCCCTGACCCGGGCCTGCCATGGCCTTCGGCCAAAGGATTTCCTGCTTTCGATGGCCCGCGCCCTTTCGCGAGCGGCGGGCATAGAAACCATCCGCGGCCCGGGCAATCGCCATCACGTCCTCAACCGCACGGGCCGGCTGAAGGCGTGCTACGACACCTTCTGGCTTGAGGCCGGCGCGACGCTGACGAAAGACGGCATGTTCGCACTGAGTGCAGCGGAACCGGTTCGCGACCTTGCCCTCGTGCCGAGCAAGCACCGCTCCGCCGCGCGTGCACGCGACGCCCTGCGCGTCGACATGACGCAAGCCTTGCTGCGATGCCTGCATCGCGACAACGTCACCGCTCTCTTTCCGATGCTCGACCAGGACGTGCTCCTGCCCGTGCGCACGTCGATGGCGGCGGAACAGGCCGCCTGAGCAGGCGTCACAACGTTGCCGCGGTCTTCAAGGACGCCTGCTGGTAACCCTTCTCGTCGTCCGCGTCCATCTGGAAGCGTGGCGCCATCTCGGCTGCCAGGAAGTCGACGAAGCGGCGGATCCGCGGCGGCTGGAACGTGTTCGGGTGGTAGAGCGCGCTGATCGGCGCAGGGCCGGACCACTGCGGCGCATGGATCAACACCAGCCGGCCCTCACGCACATCCTCGGCGACCGACCATAGCTGCCGGTAGGCGAAGCCTCGGCCCGCGACGGCCCATTTACGGACCACTTCGCTGTCGGTGCTCTGGTGGAAGCGATTGACCCGCACGACAGCGGCGCCCAACCGCCATGCGTTCAACGGCCCGCTGGTCGTGGTGATGACCAGCGTCGGCAGGTTGCACAGGTCGTCGGGCTGGCCGGGCATGCCGTGCTCGGCGATGCAGGCGGGAGACGCACAGACGACGCGCCAGCTCATCGCGAGGTGCCTCGCGACGAGGTCCGTGTCGTCGAGCACGCCGACCCGGATCGCCACATCGATGTCGTCGGGGACGAATCGCGCGTTGGAGTCGGAGAGATTCAGGGCGATGCGCACGCCGGGATACCGGACCATGAAGCGATCGAGGATCGGCACGAGCACGTTCCGGCCCAGGTCGGAGGGTGCCGATATCCGCAACGTGCCGCTGACCGTTTCGGTGCCGCCGCGCACCGCGTCTTCCGCGGCACGCATCGTTTCGATCGCCGACCGGCACGCGGCGATGTAGGTGTGTCCTTCGTCGGTAAGGCGCAGCTCGCGGGTGGTCCGCTCGAACAGTCGCGCGGCCAGGGCCGCCTCGACGCGTTGCACGCACGCGCTCGCGGCGGCGGGTGACAGGCCCGCGCGGCGGCCTGCGGCGGATAGGCTGCCCAGTTCGGCGGCGTCCACGAGCAATTGCATGTCGGTCAGGCGGTTCATCGGCGGACTCCGCAAGCCAGGACGGCGGCCCGAGCATCTTCAAATCCTCTTTGAAGGTCAATCCATGGGCAGGCTCATTATCAAATGCCAGCAGGGATCGGATGATCCAGCCACCCCACCCAAGGACCCGCCATGAACCGCCTACCCCGCACCCTGCTGACCCTCTGCCTGGCCACGGCCGGTATCGCGACCGCGTCACCCGGCGTCGCTGCCGGCGCCATGCCCGTGCCCGCCGGCCTGGTCGGTGCGTGGACCCTGGTCCGCTGCGACAACGTCTATCCGGACGGCCATCGCGTGGAGCTTTATGGTCCGTCGCCCGAAGGCATGTGGCTGATCGACGCCCAGGGCGACTACATGATGCAAATCGTGCGCGCGAAGCGCATGCCGTTCGCGGTGAACGACAAATCGAAGGGGACGCCGGAGGAATATCGCGCCGCGTCGATGGACTCCAACGCACATTTCGGCCACGTCAGCGCCGACGCGCACACCATGCATAGCCAGATCCTGCGCGCATCGTTCCCGAACTGGGATGGCAAGGGCGGCGACACGGCGTACACGCTCAACGGCGACGAGCTCACCTACACGGTGGCGAAGCCGTCGAGCGGTGCCGCCGAGGGCGCGCATGGCGAGGTGGTCTGGCGCAAGGTGCGCTGAGGGCCCGCCGGACCGTCAGCGGAAGTGATGGATGAACCCCAGGCGGAAGCCGCCCGGCAGGAAGCTCAGGACGATCGGCGACTCGGTGCGATGGGCGCTCCAGATGCCGATGCCGACGCCCAGCGCGGTGCCGGCGATCACGTCGCTCTGCCAGTGCCCACGTACCTTCACCCGCGCGACCGCCTCGTAGGCCGGCAGCAGCGCCAACGCGTAGACGGCCGGGTATTCGTCGGCATAGTTGACGATGAACGGCGTGACGGAGGCGGCGATCACCGCGGTCTCGCCGCTGGGGAAGCTGTGGTTCTTGCTGCCCTTGAACCAGCGGTCGGGATCGTCGGTCTGCGACGGGCGTTCGCGCCGGAAGGTGTACTTGAGGGCGGTTGCGGCGAGGCTGGTGACGACGATGGAATCGGTCGTGCGCCAGAACGTGTCGCCCAGCTTGTTGTCGTCGCCTTCGGCGAGCGCGCCAAGGCTGACCGTAAGCAGGGTGCCGTAGAGCAGGACCTTCTGGTTCGAGCGCTTCCAGATGCCGCTGTTGTCGTAGGCCAGCCGGTGGTCGATGCCGAACGGACCACCTCCGGCGTGCGCCAGGCACGGCACGGCCAGCAACGAAAACAGCGCGATACGCAGGAATCTTACGGTCATGATGGTCCCCTCCCCGTCGGCAGCCCCTCCAACCGACGGTTAGCGGCTTCGATTAAACAGCGCGCACCTTAGATGGACCTGTCCGGGCATGCCAGCGCGGCTTGGCTCACGGGCGCAAACGATCCAGGCGCAGGCGTTCGCGCGGGTCGGTGAGCTGGCGCAGCGCCAGCCGGGTCGCGAGGATCGAGCCCAGTCCGCTGCCGCCCGCGAGCAGCAACATCAGCACGATCTGGTAGGTCGCGGCATGCAGCGGGTCCATGCCGGCCAGCACCTGGCCGGTCATGATCCCCGGCATGGTGATGATACCGGCCGCGCTCATCTGGTTGACCAGCGGCACCATGGCGCGGCGGATCGAGCGGCGCTCCAGTGGACCGGTCGCATCGCGGAACGCGTGGCCGAGCATCAGCCGGGCCTCGATCGCCGGGGCTTCCAGCACCACGCCCTCGAGGATGCCGGCCATGCCGAGGCTCACCGCGTTGAGTACGTTGCCGAGCAGGATGCCCGCGACCGGCACGGCGAACCGGGCCGTCCAGCCACCCTCGCCCGGCAGCAGCACCGCCAGTGCGAACAGGCAGGTGAGCAACGACGGTGCGCCGACGCTGGCCAGGCTGGTCAGGTAATGCCCCTGGCGCAAGCGCTGCTGCGGCCGCGCGCTGGCCTCGCGTGCCGCGGCCAGGGTCATGGCCAGGATCAGGGCGATCGTCAGCCACGCGCTGTCGATGGCGAACACGGTGCGCAGCACGAAGCCCAGTGCGACGAGCTGCAACACCATGCGCAGCGCGGCGATCGCGAGTGGCCGGTGGATGCCCAGGCGCATCCGGATCGACAACGCGCCGTCGACCAGCAGGACGATGCTGGCGATCGCGATGTCCCATGGCTGGAAGGTCACGGCATGCATTCGGCGTGCAGCCTCCCGTTTTCGAGCCGATGGACCTGGCTGGCCATGCGCAAGGCCTGGGCATGGTCGTGGCTGACGATGACGATGCCCGCACCCCGCGCGCGTTGCTCCGCGAGGCAGGCCTCGACCGCCAGTGCCGTCGGGGCATCCAGGCCGCTGGTCGGTTCGTCGAGCAACAGCACCGCGGGCTCCTCGACCATCGCGCGCACCAGGGCCAGGCGCTGCTTCTCGCCGGTCGACAGGCCGATCACCTGGCGATCGAGGATGCCAGTCGGCAGACGCATCGCCGCGCATAGCGTCGTTGCGCGGTCCGTCGTGGCGGGCGTGAAGTGCTCGATGACCGTGGGACCCCACCAGCCCGACACGGCCGGCACGTAACCCACGCGCTTGCGCCAGGTCGTCGCAGGCATCGCATCGCGCGGCTGCCCGTCGAGTTCGACGCGGCCTTCGCCGGGATCGAGGTCGGCGAGCAGGCGCAGCAGCACGGTCTTGCCGGCGCCGGAGGCGCCCATGATGGCGATGCATTCGCCGGCACGCAGTGCGAACGAGACGGGGCCGACGCGCGCATTGGAAAGGGCGTCGACCGCGAAGCGGACGGATGTCATGGGTGGACCTGGGCAAGGCGCGAAGCAGGCACCAGCCCCGCCCAGCCGTCGGCGAGCAGGATCGGCGTATCGACGTACGACGGCGGTTCTCCCCGGCCGCTATGCACCAGCGCCAGGCCACCCGGGTGCTCGCGCGCCCACGCGGCGGTATCGGTGATGCGCGGGAGCGGCGTGGACAGGCGGGCGAGGTACGTCACCATGGCCGGTTCGTCGTCGACGGCGGCCACGAGCATTCCCTCGCTGCGCCGTTGGAGCACCGCGTCGGCCAGTTCACCTGGGTCCATATGTGCTTTCACATGCATGCCCATCAAGAGTACGGAGGCCATGACGGCCGCGAGCGCGGCGAAGGACGCGCCGCGCAACCGGGACCCCGCGTCCCATGAGGCCATGCGTCGCGTGCCGATCGCGCCAAGGGACAACAAGGCGGCCGCGACCACCGCTGCAACGTACCACGTCGGGTTCCCGCGCATGCCGACCACGGCGTTGGCCACTGGCCATGTCCATGCGAGCGCCGCGGCGACAAGAAGCCAGCGGCCGCGACCGAAGGCGAACGCCTCGCGGTCACGCGTGGACAGTGCCGCGAAGCCCAGGGCGGCTCCCGGTAGCAAGGGAAGCAGGTAGTGGATCTGCTTGCCACTGATCAGCGAGAAGGCAATGAACGCGGGCAGCGTGGATGCGATCGCAAGCCGGCCTGCAGGCGACGCAGGAAGATGGAGCAAGCCACGCCGCAGCCGGGTCCAGCGCAGCAGGAACGTCCACGGTAGCAGGAACGGAAGAATCCACGGCACGTACCAGAGCGTGCTGCGATCATGGGCGAAGCTCTGGGACACGCGGCCCAACGACTGGTGCGTGAGGCTCTGGAGCACCGGCACGCCGTGGATGCGCATGGCATTGATAACGCCCCACGCTGCAAGCGGCGCGCAGGCGGCCAGCAGGCAGGCTGCGATTACCGCCGCCAGGCGCCATGGTCGGTCCAGGGCGTGGCCATGCCACCATCGCATCGCCGCCAGCGGACCGATGAGATGCACCAGGTAGACGGGACCCTTTGCCAGCATGCCAAGCGTGCTGGCGACCAGCAGGATCGCCGCGCCATCCGCCAGGCGACCTTGCATGCAGACGACGAGGCCAAGCAACGCGAGGACCACGAAGAACACGAGCGGCACGTCGAACATCGCGATCGGGGTGAAGGCCCCGAAGACGACGAAGGGCAACAGCATCCAGCCCGCTGACGCGGGATCCTCCAGCCCAAGGCGGCGCGCCAGCGACGTCACGGTGGCGACGGCGCCCGCGGCGAAACCGATGCAGACCAGCCGGGCGGCAAGCGTCGACACCCCGAACACCGCCCATGCGACATTCACCAGCCAGAACAGCAGCGGGGATTTGTCCATGTAGGGATGGCCATTGAGGGTCAGGCCAATGGCGTCGCCGGACTGGCGCATCTCCCACGCAATGGACAGGTACCGCGTTTCATCGATGGGCACGACGGGCAGCAGGGCTGCGGGAACAAGCCACAGGAAGGCGAGCGCCCACGGGCGGTCGTACAGCCATTCTCGGGCGAACCATCGTTTTTTCATGCGCGCAGCCTAGGAATGCGCGCTTAGTCATGACTTAGCCCTGGATGACAGTTCCGATTAACTCGGGATTTTCCCAAGGCATTCTCGTGAATGCATGGCGCTATGGGCCGGCTTCCGCTGCGGTTTCCCGATCGAGGATCACGAGACCGTCGATGTAATTCTTCCAGTCCAGTTCCTGGAACGATGCGTAGTTGAATGCCCTGCCCGGCCGCATGCCCTGCCGTTCCAGCACGGCCCAAGGCAGGAACCGAAAGTCGGCACCACCGGGTTCAGCGTCGCTGCCACCACCGTGCGTGGCGACGCGCTCAATGGCATCGACTGGCGGCGCGCCGAGCTCATGGTCCTTGCCCCGTCCGCCCGCCGAGCCGTACGACCCGGCGAGGGCGCTGAAGCCCAGCACATAGCTCCCGCTGCCCATGGCGTCGTGGACGTAGGTGCCGAAGGTGGGCGCCGCGGACCGACTGCCGGGGATGGGTGCCTTCGATGCATGCACCGATGCCGTCCATACGATGACCTTCGTGCCTTTCGGCCACTGCGCCAGCAACCAGGTGAGGTTCCGGTACATCCCCTTGTCGCGCGCAGCGGGATCGCCGCCACTGGGATTCGCCGAGTCGAGATAGAGGCGGTACGAAGCGGCCATCGCGGCCAGGCGCGGCGAAGCGGCAGCGGGATGCCGTGCGATGGCGTCGACCACGTGCGTGGCGCACTGCTCCAGCGTTCGAAAGGCGGCATCGTCGAATGGGTGGGCATCGTCATACGTCCACGCGTTATGCCGCGCCATGGCCGCCTGGCAGAGATCGCGTTCGTCGCGCGGGAGGACCGAGGCCAGCGCCACAGGCAACTGCGCGGGCGAATAGCGCGCCCCGACGCCTCCTACCTGTGGGTCCATGCCACCGACACGTAGTCGTTTCGCCTGGGCCTCGTCGAACAGCCACTGCTCGAACGGCTGGAAGATCGCGTAGCGCGACCATAGCGCACCGATGGCGCTGGCCAGTTGCGCCTCGCTTGCAGCGCCCGTGTCCAGCGAGCGCTGCAGGTCGAGCATGTCGTAGAACTGGCTTTCGAAGACGATGCCGCGAAACCCACAACGAGCGACCAACGCGTGGACGAGGCCGATCTTCACCGCGAGGGTCTGCGCCCCGGCATGGTTCGCGTCCTCGCCGAGGATCACCAGGGGTCGTGGACAAAGCGCGGCGACCGTGGCGGCCAGTGCCTTTTCCGTTACGGGTGACGGCATATCGGTCGCGCGGAGCGAGCCCGCCGCGAAGAAAGCAAAAAGAGCGAGCCAAACCGATGGCGGGCGAAGCATGGCGAATCCCTTCACGTCGTGATCCATGGAACCCAGCATATGGGAAGTTTTCCTATACCGGGAACTACCCGGCCCCCTCGGCATCCAACACCTTGGCCGCCGATGCGGCCCACGGGAGATCGAGGGAACGATGCCAGGGAACGCCCCACTGTCCATGCGACGCGTCGCGGCGACCGCCGCCGCGATCGCCGTGCATCTTGCACTGTGCCTGTTCGTGCTTCGCCCGGCGGCACCCACAAACGCAGCGTCGAACCTCGCCGAAGAGTCGTCGTCGACGCTGGCGCTTCGGCTCGTGCCCCGGCCCCGGTCATCCGCGCTACCGCGCGTGCCAGCCGCGACGGTAGCCGCTACGCCGAGCCGGCCCACGAGAAAGCCTTCCGCGGCCTTGCGGGGCACCACTGCAAAGCCATCAGCGCCACAAGTCCGCGTCATCACGGCAGCGCCCGCGTCTGTTCCCGCCTCACCCATGGCCAGCGCATCTGAATCAAAGGAGTCCGCGCTACCGCGGTCCATGACCACGCCCGATGCGTCAGTCGCCCCCGTCGCCACCCTTGGCGATGGCGGCTTCCAGCAACGCCTGCAGGAGGCGCAACACGCGCAAGACGTCCACGGCCTGCCCGGATCCGGCATCCAGCGTGCGCCCGGCATGCGTATGGCCGACCCGAGGACCCAGGGCATCGCCGGCGCGGCGCGTTTCGTCCAGTCGCTACTGGGCGTGAGGGACGGCCATTGCGTCGATGTCGATGCCTGGCAACGACTCAGCAAGGAAGAAATGCTTGCCCGCCAGCTGGATCCAAAGCAGGTCGAGGCCACCAGCCAGCAATACGGCTGCGGACAGCGGCGCGGCGTGGGGCTATAGGCAGGCGATGTCGCGCCAAACCCGCCGCCTGTCCCTGGGCCGGATCGCGGCCTGCGTGCTCGCGCTGGCGAGCCACCTTGGGCTTGTCCTGTTACTGCTTCGTCCGGCCATCTACGAAAGGGCGAACGACGCGACGCTGCCAGCGGATACCAAAGCGATGGCCATGCGATTCATTTCCGTCGAAGCCGTGGCAAGCAAAACGCGCATGGCCAACGACGCACCGCGCGCCGCGATGCCGCCGACACCTGCGACAAAGCCTCCGCGGCAATTTCGCCCCGTCCGGACAAGCGATCCCGTACAGGCGCGCGTCCACCCGATATCGCCCGTGCACGACGCATCGCCGCCACAGAATCCTTCCGCACCGCCGAGCATGTCGACGCCCCTCCCACCCTCGTCGAGTCCGTCGGGATCGATCGCGCCCACGTTCGGCGACGGGGGCTTCAGCGACCGGCTGTCGGGTGCGCGGCACGCGCAGGACATCCACGGGATACCCGGCTCCGACCTGCGTCGTGCACCGGGCATCCAGATGGTCGATCCTCGCAGCCAGGGCATCGGCGCCGTGATGCGTAACGCGCAACGCCTGTTCGGCGTCACCAGCAGGCATTGCATCGATGTCGAGACATGGGCGCGGATGAGCCCCGAGGAACTGATCGCACGGCACCTCACGTCCGCCGATGTCGAAGCGGCGAACCAGAAGTACCAGTGCAACCGCCCCCTCGGGCTCAGCTTCTGACGCCGTGTTACGCCGCGAACGGCGCCACCACCGGGAAGTCGATATCCGTGCCGGCGACTTCGTTGAGGTAGTTGGTCCACGTGTTCAACGCGACGTGCTGGACGATCTCGATGATCTGCGCGTCGGTGTAGCCGGCGGCGCGGACCACGTCGACATCGGCCTGGCTGACATGGCCGCGGGCCTTGGCCACCTTGGCGGCAAAGGCGACGGCCGCATCGGCCTTCGCATCGTTGGAGCCGCCCTTGCGGTTGGCTTCCATCTCCGCGTCATCCAGCCTGGCCAGGTTCTTGCCCAGGTAGCTGTGCGCCGAAAGGCAGTAGCTGCAGCCGTTGATCTCGGCGACGGCCAGTGCGATGCGCTCGCGGGTCGGCGCCGGCAGGGCACCCTTGGCCAGTGCGCCGTTCATGCCGAGGTAGCCCTCGAGGGCGGCAGGGCTGTTACCGATCAGGCGGAACATGTTCGGGACGACGCCGAGCTGCTTCTTGACCGCGGTAAGGAGCGGGCGCGAGGCTTCGGGGGCGTCTTCGATGGTGGCGGGGGTAGTGAAACGTGACATGGCATGACTCCGTGGTTTGCGGCCGGCGGCGCCGGCGGTTCGAACAACGAAGTGCTGCCTTCCATCCCACCGCACCAGATGGTGAAATGGAGAGGCAGCCTTTCAGATTCCGGAAGTGACCCATGGACCGCCTCGAAGCGATGCGCGTGCTGGTCGAAGCCGTCGACCGCGGCAGCCTCAGCGAAGCCGCGCGCAGGCTCGGCATGCCGCTGCCGACGGTCAGCCGCAAGGTGAGCGAGCTGGAGGAGGCGCTCGGCGCGCGGCTGCTGGTGCGTTCGCCACGCAAGCTCACGCTGACCGATGCGGGCGAGACCTATCTCGCGGCCGCCCGCCGGATCCTCGAAGACGTGGACTGCGCCGAGCGCATGGCGGCAGGCGAATACGCCGCGCCACGCGGCGAACTGGTGGTCACCGCGCCCATCGTCCTCGGCAAGATGCACCTGCTGCCCGCGGTCACCGCGTTCCTGGCCGCCTACCCCGACATCCGCATCCGGCTGATGCTGGTCGACCGCTGGGTCAACCTGGTCGACGAACAGGTCGACGTCGCGATCCGCGTGGGCGCCCTGCCCGACAGTGCGCTGGTGGCACGCCACCTGGCCAACACGCGCCTGGTGAGCTGCGCCAGCCCCGACTACCTCGAGCGACGCGGCACGCCGACGCATCCGTCCGAACTCGCCCAGCACGAATGCATCAACTTCGACGGCATCATGTCGCCGCGCCAGTGGGTGTTCGCGGAAAACAGACGCGACCTCGTCGTCCCGTTGGTGCCGCGACTGACCGTGACCACCGCCGAAGCTGCGATCGAAGCGGCGACGGCTGGCATGGGCATCACCCGTGTAGTCGCCTACCAGATCGTGGCACGCATGCAGGCCGGCACGCTGGTGACCGTGCTCGATGCGTATGAGCCCGCGCCGCTGCCCGTGCACCTGCTGTTCCCTTCCAGTGGACGACTGCCGGTGAAGGTACGAACGTTCATCGACTTCGTCATGCCTCACCTGGGTGAGGCGCTGAAATAAGCGCGTCAGGCGCTTCGACCGACGCAGCCGTCGGCCAGCCCGGTCGCATTGTGCAAGACCCCGCTGCCCTCGCCCGCTAGCGTGGACGCCTTTGCTCCCGGGAGATGCCCATGTTCGTCATTCGCCACGCCGCCGACCGCGGCCATGCCAACCATGGCTGGCTCGATTCCCATCACAGCTTTTCGTTCGCCGACTACCGCGACGAAGACCACGTGCACTTCGGACCGCTGCGGGTGATCAACGAGGACCGCATCGCGGCAGGCACGGGCTTCGGCACGCATTCGCATCGCGACATGGAAATCATCAGCTACGTGCTCGAAGGCGAACTGGCCCACGGCGATTCGATGGGCAACAAGGTGGTGATCAAGCCGGGCGAAGTGCAGATCATGTCGGCCGGCACCGGCGTCACCCATTCGGAAGAGAACCACGCGGACAAGCAGACCCATTTCCTGCAGATCTGGATCATCCCGAACGAGCAGCACCTGAAGCCCAGCTACGAGCAGACTTTTTTCCCGACGCGGAGAAGCGTGGCAAGCTGCGCCTCGTTGCCAGCCAGGACGGCGAGCACGGGTCGGTCACGGTGCACCAGGACGTGCGCCTCTACGCCGGGCTGTTCGGTCCGGACGAAAGCGCCCACCACGCCATCGGGTATGAGCGCATCGCCTATGTGCACGTGGTTCGCGGCACGGTGCACGTCAACGGCCACCCGCTGTTTGCCGGTGACGCCGCGAAGATCACCGAGGAATCGCGCGTGGTGATCAGCGACGGCGTCGACGGCGAGGTGTTGCTGTTCGATATGGCCCCGCTGGCGTAACTAGGCCACTATGGCCGATTCGCCACGCAGATCGGTTGGGCATGAACGAGTCAAAAGCCTCCGCGGGCGCCGTGCTGGCACTGGGCGCCACCGTCGTCATCTGGGCCTTCAGCTGGATCGTGATGAAGCTGGTCCTGCGCTACGCGGGGCCCTTCGACTTCTCGGCCCTGCGCTACAGCATCGGCGCGGCCCTGCTGTTCATCGTGCTGCTGGCGTTGCGCCGGCCATTGGCGCCACCGCCGCTGGCCGGCACGATCGTCACCGGCCTGGCCCAGACTGCCGCCTTCCAGGGCCTGGGCCAGTTTGCGCTTACCGCAGGCGGCACCGGCCACGTGGTCCTGCTCGCCTATGCGATGCCGTTCTGGGCCGTACTGCTCGCATGGCTGATGCTCGGCGAGCGCCCCCTGCGCCGGCACTGGGTCGGGCTCGGCCTGGCGGCCATCGGGCTGACCTGCGTGATCGCGCCGTGGCACGGCCTGGGCAATCCCATGAGCACGGCCTTCGCCCTGCTCGGTGGCCTGTGCTGGGCGCTCGGCACGGTGACCAGCAAGCACATGTTCCAGCGCCACCAGCCCGATCCGCTGACGTTCACCGCGTGGCAGATGGCCTTCGGCGCCGCCGGACTGGCGATCGTCGCCTTCATCGTGCCGCAGCGGGCGATCGAATGGAGCCCGGCCTTCATCGCCGGCCTCGCCTACTCGGTGATCCTCGCCACCAGCCTGGCGTGGACGCTGTGGCTGCTGGTGGTGCGCCGCCTGCCCACCGCGGTGGCGTCGGTGTCGTCGCTGGCCGTACCCGTGCTCAGCGTGCTGATGGCGTGGGCGGTGTTGCAGGAGACGCCCGCGCCCAGCGAATGGCTGGGCATGGCCTTCATCGTGGCCGGCCTTGTCGCCGTGAGTGGGGTCACGCTCCGTCGCAACGCGTGACGCCGGCTAGCTCCAGCGCACGCCATCGAAGGCATCGACGAGGAAGTCGACCATGCGCCGTACCTTCACCGGCAGGTGCTTGCGCGACGCATACACCGCATGGATGCCGATGCTGCCCGCGTCATGCGTCGGCAGCAGGTGGACGAGCCGGCCCGCGCGCACGTCGTCGCCCACGATGAAGTCGGGTTGCAGGGTGATGCCCTGCCCGGCCAGCGCGGCCACCCGCGAGGTATCGCCGTTGTTGCTGCGCATGAACGGCTTGACCGTGACCCGCTCGATCCGCCCATCCGCCGTCGTGAACTGCCAGTCGTCGGGCCAGTAGCTGTAGGCCAGCACGGCATGCGCGGCCAGTTCGGCCGGCGCACGTGGCGTGCCGTGCCCGGCGAGATAATCCGGCGAGGCGCAGAGCAGCATGCGGGTGGTGCCGAGCTGGCGGCTGACGAGGGTGGAGTTCGGCAGCCGCGAAATACGCACGGCGAGGTCGAAGCCCTCCTCGACCAGGTCGACGACGCGATCGGACAGGGTGATGTCCAGGGCTACCTGCGGATGCTCGCCGGCGAAGCGGGCCCATAGCGGCGCAAGGTGCAGCACGCCGAACGACAGCGGCGCGGTGATCCGCAGCAACCCGGTCGGCTCGCTACTGCGCGCGGTGAGCTCGGCCTCGGCCTCGGCGATGCCGGCCAGCAGGTCGCGCGAGCGGCTGTAGAAGGTCCGCCCCTCGTCGGTCAGCGACAGCCGGCGGGTGGTCCGGTGCAGCAGGCGCACGCCGAGCCGGCGCTCCAGGTCGGCGACGTGGCGCGATATCGCCGCCTTGGTCACGCCCGTGGCATCGGCGGCGCCGATGAAGCTGCCTGCGTCGACCACGGCGACGAAGCTGGTCATTTCCTGCACTTTGTCCATGCGCGCTCCCCGGCTGGCGCGGTCAGTGTCCCATATCGCGTGACACTCGGTTTCCCAAACGGTGGTTTATCACGTTATCGGCAACCAATACCTTGGTGTCATCGGCCCAAGGAGCCCTCCCATGTCACTCGCCCCCGTCCTGTTCATTTCCCACGGCGCCCCGACCTTCGCGCTCGAGCCCGGCGTGCTCGGCCCCAACCTGCAGCGCCTCGGTGCGCAGCTGGAGGGCATCCGCGCGGTACTGGTGGTGTCGCCGCACTGGCAGGCACCCGGCTTGCGCGTCATGACGGCCGAAAAGCCGGCGACGTTGCACGACTTCGGCGGCTTCCCCGAGCCGCTGTATCGCCTGCAGTATCCGGCGCCTGGCGCACCCGAGGTCGCCCGCGAAACCGCCGCGGTGCTGCGCGACGCCGGCCTGCAGGTGGACGAAGACCCGACACGGCCGTACGACCACGGCGCGTGGGTGCCCTTGCGTTTCCTGCTGCCCGCAGCCGACGTCCCGGTGTTCCAGCTGGCGATGCCGGCCGCGCTCGACACCCAGGGCGCCCTGGCGCTCGGCAAGGCCCTGCGTCCGCTGCGCGAGCGCGGCGTGCTGGTGGTCGGCTCCGGCAGCCTCACCCACAACCTTTACGAGATCCAGCGGACCAGCGACAGCGTCCCGTATGCAGCCGCCTTCGCCGCGTGGACCACCGAGGCCGTGCTGGCGCGCGACGAGCAGGCGCTGGTCGACTACCGCCGCGTGGCCCCCGCCGCCGAACGCGCCCATCCCACCCAGGAGCACTACCTGCCGCTGCTGGTCGCCATGGGCGCGAGCACGGAAGACGACGTGCCGGCACTTATTCCCGGCGGCATGACCTATGGCGTGCTGTCGATGGATTCGTATGCCTGGGGTGTCGCAAGCTAGGGGTTAGCCGCTGACACCCGCCACACGGTGTTGCCGACGTCGTCGGCGATCAGCAGCGCGCCGTCCTTGTCGAGCACCACGCCGACCGGCGCGCCGAACAGCTGCTTCTCGTCTTTCGAATAGAAGCCACTGACCAGGGTCTGCGGCTTGCCGACCGGCTTGCCATCCTGGAAGGCGACGAACACCACGGCGTAACCGCTGAGCGGCGAACGATCCCAGCTGCCGTGTTCGCCGATGAAGGCGCCGTTCTGGTACGGCTGCGGCAGCGCGGTTTTCTGGGTCAGCAACACTCCCAGGGCCGCGACGTGCGAGCCCAGCGCGTAATCGGGCTTGATCGCCTTCTGCACCAGCTCCGGCCGCTGCGGCATCACCCGGGTGTCCACGTTCTGGCCGTAGTAGCTGTAAGGCCAGCCGTAGAAGCCGCCCTCGGTGACCGAGGTCAGGTAATCGGGCACGAGGTCCGCCCCGATCTCGTCACGCTCGTTGGCGATCGCCCAGAGCTTGTTCGTGGTGGGATCCCACGCAAGCCCGGTGGGGTTGCGGATGCCGTGCGCGTAGATCCGGCTGCCCTTGCTGGCGACGTCCACTTCGAGGATGTCCGCGCGACGGTATTCGACCTCGAGCCCGTTCTCGGTGATGTTGCTGTTCGAGCCCACGCCGACGTAAAGCTTGGTGCCGTCCGGGTTGGCCTGAAGCGACTTGGTCCAGTGGTGGTTGACCGTGGACGGCAGGTCGGTGAACTCGACGCCCGGCGTCTTGATCTCGGTTTCGCCCTCCTGGTAGGGGAAGGTCACGATCGCGTCGGTGTTGGCGACGTAGAGCGTGTTGCCGATCAGCTGCACGCCGAACGGCGAGTGCAGGTTCTCGATGAAGGTGTGCTTCTCCCACTCGCCGCTGCCGCTGCCCTTGCGCAGCAGGGTGATCCGGTTGCCGCCCTTGGCACCCTTGCCCGAATCGTTCTTCACCATGCCGGCGATCAGCTGCTTGGGCGTGGTGAGCGCCTCTTCGCCGGGGCCGTTCGATTCGACCACGAGCACGTCGCCATTGGGCAGGGTCAGCAGCTGGCGCGGATGCTTCAGGTCGCCGGCGATCTTCTCGATCTTCAGGCCCGGCGCCACGGTCGGCATCGCGCCGTTCTTCCAGCCGGCGAAGTCGGGCACCTGCATCGGCGGCACGAGGAAGTTCTTTGCCTTGGGCAGCGAGGGCGCGCCGCCGGACTGCTGGGCGGCATCCTGCGAGGCTTTTTCACTGCACGCGCCGAGCAGCGCGACGCAGGCCATGGCGAGCGCGCCACGCATGAAGGACTTATCCATGGACATACTCCCGGCCCGACGAGTAGCGCACGGCGATGACGGCGTGGCCGATGGCGATCAACAGCACGGTGAGCGCGGAAAGCCACATTGCGGCCGGGACGATCGCGTAGGCGTCGCGACTATGGACGAAGGCGTTGAGGATGGCGGCGACGATCGCGACGAAGTTCAGCCAGAAGTCGACGTGGTCGGCGTGGGTGCTGGTCCGTCGCGAGGTGACGAAGACCTGGAACAGGCTGATCAGGCGCGGGATGATCGCGACGACCAGGCCCAGGCAGACCAGCCATGCCGCGGCCTTGCCGAAGAGTACGGTGGCGCTTTTCGCGTAGGCGATGTCGAAAACCAGCGCGGCCACGAAGCAGCCGAACGGGATCGGGTTGAGGATGCCGTAAACGGCATTGGCCACGGGCGAGCGGCCGGGCGCGACGGGATAGCTCATGGGTGGATGTCTCCAGGCAGCAGGCCGGGGTGGCGGGATCGATAGCGTTGTGTAGCCGTGCCCCCGTGCAGGCCGCGTATCGGCGTACCGGCGGGCAGCGGCATGATCGGTGCGCGGGCGCGTGCCCGGCTTGCACGAAAGCGCACTGTCCACGCACGCCGTGCCGGGGTCGTGTAGGCTTGGCGCCCGTTATCCGCCCCCGGCATCGCCCCATGGCACTGAAATCCACGGTCTACAAGGCCGACCTGCAGGTCAGCGACATGGACCGGCACTACTATCAGGGCCATGCCCTGACCATCGCCCAGCACCCGTCGGAAACCGACGAGCGGATGATGGTGCGCGTGCTTGCCTTCGCCCTGAACGCCGACGACGCGCTGGTGTTCGGCAAGGGCCTGAGCTCCGAGGACGAGCCGGACCTGTGGCGCAAGGAGCTCACCGGCGAGGTGGACCTGTGGATCGAACTGGGCCAGCCGGACGAGCAGCGCATCCGCCGCGCCGCCGGCCGCTCGAAGCGCGTGATCGTCTACACCTACAGCGGGCGTGGCGCTGAAGTGTGGTGGAAGAAGATGTCGTCCGCGGTGGCTCGCACGAAGAACGTATCGGTGATCGACGTGGATCCGGCCACGGTCGCCGCGCTGGCGGCGCTCACCGAGCGCACCATGCAACTGCAGTTCATGGTCCAGGACGGCCACGCCCAGGTCATCAGCGGCGACACCGTGGTGCCGATCGAACTGACCACCCTGAACTGAGCGGAGTCGCCGCGCTTCAGGCCGGCGAGCGGTTCAGTGCGTGCGAGCCGGTGATGATCATGCGCAGCATCTGCGAGATCTCTTCGATCAGCTCGGGGTCGCGCGCGGGCGGCTGGTCCATCGCCGTCGCGCCCATCGCGAACACCAGCCGGGTGATGGCGCGGGCCACCAGCGCGGGTTCGTGCAGCGTGGCGCCATCGGCCGCGGCCAGCCGGATCAGGTCCACCCGGAGCTCGTCTTCGAAGTAGGCGAGTTCGCGTTCGACCGCGTGCTTGAAGTCGTCCGTGCCGACCGCGCCCTCACGCAACAGCACGTGCAGCAGCTTGTCGTCGGCGCGCAGCTGTTCCATGAAGGTCTCGACCGAAACGCGGATGACGCTGCGTTCGGTGGACGTCGCGCGCTCGCGGGCCTGGCCGATGATCGTGCGCAGCGAACGGCCGGCCAGGTCGATCAGGGCGATCGACAACTCGCCCATGTCGCGGAACTGGCGATAGAAGCTGTTGGGGGCGATGCCCGCCTCGCGCGCGACTTCGCGCAGGCTCACCGTGGACAGGCTGCGGTTGGGACCGATCAGCTTGAGGGCGGCGGCCAGCAGGTCGTCACGCGAGATCCCGGTGCGCTTGCCTTGCGGGGCATCCGCCAGGGGTGCGTCGGCCCGGCGCGCGCCGGTCATGGGAGTCAGGACGATGGAGGTCATGGGTAGGCGGGGCCGCAGGCTAAGGCTGGATCATACATCGGACGGTAATATACATGTGTATACACGGACGTATATGCGTGCGTATAGTACGTACCCATGAATGCCCTCCCCACCCGAAAAACCCGCTGGCCCCTGCGCCTGGCCCGTCGCGCGGTGTCTCCTTCCCTGTTCGACTTCTGGGCGACCCGGGTCAACCCGCTGTGGACGCTCGAACAACCGTTGGCGCGGCTGGTCTCGCGCGCGCCGGCGAGCCGCGACGCGGTGACCCTGGTGCTGCGCCCCAACCGTCACTGGACGGGCATGCAGGCCGGCCAGCACGTCAGCCTCGGGGTGACCATCGAGGGGCGCCGGCTGGTCCGTAGCTACAGCCCGACCGTCATGGAGGATGGCAGCCTGGCGATCACCGTGAAGGCGATCACCGGCGGCGTGGTCAGCCAGTACCTCGCCAGCGAAGCCCGGGTGGGCGACGTCGTCACCCTCGACGCGGCGTTCGGCGACATGACCGTGTCGACCCCGCACGAAGGCCTGCTCCTGCTGGCCGCCGGCAGCGGCATCACCCCGATGCGCGCGCTGCTGCGCGACCTGGCCGCACGCAACATGCCGGTCGTCGCCGACCTGTTCTATTGGGCCCGCCAGCGCGACGAGCTTTGCTTCGTCGACGAGCTGGAAGCCATGGCCGCGGCGCATCCGCGCCTGCACGTGCATTTCCTGGCGACCCGCGACGGCGCTTCGCCGGATCCGCGCGTCGACCTCGCCAGCTTCGAGAGCGTGGCTTCGCTGAGCGACCGCCGCGTGCTTGCCTGCGGCCCGAACGGCTTCGTGGAAGCCGCCCGGGCGCGCTTCGCCGGCCAGGTCGCGCGCTTCGAGGCCGAAGCCTTCAGTCGCCCGCCTGCCCCCGCCATCGACGACGAGGGCGAAGTGGAAGTGCGCCTGGCGCGTTCCGGCCGCACGCTGGTGCTGCCGCGCGGCAAGTCGCTGCTCGAGGGGCTGGAAGCGCAGGGCGTGCGCCCCGCCAACGGCTGCCGCATGGGCATCTGCAACACCTGCGCTTGCGAGCGCCAGTCCGGCACCACCCGCCACATCCTTACCGGTGACCTTGGCAGCGAACCGTCGTCGCAGGTTCGCCTGTGCGTCAACGCGCCGCGCACCGACCTGATCCTGGATCTTTGAGGCCCCGCATCATGACCCATGTCCGCAACCGCACCCTCTCCGCCGCCGAGCTCAAGGCCTTCGGTGACGAACTCGATGCGATCCGCGCCAGCGTGCAGGCCACGATCGGCCAGCGCGATGCGCGTTACATCCGCCGCGTGGTCGCCGGCGTGCGCTGGACCGGCGTCGTCGGCCGCGCGCTGCTGTTCCTCGGCGCCTTCCTGCCGGTGGCGCTGGTGCCCGCGTGGATCGTCGGCACCCTGCTGCTGGGCCTGTCCAAGATCCTCGAGAACATGGAACTGGGCCACAACGTCATCCACGGCCAGTACGACTGGATGAACGACCCCAAGCTCAACGGCAAGACCTACGAGTGGGACATCGTCGCCACCTCGGCCAACTGGCGCAAGACGCACAACTTCCAGCACCACACGTATACCAACGTGCGCGGCATGGACGACGACATCGGCTATGGCCTGCTGCGGATCTTCCCCGAGCAGCGCTGGCGCCCGTTCTACCTGATGCAGCCGGTGATCGCGATCGTCTTCGCGCTGCTGTTCCAGTGGGGCGTGGCCATCCAGGACCTGCGCGTCGGTCGCTGGTTCGCCGGCAAGATGAAGCCGGGCGAGCTGCGCAACGCGTTCCGCCCGGTGGGTCGCAAGATGGGCAAGCAGTTGCTGAAGGACTACGTGGTGTTCCCGCTGCTGGCCGGCCCGTTCTTCCTGCCCGTGCTGCTGGGCAACCTGGTCGCCAACGGCCTGCGCAACGTGTGGACCTACACCATCATCTTCTGCGGCCATTTCACCGCGGATGCCGAAGTGTTCCCGAAGGAAGTGCTGCGCAACGAATCGCGCGGCCACTGGTACCTTCGCCAGCTGCGCGGCTCGTCGAACCTCACCGGCGGCAAGCTGATCAACCTGCTGTCGGGCAACCTCAGCCACCAGATCGAACACCATTTCTATCCGGACCTGCCGGCCAACCGCTACGCCGAGATCGCCATCGAGGTGAAGCAGGTCTGCGCTCGCTACGGCCAGCATTACAACAGCGGCTCACTGCCCCGCCAGTTCGGCCAGGTGATCTGGCGCATCCTCCGCCACGCCCTGCCCAGCCGCCCCCGCAAGCTGCGCCCGCGCGAAGAAGCCATCGCCTGACACCGGCCTCGAACGCCTAATGCTGCCTTTGTAGGAGCGCGCCTGCGCGCGAATGGTTATGCCGAACGCGCCCCATGCATCACGGCCTACCGTTTCGCACGCTCCTGCACAAGGTAATCCGCGATCAACCCCTGCTCCGCAGGCGTAATAACCGGATTCGGCGGCATGCCCCGGTCACGCAAACCGTTAACCATCAGCGCCTGCAGTGACGCAGCATCCGTGACGTACTGGAACCGGCGCTCGACGAGATTCGGCGCCGACCCCCCGCGCAGGTCGAGCCCATGGCACGCGGCGCAATGCGTCGCGATCGCCTGCTGGGTGGGCGTCAACGCCACCATCGACGCGACGACGCGCCGCGGCTCGATCGCCGGATAGGCGGCCGGGGCGTTGGCCGGCACCAGCCTCACGATCAGGTCATCGTCCTGGCGCGGCTGTCCTTCGGACGGGTCGTACTGCGACGTGCTGAAGTACAGGTAGCCCTCGGGACTTTCCGTTACGGCACGGATACGGCCGAAACCCCGGAAAAACAGCCTTCGCGGATTCGACAACGCATTTCCGTTACGGTCGAGCACCAGCAAGCCCTCGCCGCGCAGCAACGCCACGATCAGCTTCCCTTTCAGTTCGGGGAAGGCATCGCCGCGGTAGAGGATCGCCTTGCCAGGCGCGATCGACGGCGAGAATTCCAGCAAGGGCGAATGCATGCCGTCATGGGTCGCCGCATGGTCGATCACTGGCCAGCCGTAGTTGCCGCCGCGCTCGACGATGTTGACCTCGTCACCACCGTTCGGCCCGTGCTCGCTCTCGAACAGCGTGCCCGTGCGCGGATCGAAGGCCAGCCCCTGCGGATTGCGATGCCCGTAGCTCCATACCTCGGGCCGCGCGCCCGGGGTATGCACGAAGGGATTGTCCGCCGGGATGGAACCGTCGGCATCCAGCCTGAGGATCTTGCCGTTGAGCTGATCCAGTTGCTGGGCCTTCGCCGGCTCATCGGCATCGCCGGTGGTGATGTAGAGCTTGCCGTCCGGGCCGAACACCAGGCGGCAGCCGGTATGGTTGGTCGCCGCGGGAATGCCTTCGATAAGGGGGCGCGGCTCGACCAGCCGGCTACCGTCAAGGCGATAACGCGCGACCCGCAGCTTGAACTTCCGCGCCCCTTCGTTCGCGTCCGCATCGCCGATCACATAATCGTAGGCGACATACACGAAGTGATTGGAGGCGAACGCCGGGTCCAGCGCGAGCCCAAGCATGCCCATCTTGTTGCCCAGCGCGACAGCCGTGTGCAGCGCCGGTGCGGCGTCATGCCCGAGCAGGCACACATGTCCGTCGCGCTCGGTGAAGATGAGGGTGCCGTCGGGCAGGAACGCCAGTTCCCACGGCACGCGCAGGTCGAAGGCGACCCGCTCGAAGCGATGCGCAGTGGACAGGGTCATGTCCGGCACCGCGGCCACGGACTGGGTACTCGTCGTCGCACCCGATGGCGGCGCGGCCATGCTCGCCGAGAAGACGGCGGTGCCGGAAGCCGCCACCATGAGCCTGATCCAACCGTTCATATGCCCCGCCCGCGTCAGTGACGAAGGTCCAGCCTAGCATTGAGACGGGCGTTTTCTCACAGCAGAGTCAGGCCACCGTCGACTATGAAGGTCTGGCCGGTCACGAACCGCGCGTCGACCTTGTCGAGGACGGATTCTTGCTTGACTGCTCAGGAAGCACCTGCACTTCCATGGAACGAGCGACCGCTTTCAACGTCCGGTCGAAGCTGGCCTGCTTCAGCGCAACCGCCGCGGGCCGCGGCAACCTGGATGCCTTCATCGCACCTTTGGTATCCATAAAATCCTCCTTCATCTTCATGCGGGACTGCAATTTGCCGAGCCAATAAACCGCAGCCTTCAACACCGCCTGGCCGGCAGAACCTATCGGACAATCGACAATACCATCGTTCAAGTACCTGATTGACCGCCAGGAAATATAACTGCATGACGGACGGCCTCGCGGTCAGATACGACACGATAACGTTCGTGAGTAATCTCTGAAATCCCCAGATTCTCACGCCGTCCGGGAGAGGCGTCTGGCGGAACGGCGCATCCGGAGATGCGTCCGCCCGATAAAATTTCACTGTGCGCGAGTCTGCCATCAGATCTTCGCCTGGATGGAATCGAGCGTGTCGTCGCGCCATGCTTCGCGCAAACTCAAGATCGCCTGCGAAGTCTTCATTGGAAAATGCGGCGACATACCAAGTACTCATTCCCACCCTGAACCCGACGATGTCCAATTCCAGCGACATCGTATGGACTTCAGTGATGTACCCGTGGTGCGTATCCGACGGAAAGCGCTCGCCCAGAACGCTGGGTGTGAGCGTGGCTAAGAAGGTCATCGGCTGACTCATTTGCACTGGCTTTCAAGAGCGTCTAGCTAGACCACACAGCTCAAAGTTCAAGCTTGCGTGTGGTTGGCGAGATATCCACCCAGTGGAACTGATGTCACCGAGTGCAGCGCAGTGTGTCGAGCCGCAATAAACCTGTATGTCGGAGAAGACTGATCGATCGCGTAAGGTTTTCGCCCTAACGTCCCGAGCGAATCGCCTCGACCATCGCCTGCGCGACCGGTGTAAACGCCAGCGGCCCCGTGATGAGCATGCTCACCAGGATCGTCGTGACGCCCCAGATGTAGGCGGGATGCACGCGGCGGCGGACGAAGAGGTCGTTCACCGGCCCGGCGAGGGCAAACAGCATGATCACGGCGAACATCACCATCGGCGCGGCCTTGCCGAACGATTCCATCGGCAGCAAACGGCCGACGCCCGGGCCCATGATCGACACGGTGGCGCAGATCATCAGCCGCTTGTGCCACTCCGCCTTCTTGCGCAACGCCACGCCGCCGGCGACCAGGCCAGCGAAGACGAGGATGCCGATGGTGTTCATGACCAGGAAGATGGTCGGCGGGAAGAACGACGGCACCGCGTTGTAGCGGATGGCGAAGAACGTCGCCACCAGCCCCATCACCAGCATCGCGCAGGCGAGGATGGCGCCCAGCCAGCCGACACGGCGATGCAGCTTCAGCGAGCCGCGAAAGACGATCGCGGGCTGCGCCACGAACAGCACGATCCACAGCGTGAAGACCAGGCCGTGGATCTGCAGGAAGAGGGGCAGGCCCGGGCTGGCGGTGAAGTCGTCCGGCACCGTCCGCGAGAAGCCACCGATGATCACCGCGGCCATGGCCAGCGACATGAAGAGATAAAACGGCGGACGCACGATCCTGGCCGACGTGCGGCCGATGCCTACGCTACCCATGCCCAACCCTCGTCGATGAACCCCTGCGACGAGGCTAGCGGGTCGGTGCCGACCCGCCTATCTCCAAAATGTCCTATGCCCTGGGCCTCAGCGGCGGCCGAGTGCCGGATCCGAGACCGAGTCCTGGCCGGTCTCCCGGTGCCCCGCAAACCGGCGCGAGAACAGCTCGTCGGTGTCGCAGGTGGCGGTCAGGTCGTACCAGTGGTCGCATCCATCGATGTCCCAGCGGCTCTCGACACGATCGCCCGGCTGCAGCCAGTAACGCCGCGGCGGTTCGCGCAGGTAGTCGTTGGCCTGCACGGTGATCGCACACGGCCGGCCGCCGCTGTTGCTCAGCACCAGGTGCAACTCCCCGGAGCGTCGCCCCTGGGCCAGGGTGACCTCGGGCAAGGCGAGCCGACGCAGGTCCGCGCCGGCATCCGGCTGCTTGCCGCTGAACTGGCGCAGGAAGCCGTTCGGACCGCTGACGCTGAGGTCGTAGGCACCGGCGCTGTAGGCACTGGTCCAATGGTCCGACAGCGACTTCCCTGCCTCGACCGTATACGTCCACGGCCCGTCGCCGCGCAGCGACGAGGTCACGTGAAAGCAGGCGCCGCCGGTCCCGGTGTTCTTGAACGACAGCAGGTACAGGCCGTTGGCGCGGTCGAGCGAACCGCTGACGTCCAGGGCATAAGGCAACGCGCGCGCGGGGCGCTGGCCATGCTCCTGCACGGGCATCTGCTGGTTCGACGGCGGCGTGGGATGCAGGTCGCTGTGCGTGCCACGGTCGGGCTCGTACGACGCCGTTGGCGGTAGCCGTGGCAGCCGTCCGTCGTGGCCATCGAAGTCGAAGGCGCGGGTCAGGTCGCCGCACACCGCGCGTCGCCATGCGGAGATGTTCGGCTCCTGCACGCCGAAGCGCTGCTCGAGGAAGCGAATGATCGAGGTGTGGTCATAGGTCTCCGAACACACCCAGCCGCCCTTGCTCCACGGCGACACCACCAGCATCGGCACGCGCACGCCCAGGCCGTAGACACCGGCGTTGAAGCCGTTGCCGCCCGGATAGACCTCGCCGTCGATGGCCACCGTCGACAGGCCACGATCGCGCGTCGCCGGCGGATACGCCGGCAGCAGGTGATCGAAGAACCCGTCGTTCTCGTCGTAGGTGATGAACAGCGCGGTCTTGCTCCACACCTCGGGGTTCGCGGTCAGCGCTTCGAGCACCTGGTCGACGTACCAGGCGCCGTAATTCGCCGGCCAGCTCGGGTGCTCGGTGTACGCCTCGGGTGCGGCGATCCACGAGACCTGCGGCAGGCGATCGGCGACGACGTCGTTGCGCAGGATCTCGAACAGCGACTGCCCGTTCAGCGTATCCGTGCCGGTGCGCGCCTTGTCGTAAAGCGGATTGCCCGGCTGCGCGTCGCGGTACTGGTTGAAGTAAAGCAGCGAGTTGTCGCCGTAGTTGCCGATGTACGGGTTCGAGCCCCAGCCCCAGCCACCGGCGGCATCGAGGCCAGTGCCGATGTCCTGGTAAATCTTCCACGACACGCCGGCGGCTTCGAGGCGTTCCGGATACGTGGTCCAGCCATAGCCTTCTTCCGCATTGGACAGTACCGGGCCACCGCCCTTGCCGTCGTTGCCGACGTAGCCGGTCCACATGTAGTAGCGGTTCGGATCGGTCGAGGACAGGATCGAGCAGTGGTAGGCGTCGCAGACGGTGAAGGCATCGGCCAGCGCGTAGTGGAACGGGATGTCCTCACGGGTGAGGTAGGCCATCGTGGTCGCGCCCTTCGACGGCACCCACTGGTCGTATTTGCCGGCGTTGAACGCGGACTGGGTGTCGTTCCAGCCGTGCGGCAGGTCCTCGATGAACTGCAGGCCGAGGTTGTCGGCCTGCGGCCGGAACGGCAGGACGTAGTCGTCGCCGCCAGCCACCAGCGGCTGGTGCCACACCGAGCGGCCGCTGGCGAGGGTCAGGGCGCGCGGATCGCCGAACCCGCGTACGCCACGCATGCTGCCGAAATAGTGATCGAACGATCGGTTCTCCTGCATGAGGATCACCACGTGTTCGATGTCCTTTAGCGTGCCCGTTCGGCGCGCCGCGGGCACCGCGAGCGCTTTCTGGATCGACGGCGGCATCACCGTCGCCGTGAAGGCCGCGCCTGCGGCGCCAAGGGAAAGCTTCAGGAAGTGACGCCGGTCCTGTGAGGTCATGCGTGTCCCGTTGATTGTCGTGATCCCCTGCGGCGGGGATTGTCACGACCGGGTATGACCGTTTTGCGTGCGTGGGGCGGCGGCATGCCACGGCATGCGCATTCCGCCATCCACGTCACGTTTTCAGTGCGACGCGGTACCGCTTGCGGCGACGGGCTCGCTCGCCGTGTAACCGCGATCGGCCATCAGCTTACCCACGGCGGCTTCCGCGGCGGCGATCACCTGGGCCAGCGGCTGGTTGGCGTCGATCTCGACGATCGGTGCCCCGTGGTAGGTGAGCAACGGCGTCACTGCGATCTTCCGCGCCAGCGCGTCGCGGCGGTGGTCGGGCTTGCGCTGGCAGGCGACATCGAGGTCGACGTTGAGGCGCAGCACGAGGTCCGGTGCGTGGCTGGCCATCCAGTCGAAGGTGGCATATTCACGCCGGGCCAGGCGCTTCACCAGCCATGAGCCGCGCTCGCTCTGCGGGAATCCCGGACCGTCGTAGGCGCCGGGAATCACCGTCTGCGGGAACCGGTCGGTGACGATGATCATGCCCTTCTGGCGCAGGGCGAGCATCCGCTTGAAGCGACGCAGGCGACGCAGGGTGAAGGCGCTGATGACCAGTGCCGGGAACAGGGTGGGCTGCCGGTCTTCATCGGCGCGCTTGTTCACGCTGTCGACGTTTTGCTGGATCTTGCGATCCATGAGATTACCTACGAGCGGCAGGCGGGTCAGCGCGCGGCCGACATTGCCCGATTGCTTGCCCAAATGGACGTGCGCCGCCGGTCCATAGCGGTGAATCCAGCTTGCAATATGCTCGCAAACCGTTGATTTACCTGATCCATCGGTACCGATAATGGCGATCACTGGAGCCATGCTTACACCATCGCAAATGTGAAGATCCGGTTACCTTGAGGTAGACGAATCATAAAGAGAGTCATAACATCGTAACGTACTGCGCTACGGGACACTTGGTGTGCTCTCTTTTTCCACCCTGACCGACCCCCAGCGACCACTGTCCGTCATTGCCCTGACCGGGAGTGACGGATCGGGCAAGTCGACCCTGACCGAGGGCCTGGTAACCCACCTCCGTCAGCAGATGCCGACCGAATCGCTGTACCTGGGCCAGTCATCGGGCCGCATCGCCGAATGGATCGCCACGCTGCCCCTCGTCGGGCCGGCGTTCAATCGCTATCTGGTGGGTAAGTCCGACAAAGTCCATGCGCAGCCGTCAAAGCCGCCCGGTAATGTGACAGCGCTGGTTATCTACTTGCTTTCGCAATGGCGTGCCCACAAGTTCCGGCGCATGCTCGCGAAGTGCCACCGTGGAACTCTTATTATCGCCGACCGTTATCCGCAGGCCGAGGTGCCGGGATTTCGTTTCGACGGCCCGCAGCTTTCGAAAACCGAAGGCGGCAATTGGTGGGTGCGTCGGCTACGCGATAGCGAGCAGCGCCTGTACACGTGGATGGCGACGCACCTGCCGATGCTGGTGATCCGTCTTAACGTGGATGCGGAAACCGCGCATGCGCGCAAACCCGATCACGCGATCGAGGCATTGCGCGAAAAGGTCCGAGTGATTCCCACGCTGCGTTTCAATGGCGCAAGGATCCTCGACCTCGACGGTCGCGGCGATGCCGGCTCCGTCCTGCAGGCCGCGCTGCGCGGCGTGCACGACGCGATGCACGGAGTGCACGCATGAGCGCGGTGCAGACCATGCCACGGCTTGTCGCCGTCGTCGGTTGCGACGGCACGGGCAAGTCGACGCTTACCCACGAACTGGTGTCGCGCCTGAATGCCGCGATGCCGACGCAGCGTCGCTACCTGGGACTCATCTCGGGCGAGGCCGGCAACAGGATCAAGCAGCTGCCGTTCATCGGCCCGCGCCTCGAGCGCCGGCTCGCCGCGAAGGCCGACCGTGCGCAGAACATGCAGAACAAGCTGCCCGGGCCGATCGGCGCGCTGATCATGTACGGCTTCTCGGTATGGCGCGAAGCACATTTCCGTCGCGTGCGCCGGCTCGCCGACAGTGGCGTGCTGGTGATCACCGATCGCTACCCGCAGGCTGAAATCGCCGGCTTCCGTTACGACGGGCCGGGCCTGGGCAAGGCACGCAGCACGCAATGGTTCGTGCGCAAGCTGGCCGAGCGCGAGCAGCGAATCTACGAGCGCATGGCGATGTACCACCCTGCCCTCGTGATCCGCCTGGATATCGACCTGGCCACCGCGCATGCACGCAAGCCAGACCACGGCGTGGCTGAATTGACGGACAAGATCGCCGTCATGTCGCAGCTGCATTACAACCATGCGCCGATCGTCGACCTCGACGCCCGTGCGCCGTACGTCGACGTGTTGGACAAGGCCCTGCAGGCAGTCAATGCCGCGACCGCGTCGCTACGCCTCGCTGGAGCCGCGCCGACATGAGCGCTACCGTTCCCACCACGCCCCGCGCACCGTTCTGGCGGCAATGGCTTATCCGCGGCGGGAAGCGTTTCCTGCGCTGGAGCGGCACGTTCGAAGCGAAGCATTCGCTGGTGCCGTCGACGCCGGTGATCGGCAATGAAGTGTTCGACTGGGTGCCGCGGCTGGAAGCGGCGTGGCCGGTGATCCGCGAGGAACTCGACCACCTGCTCGAGCATCCGGAAGACATCCCCGCGTTCCACCAGGTGTCGCCGGACCAGAAACGCATTTCCAAGGGCGATAATTGGAAGACCTTCGGTTTCTACGTCTATGGCAAGCGCGTCGACGACAACTGCGCTGTGTGCCCGCGCACGTCGGCCGTGCTTGATACGCTGCCCGGGCTGCGCAGCGCGATGTTCTCCATCCTGCAGCCCCGCTACCGGATCGCACCGCACAAGGGCCCCACGCGCGCGGTGATCCGGGCACACCTCGGCCTGAAGGTTCCTGCCGATGCGCAGAACGTTTGGATCCGGGTCGACGACCAGATCCTGCACTGGCAGGAAGGCAAGGTCGTGCTGTTCGACGACAGCTACGAGCACGAGGTCCACAACGACACCGACGAAGTCCGTGCCGTGCTGTTCCTCGACATCGACCGGCCGATGGACCGCATCGGGACCCTGGCCAACCGGCTGCTGTTCAAGCTGATCTCGGCCAGCCCGTACGTCAGGCAGCCGATCGACAATATTGCCCGCTGGAACCGCGAGCGAACGCGACGCTGAGCACCCGAAAACGGCCTGGGCGGCTTGCCGCCCAAGGGCTGGCGCAGTTTTTTACTGCGAATGAGTAAATTCTTAACAAAAACGCCAATTATGGTACCATTGGGTACAGTAACCTTCCTGACACACCGTGGTGATGTCCCGCGGTGCGCCACTCGTTTGAAGAGTGCGATAAGACTATGAGCGCAGATGGAACCCTCTCGGTAGAAGCCGGCCAACCGACGCCTACCATCAATACCGTACCTTTAAGGCACGGTGATTTCGCCAGCCTTTCAGAAGTGCTCGATTACGCCGCCAATGGCGTGACCGGGGCCAACTTCTATGCTGGTGGGAAACTTATAACCGCCTTGCCTTACCGAACGCTGAGGACCCAGGCGCTTGCGCTGGCCCAGCGTTTGCTGACGCTTGGCCTGCCGCGTGGCGCGCGCCTGGCTTTCGTGGCGGAAACCACGCCCGATTTCCTGCGTTTCTTCTTCGCCTGCCAGTACGCCGGACTGGTGCCGGTCGCCCTGCCCGCCGTAGTGAACCTCGGCGGCCATGACGCGTACGTGCACAAGCTGCACGGCATGTTGCAGGCGTGCGATGCGAGCATCGCAGTCGCCTCGAAGGCCTTCGTCGGTTTCCTCGAGGAAGCGGTGGCCGGTCTCGAGCTCGCCATGTGGGGCACGCCCGAAGCGTTCGACGCACTGCCGATGGGCGATGCGGAGCTGAAGCCGCTCGGTGCGAAGGAAGTCGCCTACCTGCAGTTCACCTCGGGCAGCACGGGTACGCCGAAGGCGGCCGTGATCACCGAGGAAGCACTGCTTGCCAATTCGTTCGGCTCGATCAACCACGGCCTGGCGATCCGCGACGACGATCGTTTCGTCTCGTGGCTGCCGTTCTATCACGACATGGGCCTGGTCGGTTGCATGCTCACCGTGGTCGCCTGCCAGCGTTCGATCGACTACCTGGACACGCGCGAATTCGCGATGCGTCCGCGTCGCTGGCTCGAACTGATGAGCTCGGCAAAGGCCACCATTTCGTACAGCCCGCCGTTCGGCTACGAGATGTGCGCACGTCGCGTGCGTCCGTCCGACATCGCGTCGTACGACCTCTCGCACTGGCGCGTGGCTGGCATCGGCGCCGAGCCGATCCTGCCGGACGTGCCGGCGAACTTCGCCGAGATGCTCGCACCGGCCGGTTTCGATGCGCGCGCGATGGTGCCGTCGTATGGCATGGCCGAAGCGTCCCTCGCGGTGAGCTTCTCGCCGCTGCAGGAAGGCATCAAGGTGGACTGGGTCGACCCGACCGATCTCGCCGAACGCCTGCGCGCCACGCCGGTCGCCGCAGGCACCGGCACGGGCTTCGTCCGCTGTGGCCCCGTGCTGCCGGGCCACGAGCTCGAAATCCGCAACGACGCAGGCCACCGCCTGGGTGAGCTGCGCGTGGGCCGCATCCTGGTCCGTGGCCCGAGCATCATGCTGGGTTACTACGAGCAGCCGGCGCTGTCTGGCGCCGTGCTCGACCAGGACGGCTGGCTGGATACCGGTGACATCGGTTACCTGCACGAGGGCGAAGTGGTCGTGACCGGTCGCCACAAGGACATGATCATCGTCAACGGTCGCAACATCTGGCCGCAGGACATCGAGCGCATCGTCGAACGCCAGCCGGACCTGCGTTCGCAGGACGCGTCGGCCTTCGGCGTGCCCGGCCCGGATGGCGCGGAAGTGGCGGTCGTGGTCGTCCAGTGCGCAAGCCACGACCCGGTCGTCCGCGAGACGCTGGTCCAGTCGATCCGCCGCGACGTGCTCGAAGAGCTGGGCATCGTCTGCCTGATCGAGCTGGTGCCGCGCCACACGCTGCCGCGCACCTCGTCGGGCAAGCTGTCGCGCTCGGCATCGCGCCGCGACTACCTGGCCCGGCGCGAAGAGGAACGCTCGCCCCAAGCCGTCGCCGCGTGAACACAGGCGCCGTGGGCAGCGAGCGGCCCGTGGTGGCGCTCACCGGTGCCACTGGATTCATCGGCACCGAGTTGCGCCACCAGTTGGTCGCCGCCGGCTTTCGCGTGCGCGCGCTCTATCGCCCGCGCAACGGTCGCGCGGTGCAGAGCGAAGATGGCCTGAAGTGGATCGCCGGGGACCTCTCCGACCGTGACGCGCTTGCCGCGCTGGTCGAAGGCGCCCACGCGGTGATCCACTGCGCGGGCAGCGTCCGCGGCGCCACCCGTGCCGACTTCGATCGCGTCAACGAACAGGGCGTGTTCGACGTCGTGCAGGCGGCGACGGCGGAGCCCGCGTGCAAGCGTTTCCTGCTGATCTCTTCGCTGGCCGCACGCGAGCCGCAGCTGTCCGATTACGCCGGCAGCAAGTGGCGCGGCGAACGCGCCCTGCAGGCCACGGCCGGCGAGCTGGCGTGGAGCGTGCTGCGCCCACCGGCGGTATATGGCCCGGGCGACCGCGAGATGCTGCCGCTGTTCCGCAGCATGGCGCGCGGCCTTGCCCCGATCCCGGGCGACGGACACGGACGCTTCTCGCTGATCCACGTGACCGACCTGGCCTCGGCCGTGCTGGCGTGGCTCGAGTACGGCCAGGGCTCGGGCCAGACCTGGGAGCTGGACGATGGCCACGAGCAGGGCTACGACTGGGACACCGTGCTGGCCACGGCGTCTCGCGTGCTGCGCGACAACGCGCCGATCCGCCGGCTGACGATCCCCGCGGCGTGGCTGCGCGCGGTCGGCAGCGCCAACCTGCTGGGTGCGCGCCTGTTCGGCTACGCGCCGATGCTGACGCCCGGCAAGGTCCGCGAGCTCACCCACGCCGACTGGGTATGCCACGGCAACGACTTCACGCAAGCGACCGGCTGGCGTCCCGCGCTAGGGTTTGAGCGCGGCCTCGCCAACACCGTCGTTTGACCTCCTAAAGCAGCAACCGGAATACCCCCATGAACCATCCTGATGTCGTGGCACGGATCATCGTCCTGGTCACCCCGATCGCCGAGGGCCGCGTCGCGGTCATCACCGAGCGTACCGAGCTAACCGGCGAACTGGCGCTCGATTCGCTGAAGGTCATGGACCTGATGCTCGCCGTGGAAGACGAGTTCGACATCTCGGTTCCGATCAATGCACTTGCCGAAGTGCGCACCGTGGGCGATCTTGCGACCCTGATCCTCAAGACCATGGGCGAGAACGCGTGAAAGAGAATTCCAGGCTGCTGGCGGTGCAAGCCGTTCGCCAGGAACTGGCGGCGCTTGGCATCGATCCGTTCGGCATCCAGATCGACCGCATCCTGTCGCCGACCGAAGGCATCATCGAAGGCCGGCCGACGATCCTTGCCGGGACCAACAACTACCTGGGCCTGACCTTCGACGAAGCGACGGTATCGGCCGCGCGCGAGGCGCTGGAAAGCGCGGGCACCGGCACCACCGGTTCGCGCATGGCCAACGGCAGTTATTCGGGCCATCGCGAGCTCGAACTCGAACTGGCCGCGTATTACGGCAAGCGCGACGCCATCGTGTTCTCCACCGGTTACCAGGCCAACCTCGGCATGATCTCCGCGCTGGCCGGCCCGGGCGACACCGTGATGATCGATGCGGACAGCCATGCCAGCATCTATGACGGCTGCCGGCTGAGCGGCGCGGATACCATCCGCTTCCGCCACAACGACCCGGTCGACCTGGGCAAGCGCCTGCGCCGCCTCGGCGCTGCCGCCGCGGGCACGCTGGTCGTGGTCGAAGGCGTCTACAGCATGCTGGGCGATCGTGCCCCGTTGCCCGAGTTCGTCGCCGTGGCCCGTGAATACGGCGCGGTCCTGCTGGTCGACGAAGCCCACTCGATGGGCGTGCTCGGCTACAAGGGTCGCGGCCTGGCCGAAGACATGGGCGTGCTTGACCAGGTCGACTACGTGGTCGGCACCTTCAGCAAGAGCCTCGGCAACACCGGCGGTTTCTGCGTCGGCGATTCCGAAGACATGGAGCTGCTGCGCTACGCCAGCCGTCCGTACGTGTTCACCGCCTCGCTCGCCCCGGCGACGATCGCGGCGACGCGTGCCGCGCTGAAGCGCCTCGCCGCCGCGGACGATCTGCGCGAGAAGCTGCGCGCGAACGCCGAACGGCTGCACGCCGGCCTGTCCGCGCTGGGCTTCCGCCTTGGCGCACCGGCCAATGCGGTGGTCGCCGTGCTGGTCGGCGACAAGCTCGAGGCACTGCGTTTCTGGGACCACCTGCTCAAGCACGGCGTGTACGTGAACCTGATGGTGCCGCCGGCGACGCCGAACAACGAATCGCTGCTTCGCTGCAGCGTGAGCGCGGCACACACCTTCGAACAGATCGACGCGATCTGCGCCGCCTTCGCCAGCTGGCCGGACGCGAAGGTGTAATGTCGCGATGAAGCACTGGTTTTCCGATGGCTCGTTCCGCGCCATCGTGCGCAACGCGTCGTACCTCGGGTCCAGCAACGTCGTCAGCGCCTTGCTGGGCCTGCTGGCGCTCGCCTGTGCGGGCCGCGGCATGTCGCCGGCACTGTTCGGCACGCTGGTCGTGGTCCAGGCCTACGCCAAGAGCGTCAGCGATTTCATGAAGTTCCAGACCTGGCAGTTCGTCGTCCAGTTCGGAACGCCAGCGCTCGCGCACAAGGACCTCAACCGCTTCCGCGACGTCACCGGCCTGTCGTTTGGCCTGGACCTGGCCAGCGGCGCCGTGGCCCTGGTCGCCGGCATGGTGTTGCTGCCGTGGCTTGGCCATGCGGTCGGCCTGGATCCCGCCGATTTCTGGTGGGCGCTGGGCTATTGCACGCTGATCCCGACGATGACCGCGGCGACCCCGACCGGCATCCTGCGCGCGATCGACCGCTTCGACCTGATCGCCGTGCAGGGTGCGATCACGCCCTTCCTGCGCGCGATCGGCAGCGTCATCGCCTACTTCGCCGGCCTCGGTTTCCCCGGCTTCATCGCCACCTGGTACGTCTCCAGCCTCGCCGGCGACATCGCGTTGTGGATCTTCGCCGTGCGCGAACTGCGCCGGCAGCAGATCGACCACGCCCTGCGGCCCGGCCTGTTCGGACCGGCCCGGCGCATCCGCGGTGCCTGGGACTTCGTCTGGACCACCAACTTCGCCCATTCGATCTGGTCCGCGCGCAACGCGGGCAGCAACGTGCTGGTCGGCATCGTGCTCGGCCCCACCGCCGCCGGCCTGTTCAAGGTCGCGCTCACTTTCTTCGATGCGGCCGGAACGCCCGCGTCGCTGATGCAGAAGAGCTTCTATCCGGAAATCATGCGGCTCGATCCGGCCAGCACGCAGCCGTGGAAGCTCGGCGTGCGTTCGGCCGCGCTGGCCGGCGGCCTGGGCATCCTCGTCGCCCTGCTGGTGATCATCGTCGGCAAGCCGCTGATCTCGACGATCTTCGGCGCGCAGTACGTGGAGGCCTATAGCCTGCTGCAGGTGATGTCGGCCGCGCTGGTGGTCTCGATGGCCGCCTTCCCGCTGGAATCGCTGCTCTACATCGCCAGCCGCCAGCGTGCCGCGCTGGTCGCCCAGGCCCTCGCCGCCCTGCTCTACGCCGGGTTGCTGATCGGCCTCAGCCATGCCATCGGCCTGATGGGCGCGGCCATCGCGTACTTCGCGGGCCAGTGCCTGGAGGCGGTGTTCTCGCTTATTCCCACCGTCGCCGCGTATCGCCGGCGGCACACGCTTCGCCATTACACGCCCGGGGAGGTGCAGTGATGAACGCCAGTAATGCGCCGGCCTGGCCGAAATTCCCAGCCGAAACCCTGGGTCGGTTGTTCGACGCCGTGGACGTCGACGACATCATCGATGCGCATACCGCCCTGCCCGACCCGATCGTGCTGGCCTGTCCCGACGACTCCGTGCGGCGCTGCTACGCGCTGTGCCTGCAGTTCTGGGAAGACGGCGTGTCGCGCGACGAGCTGCTCAAGCTGGTCGACAAGCTGTTGCGCAACGAAGGCCTCAGCGCCGACGAGCGCCTGCAGTACAAGCACATCCGCGCGCGCTACAAGCACCTGCGGTTCGCCCAGCGGCTTTACCGCAAGAACCATCGTTCGAATTTCCTGTTCGACCTGACCACGCGCGTGCTCGGCCACCTGCAGGATGCGTTCCGCGGCGGCAAGCGCAATGCCATGGTCCGCCACGGCATGAAACTTCGCGTGTTGCTGGCGCCGCCGATCTGGGCCTGGATCCATCGTGCGCTGCGCCAGACGCAGCTGGACAGCGAGGCCGGCGTCATCGCCTACCAGCAGGCCGAAATGCGCCGGCTGAAGAAAGCCGTGGCCCGCGCGACGTTCGCCGGCGACCAGTTCCACATGGTGCGCAAGATCGTCAGCATGCAGGTGTCGTACTACGACACGCTGCGCGTCCTGGCGCCCAACGAGCACGCCTACCGGATGTCGCGTTTCCTGGCCGCCATCAACGGCCTGATGGGTGCGCGACACGACGAGATGGTCGCCGAATCGCTTTCGGGTCGTCGCCATTACGGCACGCCCGCGCCGCTTGCGCAGGAAACGCGCTCGCGGCTGGAGACCCTGGTCGCGCGCTACCCGCTTTAAGCGGGAGCGCCGGACCCTCGCGGAAACGCCGGCGCCAGCGCAGCGCGCCGGCCCCGCTCAGGGCGTCGAGGTGACCGTGGGCGGGGCATCGGCCTGCCAGCCGCCGCCCAGGGCCATGATCAGGTTGACGCTCGCATCCAGGCGGCGCAGGCGCAGCTGCAGCTCGCCACGGCCGGCGTCGAGCGCACCGTTCGTCGCATCGACCACGGCCGGGTAATCGGCGACGCCTTCGCGGTACTGGTTGCGCACCACCCGATCGGATTCCTTCGCGGCCGCCGCCGCACGCGCGTGCAGCTCCGCGCTGTCGCCCAGCGCGCCGGTCAGCACCAGCCCGTCTTCGACTTCGCGATACGCATCGAGCACGGTCTGCCGGTAGTTCGCCACGGCCTCGTTGTACTGCTCGTTGGCGTTGCTCTCCTGCGCCTCGAGCCGGCCGCCCGCGAACAGCGGCGCCTTCACGTCGGCCGTGCCGGTCGGGCCGCGGCGCACGCCGATGCCGGCCGCGAGGCTGATCGACGGCAGGGTCTCCGCCTTGGCGACGCCGATGCGGGCGCTGGCGGCGGCCATGCGGCGCTCGCTCGCGGCGACGTCGGGACGGCGTTCCAGCAGCGTCGCCGGCACGCCCACGGGGGTCACCGGTACGGGGGTGTCGAACGGCGCCGGGGCGATCGAGAACTCCGCGGGCGGCTTGCCGAGCATCACCGCGATGGCATGCTCCAGCTGCGCACGCGCTGCACGCGTGTCGGCGAGCTGCAGCTGCGCGGCGCTGGCACGGGTCAGTGCCTCGGACACATTGGCGCTGGAGGCCTGGCCCTGGGTGTACTGGTTACCGACCATGCGCTGCCACTGGGTCGCGCTGTCCGCGGCCGGCTCGAGCAGTTCGATCAGGGCATCGTCCTGGCGCAGCGCGAAGTAACTCTGCACCAGCTGGGCCTGCATCGACAGCGTGGCACCGGCAAGGTCGTCCTGGCTGGCCTGCGCGCTCGCGCGATGGGCTTCGACGTCGCGCCGCACGCGGCCCCACAGGTCGATCTCCCAGCTCACGCCGAGGCCAAAATCGTTCTCGTTACGCCGGCCCGACTTGATGCTGCCGATGCTGGCCTGCGGGTAAGACGCACCATTGGCCACCTGGACCAGGGCCTGGGCCTCGCGCACGCGGGCTGCGGCGGCGGCAAGCGACTGGTTGTTCACCGCCACCTGCGCGACCAGCGCGTTGAGCGTGCCGTCGCCGTAGATCTCCCACCAAGCACCGGCGATCGGCGCGGCGTTCGCGGCCTGCGCCGGCTGGCGGCCGGCCTCCTTGTACGCGGGTGTCACCGGCGCGGCCGGACGCACGTAGTCCGGACCGACCGTGCACGCGGCCACGAGCAACATGCTGCCGGCCACGGCGACGCTGCGCAGGCAGGCGCTGGCGATGCGCGCGCTCATGCCTGCGGCCCTTGTTGGACGGCCGGCGCGCGTGCGTCGCGCCTTGCCCCGAAATGTTGCATCCATCGGACGGCCCACCTGCTGAATCGATCAAGGTAAAGGTACACAACGGGCGTCGTGTAAAGGGTCAACACCTGACTGAGCACCAGGCCGCCGCCCATGGCGATGCCCAGCGGCGCATGCATCTCGGCACCGTCGCCGCGCGACACGGCCAGCGGCACCGCGGCCACCATCACGGCCAGCGAGGTCATCAGGATCGGCCGGAAGCGCAGGCGGCAGGCCTGGCGGATGGCTTCTTCCGGACTCAGGCCGTCGTTGCGGCTGGCGGCCAGGGCGAAGTCCACCATCATGATGGCGTTCTTCATCACGATGCCGACCAGCGCGAAGATGCCGATCAGGGCGATCACGTCCAGGTCGGTGCGCAACAGCAGCAGCGCGAACACCGCGCCGACCGCGGCGGACGGCAGCGTGGACAGGATCGTCAGCGGATGCACGCAGCTTTCGTAGAGCACGCCCAGGACGATGAACAGGGTGAGGAAGGCGGCGAGGATCAGGGCCGGCTCGCTGTCGGCGACCTGGCGCGCGGCGCCGGCCGAGCCCTGCAGCGTGCTGCGCACCGAGCGCGGCATGGCCAGCCGGTCCATAGCCCGCTGGATCGCCTGGGTGGCCTGCGAATTGGACACGCCGTCGGCGCGGTCGAAGGTGATCGTGGCGGCGAGCGCCTGGCCGTAATGGGAGATGTCCAACGGTGCGTTGAACTGGCGCACGCGGCCGAGCACGGGCAGCGGGACGCTGCTGCCATCGGCACCCGGCACCGCGATCGCATTGAACGCGTCGGCCGACTGCGCATGCTCCGGGGCCACGCCCATGATCACCGGGTACTCGTCCGCCGCCGTGAACACGGTGGTCGCGCGCCGGTCGGCGAACGCGTCGCGCAGCACGCCATCGATGCGTGCGTAGGAGATGCCGGCCGCCGTCGCGGCGCCGCGCTCCACGTCGAGCGAGGTGGCGACGCCCGTGGTGCCCAGGCCGCCGTGCACGTTGCTCAGCTCGGGCAGGCCCGACAGCGCCTGGACGATTTGCGGCGCCCACTTGCGCAGCAGCTCGGGCGTGTCGGCCTGGATCGTGTATTCGTTGGAAGAACGGCTACGCCGGCCACCCACGCGGATGTTCTGCACGGAGGTGACGGTGAACGTGCCGCCGGGCATCGTGGCGAGCTTGCGGTTGATCCGCGCCGCCACGTCGTCGGCGCTCGCGTCGCGCTGCGAGAGCGGCTTCAGGGTGACGAACAGGGAGCCGGCGTCGCGTTCCACGTAGCCGCCCACGCTGGCGACGGCCGGATCGGCGCGCACGGTGGCCATGAAGTCACGCAGCTTGCCGCTGGCCACGGCGAACGAGGTGTTGCCGCCGGTGTCGAAATCGCCGGTCAGCTCGCCGGTGTCCTGGCGCGGGAAGAAACCCTTCGGCACCACGACGTAGAGGTACACGCTGAGGCAGAGCACGCCGAGCAGCGACAGCATCGTCAACGGTGCGCGGCGCAATGCCCAGGCCAGGCTATCGTCGTATGCCACCTGCAAACGCGCGAAGGTACGCTCGCTCCACGCATGGATCCGGCCGTGCGTATCCTGTTTCGTCGACGGCTTGAGCCACCAGGCGCACAGCATCGGCACGAAGGTGAGCGAGACCACCAGCGAGATGGCGATTACCACCGCCAGCGTGACGGCGAATTCGCGGACGAACAGGCCGACATAGCCGCCCATCATCAGCAGCGGCAGGAACACCGCGATCAACACGGCGCTCATCGACAGAACGGTGGTGCCGACCTCGCCCGCGCCGATCCGCGCCGCTTCGCGCGGCGGCATGCCGTCTTCGATGTGGCGGGCGATGTTTTCGACCACCACCACGGCGTCGTCCACGGTGAAGCCGACGGCGATGGTCAGCGCCATCAGGGAGAGGATGTCGAGGCTGTAGCCCAGCCCGTACATCACCACCATGGCGCCCAGCAGGGAGATCGGCGCCACCGCGCTGGCGATCAGCGCCATGCGCAGGTCGCGCAGGAACAGCAGCATCACGATGACGACCAGTACGACGGCGAGCGCGAGGGTGTGCTCCGCGGCGCGCAGCGAGCCACGCACGGTGGTAGCCCGGTCGACGATGACGCCTGCCTGCATGTTGCCCGGCAGCGCCGCGCGCACGGCCGGCAGCCGCGCCATGATGCCGTCGATCACCTCGATGATGTTCGAGCCCGGCTTGTGCCGGACCAGCGCCAGCACGGCGGGCTCGCCGTTGGCCAGTGCCGCGTTGTAAGGGTCGCGCACGCCATCCTCGATCCGTGCGATCTCGCCCAGGTGCACGGCGCTGCCGTCGCGCCCGAGGACCACGAGCGAACGGAACGCATCGGCCGTGGCGAGCTGGCCGTTGGTCGCGACCTGCAGCTGGCGACCGGCCACCTCGACCGCGCCCGCGGCCTGGTTCGACACGGCACCCGCCAGCGCGTGGCGGACCTGTTCGAAACCGACGCCACGCTGGTTCATCGCCTGCGGATCCAGCGCGACGCGCACGGCCGGGACCGAGCTGCCGACCAGTTCCACTTCACCGACGCCTTCCACCTGCGACAGCATCTGGGTGAAGGTGGACGACGCCACTGCGTACAACTGCCCCGGCGTGGCGTCGCGCGAGGTCAGGCTGAGCACCAGCACGGGCGCGTCGGCGGAACTCACTTCGCGGTATGACGGGCTGGCCGGCATGTCCGCGGGAAGGTCCGCGCGCGCCGCGTTGATCGCGGCCTGCACGTCGCGCGCGGCGCCGACCGAATTGCGCGCGAGGTCGAAGGTGAGACGGATATCGGTACCGCCAGTGGTGCTTACCGAGGTCATCTCGGTCAGCCCGGCGATGCGTCCGAGCGCCTGCTCCAGCGGCGCGGCGACCGACGCCGCCATCGTCGCCGCGCTCGCGCCCGGCAGGTCGGCCGAGACCTTGATGGTCGGCACGTTCACCTCCGGAAGCGAGGCGACCGGCATGAAACGCCAGCTCACCAGGCCGGCGATCACCAGCCCCAGGCACAGCAGCGAGGTCGCCACCGGCCGGCCGATGAAGGCGCGCGAGAGGTTCATGCAGGCCGGCCCCGGCGCTGCAGCACGCGCTCGAAGGCGAGGTAGATCACCGGCGTGGTGAACAGGGTGAGCAGCTGGCTGACCAGCAGGCCCCAGAAGATCCCCACGCCCAGCGGATGGCGCAGCTCCGCACCCATGCCGCCACCGAGCATCAGCGGCAAGGCACCCAGCATCGCCGCCAGCGTGGTCATCAGGATCGGGCGGAAGCGCAGCAGGCAGGCCTGCACTATGGCCTCGCGCGGGGCCAGGCCCTGGTGGCGCTGCGCATCGATCGCGAAGTCGATCAGCATGATCGCGTTCTTCTGCACGATGCCGATCAACAGGATCACGCCGATCAGCGAGATCACGTCGAGCTCGAAGCCGCCGATGATCAGCGCCAGCAACGCGCCGATGCCGGCCGACGGCAGCGTCGACAGGATGGTGAGCGGATGGATGTAGCTCTCGTAGAGCACGCCGAGCACGATGTAGACGGTGATCAGCGTAGCCAGGATCAGCCACGGCTGGCCGGCGCGCGAGGCCTGGAAGGCTTCCGCCGAGCCTTCCCAGCGCAACTGTGCGCTGGCCGGCAGCTTCAGCTCGCGCTGGGCGGCATCGACCTGCTGGATCGCACCGCCGAGCGACGCGCCCGGGGCCAGGTTGAACGACACCGTGGCCGCCGGCAGCTGGTCGAGCCGCGTGACCACCAGCGGCGCCGTGCGCTCGCTCACCTGGGCGATCGAGGTGAGTGGGATCAGCGCGGCCGAGGGATCGCCCGCATCCGCCGCGTTCGCCGCCGCCCCACCCGTGGCGCCCAGGTACACGCCCTGCAATGCACCGGCGACGTCGGTCGCGGCCGGTGCCGCTGCCTCGAGGATCACGCGCCGCTGGCTGCCCAGGGTCAAGAGCGTGGAGACGTGGCGCTGGCCGAACGCGTTGTACAAGGCATCGCCGATCGCCGCGGAGGTGACGCCGTAGCGGCTGGCGAGGTCATGGTCGACCTGGACGAACGCTTCCAGGCCACGATCCTGCTGGTCGCTGGCGACGCTGGTGAGCTTGTGGGCATCGCGCAGCGAACCGAGCACGCGCGGCACCCACTGCGCCAGCTGGGCCGGGTCGGCGTGTTCGAGCGAGAACTGGTACTGGCCGCGGCTGACCCGGTCGTCGATGGTCAGGTCGGGCACCGGCTGCATGTACAACGCGATGCCTTCCACCTTGCGCGCGGCATCGGCCAGGCGCGCCATGACGGCGGGCACGCGATCGCGCTTGCCCAGCGGCTTCAGGTGGATCAGCAACTGCCCGGTATTCAGCGACGCCGAGCCGCCGCCCACGCCGATGAACGAGGCGACGCTGGCGACGGCGGGATCCTGCAACAGCACGCGGGTCAGCGCCTGCTGGCGATCGGCCATGGCGGCGAACGACACCGTCGGCGCGGCTTCGGTCACGCCCTGGATGTCGCCGGAATCCTGGGTGGGAAACAGCCCGCGCGGGATCACCAGGTACAGCACGACGGTCAGCGCGGCCATCGCCGCGACCAGTCCGAGCGTTGCCGCCTGGCGTGCCAGCACCCATGCCAGGCCGCGCTCGTAGCGCACCAGCACGCCATCCAGCCAGGCCTTGCCCCGCTGCGCGACGCGCCCCTGCCGCGCTTCCGGCACCCGGCGCAGCATCCGCGCGCACATCATCGGCGTGAGCGTCAGCGAGACCACGCCGGAAATCAAAATCGCCACCGCCAGCGTCACCGCAAACTCGCGGAACAGCCGGCCGACCAGTCCACCCATGAACAGCAGCGGGATCAGCACGGCGACCAACGACACGGTCAGCGACACCACGGTGAAGGCGATCTGCCGCGCGCCCTTCAGCGCCGCGGCGAGTGGCTCCTCGCCCGCCTCCACGTAGCGGGCGATGTTCTCGATCATCACGATCGCATCGTCGACCATGAAACCGGTGGCCACGATCAGCGCCATCAGGGTGAGGTTATTGATCGAGAACCCGGCCAGGTACATCACCGCGAAGGTGCCGACCAGCGAGAGCGGCACCACCACGCCCGGGATGATCGTAGCCGTGCCACTGCCCAGGAACAGGAAGATCACCAGCACGACGAGCACGACCGCGAAGACCAGTTCCACCTGGGTGTCGTGGACGGCCGCACGCACGGTGTCGGTGCGATCCGACAGCGTGGTGATGTCGGCCGCGGCCGGCAGGGTCGTCTTCAGCTGCGGCAACAGCTGCTGGATGCGGTCGACCACCTCCACCACGTTGGCGCCCGGCTGGCGGCGGATGCGCAGGATGATCGCCGGCACGTCGCCCGACCACGCGGCCAGGCGTGCATTCTCGGCGCCTTCGCTGACGTGGGCGACGTCGCCCAGCCGCACCACCGCGCCTTCGCGCTGCGCCACCGCGAGGCCTTCGAAGCCGGCGACGGTGTCGATCGGCGAGCTGATCGCGATATTGGACGAACGCACCGGGCCTTCGAGCGTACCCTTGGCCTGGTTGGAATTGGCATCGCGAATGGCACCGCGCAGGTCGTCGAGGGTGAGCCCGTTCGAGCGCAGGCGCGCCGGATCGGCCTGCACGACGATGGCCGGCTGCTGGCCGCCGTCGATGCTGACCAGGCCCACCCCCGACACCTGCGACAGCTTCGGCACCAGCCGGGTATCGGCCAGTTCACGCAGGGTCCGCAGCGAAAGGGTCGGCGAGGTCACCGCGAGTGTCATCACCGGCGCATCGGCCGGGTTCACCTTGCGGTAGATCGGCGGCTGCGAGATGTCGGCGGGCAGCAGTGGCGCGGCCGCGTTGATCGCCGCCTGCACTTCCTGCTCGGCCACGTCCAGCGGCAGGTCGAGGTTGAAGCGCAGGGTGATCGTCGAGATCCCGACCGCGCTGGACGAGGCCATCTGGTTCAGGCCCGGCATCTGGCCGAGCTGGCGTTCCAGCGGCGCGCTGATCGTCGAGGCGACCACCTGCGGCCCGGCGCCCGGATAGGCGGTGACCACCTCGATGGTCGGGAAGTCGACCTCGGGCAGTGCCGACAGCGACAGGAAGCGGTAGCCGAACAGGCCCAGCAACAGGATCGCGATGGCCAGCAGCGAGGTCGCGACCGGCCTCAGGATGAACGGGCGCGAGGGATTCACGGGCGGGCGTTCGGTGCCTGCGGCGAGGCACTCGCCTCATCGCGCTGGCACGTGGTCGCGCCAGCCGCGGGCGCCGCCGGCGCCGTGTCCGTCGCGGTGGTTGCCGTCACGCGGGTGCCGGCGCGCAGCCGGTCCGCGCCCTCGACGACGACCTGGGTCCCCGCCGCGATGCCCGAGGTGACGACGGTGGTCGCGGTGTCGCCCGCGCCGACCTTCACCGGCACGACGGCCACGGTCTTGTCGTCCTTGAGCACGTAGACGAACGCACCCTGGGCACCCTGCTGGATCGCCGCGGCCGGCACCAGCACGGCCTGGGCAAGCACCTGCACGGGCAGGCGCGCCGTGACGAACTGGTTGGGCAGGAGCGAGTCCTTCGCGTTGGCGAACTCGGCCTCGAACTTTACCGTGCCGGTGGCCGGATCGACCTGGTTGTTCGCCGCGAGCAGGTGGCCCGTGGCGAGCACGTCGTCGGGGCTGTCGCCGTAGGCATCGACCGGCACGCAGTCACCCGCGCGCAACCGTTCCAGCACGCCCGGCACCACGTTCACCGGCATCGAGAACACGACCTTGCTCGGCTGCGACTGGGTCACGACGACGATGCCGCGCGTATCCGACGGACCGACCAGGTTGCCCGGGTCGACCCGGCGCAGGCCGACCGTGCCGGAGATCGGCGCGGTGATGCGTGCGTTGGAAAGCTGCAGGTTCGCGCTGCCGATGCGGCCCTGTTCGGACTTCACTTCGGCGGTGTACTGGCGTACCAGCGATTGCTGGTCGGCCACGCGCTGGCGCGAGATCGAATCCTGCGCGAGCAGCGCCTCGTAGTGCTTCAGCGTTTCCTGCGCATTGGCGAGCTGGGCCTGGCTGCGACCAAGGTCGCCGTTGGCCAGCTGCAACTGCGCCTGGGCTTCGCGCGGATCGACTTCGGCCAGCAGGTCGCCCTGCTTGACCACCTGGCCGCCGCTGAAGGCCACCCGCTTGAGCAGGCCATCGACCTGGCTACGCACGAGCACGCTGTTGGACGGGGTCACCGTGCCGGGCTGCGCGCGGTAGACCACGAAGCCGCCCTGGCGAGCGGCGGCGGTGACCACGGGCACGGCCTGCTCGGCGGCCTGCTTGTTGCCGCCGCCACCGCGCCCCAGCCACCACAGGACGGCGATGATGAGGATGGCGACGACCACGATGATGGTCGTCCGCGACGAGCCCCGCCCGCTCACGGAAGCACCCGCTCGTACACGCGATAACGCTTGTAGTCGTGGCCGCCGATGGTTTCGACGATGTTGCGCATGCCGGCGTTGTCCTCGAGGATCCACGACAGTTCGACCTGCTCGACGCCGCGTGCCACCAGATGGTGGCGGACCGCGTCGATCACCAGGAAGGCCAGGCCCGGCCCAAGCGGCGTGTTGTGCAGGCTACGGCGCACGCCCATCAGCGGCACGCGCGAGGATTTGGGGAAGCGCACCTTGAGGTTCCAGAGCAGCTTCGCCCAGTTGAACGGCAACAGGCTGCCACCGAAGTCCTTGATGACCTCGTTGACGTTGGGCAGCGCGACGATGAACGCCACCGGCTCGCCATCGAGCTCGGCGACCTGGATCAGTTCCGGGGCGATCAACACGCGCAGCGTGTGGCCCAGGTCCTTGAACTCCGCCTCGGTGAACGGCACGAAGCCCCAGTTGTTCGCCCATGCGTCGTTGAAGATGTCGCGCAGCATGGCGAGCTCTTCGTCGAAGCGCTTGGTGTCCAGCGGGCGCACGCGGATGCGGTCGCGCACCTTGGCCAGCAGGCGATCCATGACCTTCGGCGCGGGGAAGTCCGGCGCGATCATGTAGGCAAGCATGTCCTTGGCCTTGGTGTAGCCGGCGCGCTCGATGCGCTCGCCGTAATACGGCTTCGCATGGCCCATCATGAACACGGGCGGCGTGTCGAAACCATCGACCAGCAGGCCGACTTCGTCGTTGATCGAGAGGCTGAGCGGGCCGCGCACGCGCTGGATGCCCTGGTCGTGCAGCCATCCCTCGGCGGCGCTGATCAGCGCGGCGAAGGTTTCCTGGTCGTCCTCGGCGTCGAGCATGCCGAAGAAACCGGTGGCGTCGGCGTGGCGCTCCAGATGGAGATCGTCGATCTGCGCACTGATCCGGCCCACCGGCTTGTCGCCGCGCCAGGCGATCCAGCCCTGCCAGCGGGCATGCTGGAACCAGGGGTTGGTCTTGGCACCCAGGTGCAGGCTGCGCTCCAGGTGGAGCGGCGGGATCCAGTTCGGATCGGAGCCGAGGATGGCAGCGGGTACCTTGATGAACTGGTTCAGGTCAGCCTTGCTGGCGACCGGGACGACACGCAGTGGAGCGGACGGGCTCAAGCTAAATCTCCGACGACGAACAGAAGTCCGCGCCAGTCGCCCAGGTTGCCGCTGGCTAGCGCATCTCGGGCCCGGTCATAACTGCACCGGCCAGTACGCCATTCTAGTCGTGACAGTCGTGATTTGGTACACCCTTAGGTATGTTCCTGCGCCAGGGGCGCAAGGAGACGCTGGCGCAACCGCTCGGCCCCGACTTAGACTCGGCGCGTCAGCGGGGGCGACGACATGGAACGTGAAATCAAGATCGGCAATGCCACTTTCGTGGTCGAGGATCCGGCCGGGTCGCTCGACCGTCCACCGCTGCCACTCCTGCACGCCGGGCGGCCGTCGCCCGACACCGAGCGCACGCCGTCCGAAGAGGCGTGGCCATTCAGCGCCACGCCCAAGCCGAACGCCAGCGACCCGATGGGCGAGATCGCCGCCCGCGTCGCGATGTTCGACGGCATCGCCAACGGCCGGATAAGCCCGCGCGTCCTGTTCGTGGCCTGGCTATGGACGGCGCTGACCTTCTACACCCTCGCCGCGGTGATCTTCTGCGCAGGCACGATGCCAGCCACCACGGTCGGCGTCTTGATCCTGGCCATCCACACCGGCTTCTTCCTGCGCGCCCGCTCGCTTATGCATCTTCACCGGAAGCGGCGATCTTTCTAAGCTGGCGCTCGAACTCTTCCGCCGGCTGGCCGCCGGAGATCAGGTAGCGATCGTTGACGACCACGGCCGGCACGCCCGTGATCCCGCGCCCCTGCCACAGGGCTTCGTCGCGACGGACCTCGTCGGCGAACCGGTCGGATTCCAGCACCGCGCGCGCCGCCAACTCGTCGAGACCCACCTTGCCCGCGGCTGCCACCAGCGCATCGCGGTCGCCCGGATCGGCCTGCTCGGTGAAGTTCAGCACGAACAGCTGCTGCTTCAGCGCGTGCTGGCGGCCATCACCCTCGCCCGCGGCCCATGCGAGCAGGCGGTGCGCGTCGAAGGTGTTGTAGATGCGGCTGTCGTCTGACGTATTCATCGTGAAGCCGACATCCGCGGCACGCGCCTTGATCCGCTCGCGGTTCACCCGCGCTTCGGCGGCGGGGATGCGGTACTTGGCGACGATGTGTTCCAGCGTGTTCTCGCCGCCCGCGCGCATGTCGGGATTCAGTTCGAACGGATGGAAGGTGATTTCCGCCTCCACGTCGCCACGCAGGTTTTCCAGCGCGCGGTCGAGGCCACCCAGGCCGATGACGCACCAGGGACAGGCGATGTCGGAGACGAAGTCGATCTTCAGCTTCTTGGTCATGGGCACGCTTATCGCAAGGTCAAAACGCGATGGTACACCCGGCCCGCGAGTCGTCGCCTAGCCCTGTATCGAGACCAGCTTCAGGAATGCCTCGTGCTGGTAGCGGCTCATGCGCAGCTTCTGGCCGGTGTCCATGGTCACCACGTGGTAGCCGTTGAACCACGGGTGCACGGCCCGTACGCGGCGGACGTTGACGATGGCGGAGCGATGCACGCGGGCGAACTGGCGAGGATCGAGGCGCTCGGCCAGGCTGGTCATCGTCTCGCGCATCTCGTGTTCGCGGTCGGCGAGGTGGATCACCACCGTGTTCTTGTTCGCCCGGATCCAGACGATGTCGTTCACGTCGACGAAGGTGACCTGTTCGCTCTCGCGCACGGGAATACGCTCGAGGTAGGCATCGCGGCGTTGCAGCGCATCGAGCGCCTGCATGATCCGCGCAGACGCGTCGGCCCCGCCCCCGGCGGCCGAGCGTGCCTTCGCCCGGGACAGTGCCTGGGCGAAGCGGTCGCGACTGAACGGTTTGACCAGGTAGTCCACGGCGTTCGCCTCGAACGCGCGCACGGCGTACTGCTCATACGCCGTGACGAACACCGTCGCCGGCATGCGCTCCACGCCCACAGTGCGAAACACATCCAGGCCATTCATCGCCGGCATCTGGATATCGAGGAAGACCAGGTCGGGCGAGCGCATCCGGATGGCGTCGACCGCCGACGCGCCGTCGCCGCACTCGGCCAGCTCGCCGATGGCGGGGTCGTCGCGCAGCAAGCGCAATACGGCCTGCCGGGCGATCGGCTCGTCGTCCACCACAAGCACCGACAGCGTCATGCCGCGGCGACCTCGGGCGCGTCGTCGGCGTCGTCATCTTCGACCAGGCGGAACGGCATGCGCAGGCGGCAGGCAACACCTTGTGGCCAGAGCATCTGCAACTCGACCTGCCCGGCGCTTCCGTAAAGTTCGCTTAGGCGCAGGCGGGTATTGGAGAGGCCGATGCCGTGGCCTTCGCTGGCCGAACCGCCGGGCTCGAGCACGCTGTTGCGGTTGCGCACTTCGATGGTGAGGATGTCGCCTTCGCGGCGGCTCTCGATCTCCACGCAGTCCGTGCCAACCCGCTCGCCGATGCCGTGGCGGATCGCGTTTTCGACGATGGGCTGCAGGATCAGGCTGGGTACTGCGCACGACAGCGTGTCGGGCGATATATAAATCCGGGTATCCAGGCGATCCTTGAACCGCGTGCGCTGGATGCCGAGGTAGAGATCGAGCAACACCAGCTCCTGTCGCAGCGTGATCTCCTGGCCCTGGCATTCGTCGAGGAAGGCACGCAACAGGTCGCTCAGGCGCAGCAGCATGTCTTCGGCCGAGGTCACGTCCTCGTGCAGCAGGGTGGCGATGGCATGCATGGTGTTGAAAAGGAAGTGTGGCTGCAGTTGCGTGCGCAGCACCTGCAGCCTCGATTGCGCCAGCTCGGAAGCCAGCTCCGAGGTTTCGAGCTCGCGCCGGGCCTTCTCCTCTCGGTATTGCATCGCCTGCTGGATCGCAAAGAGCGCCCAGCAGGTCAACATCCCCGTGGCAGCGTGCTGGCCGACGAACTGGCGCCACTGCAGCGCCAGGCTCGAGCCTTCGGTCACCGACGAGACCAGCGCGCCGATCAGCAAGGCAAGTCCGGTCATGCCGACGCTGGCCAGCAGCGGCATCCACAGCTCACGCCAGCGCAATGGAGTGCGCACCGGGAAGTGCTCGCCGAGGCGGAACACCAGCGGAGCCAGCGCCGCCCAGGTGAACCACTGGATGATCGACCAGCGCAGGTAGTCGCTCATGTCCCAGGTCCTGCCGCCCAGGTCGTCACGCATGTAACCCTGCAGCGCGAACACGACGGCGACCGCACCCCACAGGCTGAGGTATCGCGACATGCCCATCTGCGTCGTGCCCAGGCGAACCTTCATCGGTGTATCCAGCGGGGTGGCGCGGCCATCTTAGGCACCGCCTCGCGCGGCTGGGAAGCGAAAGATGGCATGGCTGCCATTGGTCACGCTGCTACGACGATTCGTCCCAAATACGTTCCCGACGGGCCTGCCGTGGGGCGTGATGGCCTCGCCGGGGCCACGTGCGCGCCCCTTCGTGACGGAGTCGCCCATGTCCCCTTCCCTGCCCTGCCTCGCCACCCTCGTCGCCGCCCTGTCGATGGCCGGCTGTGCTTCCAACGCATCGCGCGGACCGACCTCGGCGCCGTTCAATCTCGTCAACGCGACCGCCGACAGCGTGTCGCATGTCGCGCTGGCGCCAAGTGGCAGCGACGACTTCAGCAACGTGGACCTCGGCGAACCGCTGGCCGGTGGCCTCACCGCGGCCGCCGTGCAGTTGCCGCAGGGGCCATGCATGCGCGACCTGCGGATCACCTTTGGCGACGCACGCGAGTCGCGCATCAACGGCGTGGACGTGTGTCGCACGCATGGCCTGCGGCTGGATAGCCTGCGTGGCCGTAATGCGAGTCCCGACACCCTGGCCACCGGCGGTCCCGCCGCCGACCAGGGCACCGGGCAAGCCCTTTAGACCTGGGCCTGGCCACCATCGACGAACAGCTCGATGCCGGTGATGTAGCTCGCCTCGTCGGAGGCGAGGAACGACACCGCCTTCGCGATCTCGTCGGGCTCGCCGGTCCGGCCAAGCGGGGTCACGCTGGCGGTGTAGGCCGAGAAGTCGGCGATCTGTTGGTCGTTCATGCCCAGCTCGCTCTTGTACGCCGGGGTGACGATCGTGCCCGGGGCGACGACGTTGACGCGGATGTCGCGCCCCTTCAGGTCCTGTGCCCAGGTCCGGGCGAAGGAGCGCAGCGCCGCCTTGGTCGCGGCGTAGACGCCGAACGCCGGCACGCCCTTGAGCGAAACCATCGAGCCGTTGAGCACGATGGCGCTACCCGGGCCCATCAGTTCCAGCGCCTTCTGCACGGTGAACAGGGTGCCCTTCACGTTGATGCCGAAGTACTTGTCGAACTGGGCCTCGCTGACCTGCCCCAGCGGCGCGAACTCACCGCCGCCGGCGTTGGCGAACAGGATGTCGAGGTGGCCGCTGCGCTCGCGGATGGTGGCGAAGATGCGGTCGAGGTCGGCGGCGACGGCGATGTCGCCCTGGATCCCGGTGGCGCCGATGCTGGCCGCGGCGCTGTCCAGCTCGGCCTGGCGGCGGCCGGTGATGTAGACCGTGGCCCCTTCGCGGACCAGGCGCTCGGCGGTGGCCAGGCCCAGGCCCGAGCTGCCGCCGGTGACCAGGGCGATCTTGCCGGCGTGGCGGGTGGTGTGGATGTTGCTGTTGGCGAGTGCGTGCATGACAGGTCTCCGATGACCGCGGCGCGGTCGATGGACGAAAGTATGGTTATTCGCTTCCAGTGGATAAATAATCGCTTTGCGATTTCACTATCCACACGGGGAAATAATCGTGGACCACATTCTCGCCATGCGCGTGTTCGGCCGGCTTGTCGAAACCGGTGGTTTCGGCAAGGCCGCCGATAGCCTGCGGATGCCCAAGTCCACGGTGACCAAGCTGATCCAGGGGCTGGAGGAGCAACTGGGCGTCCGCCTGTTCGAGCGCACCACCCGGCGGGTGACCGTGACCGCCGAAGGCGCGGCGTACTACGAACGCACCCGGCAATGGCTGGCCGAGCTGGACGATTTCGAGACCACCCTGGCCGGCGGCCGCGGCAGCCCGGTCGGCACCCTGCGCGTCGACACCGGCGGATCGGTGGCCGCGTGCCTGATCCTTCCCGAGCTACCGGCGTTCCGCGAACGCTATCCCGGGATCCGCCTGCAGGTTGGCGTCACCGACCGGACGGTTGACCTGGTCGGCGAAGGCATCGATTGCGGTATCCGCAGCACGGCCGACGACCCCAACCTGGTCGCACGCCAGATCGCCGAGCTGCCGTGGGTGACCTGCGCGACACCGGGCTACCTCGCCAGTCGCGGCACGCCCATGCATCCGGACGACCTCGCCCGCGAAGGCCACGACATCGTCGGCTACTTCTCGGCGCGTACCGGCCGCGCGCAGCCGATGCGTTTCACCGATCGCGAGCGCGGCTTCGACGGCGAGCTGATAAGCGCGGTGGAAGTGAACGAGAGCAATGCCCACGTAGCCGCCGCACTGGCGGGGCTCGGCATCGTGCAGACGCTGGCCTTCGCCGCCGCGCCCGCCCTGGCGCGCGGCGACCTTCTCCCCGTGCTGGACACGTGGCAGCCGGCACCGCTGCCCGTATACGTCGTCTACCCGAGCGAAAAGCGCCATAACGCCCGCCTGCGCGCCTTCGTCGACTGGATCGCCGAGGCACTGCCGCGGCGCGCGCTGGCCTAGTGCACCCACTCCAGTAAGGGCTGGCCCTTCGGCACGATGTAGGTGCCGATCTCGGCGGCGTTGCCCGGGCCCACGTTGGCGGATAACCCGGCGACGGCGTGCTGGCGTTGCTTGCGGCGGAACAATCAATTGCGCCCCGCCACGTTCCCAGCCCCGCCACGGATTTCCACAATACGCCCATCCACCGGCGCCGGGGACATCCATCGACGCCACGTCGCTCCGCCCCGAACCACTCCCCCCTTACTGGAGACATCGCCATGACCACCCACGCCAGGCCGCCCGTCGTTTTCCATCGCCGCATGCAGATCGACGGCCTCGACATCGCCTATCGCGAAGCCGGCCCCGCCGACGCCCCCGTGATGCTCCTGCTGCACGGCTTCCCGACCTCGTCGCACATGTTCCGCCACCTGATCCCTTACCTTGCCGATCGCTACCATGTCATCGCGCCGGACTACCCGGGTTATGGCCAGAGCGACGCGCCGAACCACGAGGCGTACCACTACAGCTTCGAGAATTTCGGCAACCTCGTGCGCACCCTGCTCGAGCGCCTTGGCGTGCAGAAGTACGCCATGTACGTGATGGATTACGGTGCGCCGGTCGGCTGGCAGCTGTTCCTGAAGAACCCGGAGAAACTCACCGCCCTGGTCGTCCAGAACGGCAACGCCTACGACGAAGGGCTAAAGACGTTCTGGGATCCGATCAAGACCTACTGGGCCGATGGCGCCGCGAAGAGCCGCGACGCGCTGCGCTGGCTGGTGAAGCCCGAAACCACGATCTTCCAGTACACCGACGGCGTCGACGACAAGACGCGCATCTCGCCGGACAACTGGATCCATGACCAGGCGCTGCTCGACCGCCCGGACAACGAAGACGTCCAGATGGACGTGATGTACGACTACCGGAAGAACGTGCCGCTGTATCCGGAAGTGCAGCGCCTGTTCCGCGAGTACCAGCCGCCGACCCTGATCGCCTGGGGCGAGCGCGACACGATCTTCCCGGCCGACGGTGCGCATCCCTACAAGCGCGACCTGAAGGACCTGGAGTTCCATCTGTTCCCCACCGGCCACTTCGCGCTGGAAGATCTCGGCGACGAGATCATGCCGCTGATCCGTGACTTCCTGGACCGGAAGATCGGCAAGTAACATTCATCGAAGCGACAAAACGTCAGGGGTGCCCCGCGCGGGCGCCCCTACGTCACCCCGCCGGGTGCTTGCCCTACCCACTGCGCCCGCCACGCGGGCGCATCGAAGGGATCGGCGAAGTACTGCACTTCGCGTGTCACCTTGCCATCCTGGAAAGTCATGATGCTCACGGTGAAAGCGCGCTTCTCCCCGTAGAGGATCGAATACTCGGTGACCCAAAGGTCGCCCTTGCCGACGATGCGCCTGACCGCGAATCCCGTTGGTTTGCCGGGATGGTGGCTACGCAACGCCTGCAGGTTGGCCCGGCCATGGATCGTTTCGCCGGATTGCGGGTACTCGCACACCGCATCGTCGCGGTAGATCGCATGCTCGGCATCCTGGTCGCCCGCGGCGGATGCCGCCCAGTGTCGATCCAGCGCATCGCGGATCGTCCGCTCGTCCATCGCCATGTCTCCTACGCCGTGCCTGGATGCCAAGACTACGCGCGATGGCGACAGGCCGTTGCAAGCCACGGCAGGTTTGGGGGTGCACCCTAGTCGGCCTGGCAGGCCGCCACCCCGACGAAGGACCCCACCGATGCCCCTCGACACCGACTCCGCGCGTCGCCGCTTCCTTGCCCTGGCCGGCAGTTCCCTCGCCGCCGCCACCGTGGGACCGCAGGCGCTTGCCGCCTCGCAGCTCGCCGCCGCCAGCGCCAGTGCCTCGACCACGTTCGGCCCGCTGAAGCAGGTCCACGCGGGCGTGCTCGACGTCGGCTACATCGACATGGGCAAGTCCAGGCATCCCGCCGTGCTGCTCCTGCATGGCTGGCCCTATGACATCCATGCCTTCGCCGAGGTGGCGCCCGCGCTCGTTGCCAGGGGCTTTCGCGTCATCGTGCCGTACCTGCGCGGTTACGGCTCGACCCGGTTCCTCGACGACGCCACGCCGCGCAACGGCCAGCCTGCGGCGCTGGCGGCAGACGCCATCGCCCTGATGGATGCGTTGAAGATCCGGCAGGCGATCGTGGCGGGATTCGACTGGGGCGCACGCACCGCCGACATCCTCGCCGTGCTGTGGCCACAGCGCTGCAAGGCGCTGGTGTCGGTCAGTGGTTACCTCATCGGCAGCCAGGAAGCCGGCAAGAAACCGCTGCCACCGAAGGCGGAGCTGCAGTGGTGGTACCAGTTCTACTTCGCCACCGAACGCGGCCGCGAGGGTTACGAACAGAACCGGCATGACTTCGCGAAGCTGATCTGGCAGCTGGCATCGCCGCAGTGGCACTTCGACGACGAGGCGTTCGAGCGCAGCGCATCCGCGCTCGACAACCCCGACCACGTGGCGATCACCATCCACAACTACCGCTGGCGGATGGGACTGGCCGAAGGCGAAGCGAAGTACGACGCCGACGAACGGAAGCTCGCGGCGGGACCGACCATCGCGATTCCCACGATCACGCTGGAAGGCGACGCCAACGGTGCGCCGCATCCCGATCCGTCGGCGTACAAGGCGAAGTTCACCGGCAGGTACGAACATCGCAACGTCGATGGCGGGATCGGCCACAACCTGCCGCAGGAAGCGCCAGAGGCATTCACGAAGGCGATCGTGGACGTCGCCCACGCCTGAGGCTGGCGGACGGCGCGGCGTTTCCCTTACCTGGGCTGGGCCAGTTCAAGCACCAGCGCGCTGCTGGCCGTGCCGGTCGCCGCCGAGCCGTGCGATCCCTGGTAAGCCTTGACCGCATCCGCCGTGCCGCGGCCAAACACGCCGTCGGCCACCACCAGGGGCTGCGATGCGGACAGGCCGACCTGCAGCCGGCGCACGTCGAGGCCGCGCAGGACACCGGATGCGCCCAGGCCAAGGTCGCGACTGCCGACCGGATGGCTGTCGTCATAGCAGTCCTCCGGCGTCGCGGACAGCGTCGCCGCGGAAATCTCGAGCGAACGCACCACCAGCGGCAAGCCGAGATCCCACTGGCCGAGGTCGACCAGACGCTGGAACGCGTCCATCCGGTAGCCGGTGTCATGCGCCTGGCTGGCCAGCCCGGTCAGCCAGCGCCGGCGCTGGACAATGTACGCCTTCAGCCATGTCTTCTCGTCGACATGCGGCATCGCGCCGACGGCGGCGTTGGTCAGGTCGCGAACGGTACCCCAGCCACCCTGCACGTAGGCGTCATAGGCCAGGGCCATGCCCAGGGGCGTGGTGATCCCTGCCCGCGTCGCCGTCTGCACCGCGGGCATCAGGTAGTTCTTCGCGAAGAAATCGTCCTGGGTATCGCGCATGGCCTTGTCGTCGGCGACCGCGCGCAACAGGTTCTGGAAAAACATGTCGTGGTCGAGTGCCGTGTCAACGGCCAGCGCACGCGGCACGTAGGGCGCGAAGGTCTTGCCGAACGTCGCCGCCGCATTTGCCACATAGGCCTGCAGCAGGCGGCCGAGGCTGCCGGAGGCGAGGCTCGCCTGCGCCCTGCCATAGCTGAGGTGACCCGCGTCGGCGTGGTTGAAAGTCACCGCGCTGTAATGGCCAACGACCGACGAGGTTTCGAATACGTTGACGATGGCGGAGATGGTGCGCAGTTGCAGCTCTGTCGGCATGGCCGGGCTCCTCCGTGGCAACAAGCGATCGATTAGGCGCCCGGTCCGGGCGATGGGCAACCCGGCCATCCGGCCGTCTCCCTCCTGTTACACGCAACGCGCGGGCGTCACGGGCGCGGCGAACCCGCCGCCTTCTCCGCCGCCATCCGTCGCAACAGGGCGACGAACCGGCCCTGCAACGGTGTCGGCATCCATTCGGTGCGCCGGGTCATGGCGATGCGCCGCCAGAAATCCTTGCCCGGGGAACCGATCTCGACCAGGTGGCCCGCACGACTTTCCAGCAGGAACTGGTCGCGTGACATCAGGGTCAGCCAGTCACCCGCCAGCATCATGCCGCGCATGATCAGGACCGAGGCGCACTGCAGGCGGATCGGTGGGGGTTGCACGCCGCGTACCTCGAACATGCGCTCCCAGTTGAGCCGGAGGGGCACGCCACGCGCAGGCACCACCCATGGATAGCGCAGCAAGGCCGCCGTGGTCAGCCGCCCGCCACGCAGCGGATGGCCGGCACGCGCCACGATCACCAGCTCATCGTCGAACAGGCCTTCCTGCACGACATCGCGCGCCGGCACGGTCTGTCGCTCCGAGCCGATCAACAGGTCCATGTCGCCCTGGCGCAGGCGCGCGAGCAACTCGAGGTAGGGGCCCTCGATCACTTCGACGGCGGCCGCGGGATAGTCGGCGGCGAACGTCGCCAGCACGCGCGGCAGGAAGTGGGCGCGGGCCACCGGCAACACGCCGATGCGGATGAAACCACTGCCCGCAGCGCCACCGGCACCGACCTCCTCCAGCCCCGCGCCAAGTTCGGCGAACATCAGGCGGACGAAGTGGACCAGCCGCGTCGCCGCGTCGGTCGGGCGCACCGAACGTCCGACGCGGACCAGCAGCGACACATCCGTCGCTTCCTGCAGTTCACGCATGGCGCGATGCAAGGCCGGCTGCGACACACCTACCTCGGTGGCGGCCGCCGCGTAGCTGCTGGTGCCGACCACCGCGACCAGTGCGCGCAGCTGGGCCATGCTCAGGCGACGTTCGACATGCGCCAGCGGCTGGCCGTGCGTGCCGCGGCGAACACGGCGCACGCCGCGCACCAGCAGGCGCAGGGCATTGTCCACGCGACGGACGAAGCGGCGCCCGCCCTCGGTCAGCTCGACGCCCGCGGCGTGGCGGTCGAACAGCCGTGCGTCGAGCACGCGCTCCATCTTCGCCACCGCATGCACCAGTGCCGGCTGCGACAGGTTCACTTCGGCAGCGGCGCCACTCAGGGTCCCCACCCGCGCCACGGCCAGCAGCGCGTCGAGGTGGCGCAGGTTCAGGTCGAACAGTCGGTCATCCATATCGTTTACTTTTTTGAATAGCGCAATCGTAATTCGAATTTGGCGGCGAGCGTATGGCCGCGCATATTCCACACCGACGACGGCACTGCCGTTTTTGCAGTGCAACAATTTTCGATAGCGAATGTGAATGGCCCCAAGGCCCAATCCCTGTAGCATGAGGCGCCCGTGATCCTGTTCGACACCCACACCCACGTCATCTCGCCGGATACGGCGACCTATCCCACCGACCCGATCGGCGGCAAGCAGTCGGAGTGGTCGCGCGATCGCCCGGTCGATGCCGACGGCCTGCTCCGCGCGATGGACACCGCAGGCATCGAGCGCGCCGTGGTGGTCCAGGCCTCCACGGTGTACGGCCACGACAACCGGTACGTCACCGCCAGCGTGCGTGCCCATCGCGACCGTTTCGTCGGCGTGTACTCGATCGATGCCATGGCCGCCGACGCCGTGGATCGGATCGACCAGTGGCAAGCCGAAGGTTTGTATGGCTTCCGCCTGTTCACCACCGGGAGCACCATGCCCGGCCAGGCGGCGTGGCTGGGTCATCCGGATTCGTACCCGGCATGGGCGCACGCCGAGGCACTCGGCATCCCGGTCTGCCTGCAGATGACCATGGATGGCCTGCCCGTGCTGCGCGAGCTGCTCACCCGCTTCCCGAAGGTGCGCGTGCTGCTCGACCATTGCGCCCGGCCCGATCTCGCCGGCGGTGCGCCGTATGCCGACGCGCAGGCACTGTTCGACATGGCCGCCTTCGCGGGCGTGCACCTGAAACTGACCAATCGCACGCTGGAGGCGGCGGGCCAGGGTGCGTCGACGCCGGCCGACTTCCTCGCGGCCATCCTGAAGGCGTTCGGTGCCGATCGCATCGCGTGGGGTTCGAACTTCCCCGCCGCCGCGGGAACGCTGGCCGAGCTCGCCCGCCAGGCGCGCGAGGTCCTCGGCACGCTCGATGCCGCCGACCAGGCCGCGATCGGCCATGGCACCGCGCAGCGGCTCTATCCGTTTGCGCAGACGAGCGCCACCGCATGACCACGCTGCGCACGGTGCTGAAAACCTACCCGCATACGGAGGCGCTGAAGCGCGGCGCGCTGGTCGATCCCACGGTGACGCTCGACTTCGTCGACGTCGCGCCGGTGCACAAGGCGTTCGCACCGATGGTCCGTGAGGCCGCCTACGACGTGTGCGAACTGGCCATCGTCACCGCGCTGCAGGCCATCGCCTACGGTGCGCCGATCGTGCTGCTGCCCGCGGTGGTCGCCTCGCGCTTCCAGCGCGGCTGCCTGGTCGGCTGGTCGGACGCCGGCATCCCGGCCCCGGACCAGCTCGCCGGCAAACGGATCGCCGTCCGCTCCTACACGCAGACCACCGGCATGTGGGTGCGCGCGCACCTGGAGGAAGACTACGGCCTGGCCGCCGCGGCCGTGGACTGGGCCACGCAGGACGAAGCCCACGTCGCGGAATACATCGATCCCCCGTTCGTGTCGCGGATGCCGAAAGACCGCGCGCTCACCGACATGCTGCGCGACGGCGAGGTGGATGCCGCGATTTTCGGCAACGACCTGCCCACCGAGCCCGGCTTCGCCCCGCTGATCACCGATGCCGCCGCGCGCGACGCCGCGTGGTGGACCCGGCACGGCTTCATGCCGATCAACCACATGGTCTGCGCCAGCCGCGCGGCCTGCGAAGCATCGCCCGAAGCCGTGCGCGCGGCGTATCGCCTGCTCAAGGCGTCCGCCGCGACGGTGCCGGTCGAGCCGGGCCAGCCCGTGCCTTTCCGCTTCGGGTTCGACGTCCTGCGCGAGCCCGTCGCCTACACGATCGACGCCTGCCTGAAGCAGTCGCTCCTGCCTCGCCGACTCAGCGTCGACGAAGTCTTCGCGCCCGCCATGGAATGGCTAGGCCACGCCGGTGACTGAGCTGCGCGATGCCAATGCGCCGGCCACCCGAACCACGGAACCACGAATGACCGCGAAACCTGCCCTGCCCGGAACCACCCAGCCAGCGCGTCCGCGCCGCTACTACCAGGACCTGACCTTCCAGGTGCTGCTCGGCATGGCGCTGGGCGTGGCCGTGGGCGCGCTCGCGCCCGACATCGGCGAACAGCTGAAGCCGCTGGGCGACGTGTTCATCCGGCTGATCCAGATGGTGGTCGGCCTGATCATCTTCTGCACCGTGACCCACGGCATCGCCAGCGTGCGCGACCTGGGCAAGGTCGGCCGCATCGCGATCAAGGCGATCGTGTACTTCGAGATCGTGACCACGCTGGCCCTGGTGATCGGCCTGGTCACCATCAACGTGCTCAAGCCCGGCATCGGCATGCACATCGACCCGGCCGCGCTGCACACGCCCGCCGACGCGATCCATCCCGCCGCGCACATGTCGTTCGGCGAATTCCTGCTCAACCTCGTGCCGAAGTCCGCGGTGGAAGCCTTCGCCCAGGGTGAGATCCTGCAGATCCTGGTGTTCTCGGTGTTGTTCGCCTGCGGCCTTGCCTCGCTCGGCGACAAGGCGAAGCCGGTGCTGGACGTGGTCCACCTGGTCTCGCAGTCGCTGTTCTGGGTGATCCGCGTGGCGATGAAGATCGCGCCGATCGCGGCGTTCGGCGCCATCGCCTTCACCGTGGCGAAGTTCGGCTTGCAGACCCTGGTGCCGCTGGCCGCGCTGGTCGGCGAATTCTTCCTCACCTGCGTGCTGTTCTTCATCCTCGTGCTGGCGCCGATCGCACGCTGGGCCGGTTTCAGCCTGTGGAAGCTGATGCGCTATGTGCGCGAAGAGCTGGTGCTGGTGATCGGCACGAGTTCATCCGAAAGCGTGTTCCCGCAGCTGACCGCGAAGCTGACCCGGCTGGGCGTGCAGGAATCCGTGGTCGGGCTGGTGCTGCCGACCGCGTACAGCTTCAACCACGATGGCACGTGCCTTTACTTCGCGGCCGTCAGCGTGTTCCTGGCCCAGGCCACCGGCACCGCGTTGGGCTGGGAGCAGCAGCTGGGCCTGTTGCTGGTGCTACTGGTGACCTCCAAGGGTGGCGCCGGTGTCGCGGGCTCCGCCATCGCCGTGCTGGCCATGACGCTTGCCGCCACCAAGACCATCCCGGTCGGCAGCATCGCGCTGATCCTGGGCGTGCACCGCATCCTCTCGTCCGCTTTCGTCTTCACCAACATCGCCGGCAACTGCGTCGCCACGCTCGTGGTCGGCAAATGGGAAAAAGCCGTCGACGCCGACCAACTGCATGAAGAACTGTCGCGCGGCTACAAGGCCGCCTGACACCGACACGTCTACTCCGGGGAGGGGATGACCGATGAAGTTCCACGACTACGCCTTCGGCTGGAAAGCCGCGGGGTTGGGAGCGCTTTGCTGCCTGGCCAGCGCTTCCGCCTTCGCGCAGGACAGCAGCGACGCCGCCGCCACGGCCCAGCAGGCACCCGCGCAGAACATCTTCCAGCAATGGGCAAAGGACGGCGTGTTCATCCGCGCCAACCTGATCAACCAGTACGCGACCAATCCGCGCGGGGGCGTGGACCAGGGACGCACCAACGTCGGCCAGTTCAACATCGGCGCCGACCTGGACATGGACAAGCTGTTCGGAATCACCGGCGGCAGCTTCCATTTCACGGTGTATCGCGATTACGGCAACGGCCTGAACCACGACGTGACCGGCACGTTCGCCAAGCAGCAATACATCTACAAGAACGAGTTCCCGCAGTGGCACCTGGGCCTGTTCGCATGGGAGCAGAAGTTCCTCGACGACCGCCTCGACGTCCTGTTCGGCCGGCTCGGCACCACGGCGTACTACGCGCACCTGGCGACCAATTGCCAGTTCATGTCGGGCACGCATTGCGGCGTGCCGCGGCTGATCAATTCCGAGGCGGGCTACAGCCTGTTGCCGTCGGCGACCTGGGCGCTCAACGTCAATTACAAGCTGACCAGGCATTCGTACATCGAGGCCGGTGCCTACGAGGTCAACCCGACCACGTCGGCGAGCAACGGCCTGGATTTCTCGATCGCGAACGCCACCGGCATCACCTACCCCGTGGAATGGGGCTATGTACGGATGGACCCGGCCGAGGACCCGCACGGCTTTGAAATCAAGGCGGGCGCCTACCTCAGCACCGCGCCGCTCACCGATCCGTTCTACAACACCAGGGGCCAGTCGAAGGGCCTGCACGGCGGCACGGCGCGCGAAGCCAATTCAAACCGTTCCGGCGTCTACCTGATGGCCGATCGCGTGGTCTGGCGCCCGGGCAACACCTCGTCGCGCAACCTCGACGTCTTCGCCGGTATCGCCCACCAGCTGGAAACCGACGAGATCATGCGTCGGCAGATCTACACCGGCTTCGTCCTCACCGGCCCGTTCGCCAGCCGGCCGATCGACACCATCGGCCTGTCGCTGTCGTACTTCCGCATGACCGATGCGGAAGAGAAGTACCTGCGCGACGCGCGGATCAAGGCAGGCGGCCGTGGCAGCAACAACCCCAACCAGTTCACCGTCGAGTTGAATTACGGCTGGAAACCGGTGCCCGGCATCACGCTGATGCCGAACATCCAGTACCTCATCCATCCGGATAACTCGGGCATCCCGAACACGAAGGTGCTGCCGAAGAACCTGCTCGTGTACGGCCTGAACATGCAGCTGAACATCTCGCGCCTGTTCGGCCTGCGCCGCGCGCAGACGGCCGAATAAGCGCTCAGCCCTTCGGGCAGGCGTCGCGGCTGTTGTCGGCGATGCCAGCGATCACCCACCGGCCATCCAGCTTCACCAGGTGGACCAGGTCGGTGCCGCAGTGCTTCACCTGGCCATTGACGAGGAACTCATACGGGGTCCAGATCATGGCCAGGTTGTCGTCGACCTCGACCACGGGATCGTGGATGCGTTCTTCGATCGCATCCTTGCCCGGCTTGATGTGGTCGACGAAGTCGCCGAGCGACATCCGCACCAGCTTGTCCTTGCGCAGCAGGGCAACGCTGCCTTCCGGCTGGACCACGGCACGCATCGCGACCTGGTCGGACTTCGCCATGCCGTCGAAGAAGGCGTGCAGTGGTGCGAGCACCGCGGCGTTCGTGCCGGCGGCGTCGGCCGCGACGGCAGGTGCCGCGGCGACCAGACAGGCAGCCAGGCCAAGCATCCGGATCAACATGGAATAACCCCCCATTCCCACTGTAGGAGCGCACCTGTGCGCGATGGGATTGTGCGGGAAGCCAGCGAGCGTGGACAGGGCTTGGATATGCGAGCTGGAGAATGGTTCTCGGCCGGTGGATGGTTGTTTCCAACGCAAAATGTCGCGCGCAGGCGCGCTCCTACAATCGTAGGTTCTTGCGATTCGTGTGATTGGAATCGATCCCTCGCAGAAATCTGCTGCGCCGCCAGATGACAGCGCCGTGTCGGTCGCCCATCCTGCGGCCGCGAGCGTGTGGGGTCGCTCGTAACATTCATTAAGGACGTGGGGAAAGCATGAATCGTCGCCATCTGACGCAGGGCCCTGCCGTGCCTGCCATCCGCACGCGCCCGCTCGCCGCCGCCTGTGCCATGGCGTTGCTGCTGGCATCGGGCGCGACCTGGGCACAGGACCAGGCCAGCCAGGACACCACCCAGCCGCCGGCCAAGACCGATGCAAAATCGGCAAAAGACGCCAAGGCAAAGAAATCGGCCAATCCCGACAACACCGCCACGCTCGACGCGGTGGTCGTGACCGGCATCCAGGGGGCGATCCAGAACTCGCTGAAGGCCAAGCAGCAGTCCAGCAACATCATCGAAGCCATCTCGGCCGAGGACATCGGCAAGCTGCCCGACAGCAGCATCGCCGAAAGCCTCGCCCGCGTGCCCGGCCTGGCCACCCAGCGCATCGACGGCCGCGCCAACCAGATCTCGATCCGCGGCCTGTCGCCCGACTTCGTCGGCACGACGCTCAACGGCCGCGAACAGGCGACCATCGGCGAAAACCGCGGCGTCGACTTCGACCAGTATCCGTCCGAGCTCATCAGCGGCGTCACCGTGTACAAGACCCCGGATGCCAGCCTGGTCGGCCAGGGCCTCTCCGGTACCGTCGACCTGCACACCATCCGGCCGCTCGACCTGCCCAAGGCCGCCTTCGCGGCGAACCTGCGCGGCGAGACCACCGATGGCGGCAGCCTTAACCATGGCAGCGGCGTCGGCGACACCGGCCATCGCGCCAGTGTTTCGTACATCGACCAGTACTTCGACCACACGCTCGGCCTGGCCGTGGGCTTTGCCCAGCTCGATTCGCCGATCCAGGAGAAGCAGTACCAGGCCTGGTGGTGGAGCCTCAACAACGGCCCGCAGGGCGCGGAGACCAACTGGGGCGCACCGCATACCCCCGGCATCCCGGACAACGTGCTGTCGCAGGAAGGCATGCAGCTGCGCGCGAAGTCGCAGAACCAGCTGCGCAACGGCCTGATGACCGTGCTGGAATGGGCGCCCGACGACCATTACCACTCGACCCTGGATCTCTACTACTCCACGGTCGACGAGAAGACCCACCTCAACGGCGCGCAGTGGTCGAGCAGCCCCTACGACAACGTGTCGTACTCCAACGTCGGCGTCCAGGACGCCGTGCCCTATCCGATCGTCACCACCGGCCACATCGACGGCCTGAAGGCGATCCTGCAGAACGAATACACCAAGGAGAAGGACAAGCTCTTCTCGGCCGGCTGGAACAACCAGTACGACTTCGGCAACGGCTGGTTCATCAACGCCGACGCCGCGTATTCGATGGCCAAGCGCCGCCTGCACGACGCGTACCTGTTCGCCGGCCTGCCCGGCGAGGCGACGAGCTCGACCGACTTCTCCAACCCGGCCAATTTCGGCTTCCCGGACTTCACCCCGGGCACCAATTTCGCCGACCCGTCGGTGATCGGCTTTACCGATCCGAACAACTACGGCTACGACGGCCGCGCGGAATACGACAAGCAGAAAGACACGATCAAGTCATTCCGCCTCGAAGTCAGCCATCCGGTCGGCTGGATCTTCAGCGACTTCAACCTGGGCGTGAACTACTCCGACCGCGAAAAGACCAAGGACGCGGACGTCTTCTTCGCCTGGCTCAACGGCAACGGCTCCGACTCGGCGACCTACCAGCCGGGCTTCTCCTCGCCGATCGATCCCTCGTTCCTCAGCGGCGTCACCGACCTGAGCTACGGCGGCATCCCCGGCATCGTGAACTACGACGTGATGCGCGCGCTCGGCAGCCAGTACTACCTGACCCAGCGCAATGGCCAGGCCGACTGGAGCCGCAATTACACGGTGCGCGAAAAGGTCCCGGTCGCGTACATCAAGTTCAACCTCGACACCTCGGCCGGTGGCGTGCCGATCACCGGCAACATGGGCGTGCAGGTGGTCCGAACCGACCAGTCGTCGCAGGCGCTGCAGACCAATGGCGACACCCTGGTCGGACGGATCTCCGACGGCGCGCGTTACACCAAGGTGCTGCCCAGCCTGAACGTCGTCGCCGAAGTCGCCGACAAGCAGTTCCTGCGTTTCGGCCTGGCCAAGACGATGGCCCGCGGCCGCATCGACGACGAAAAGGTCGCGACCTCGGCCGGCGTCGCCCAGGTCACCGACGGCCCCGCGGCGGGCCAGGTGCTGTGGTCCGGCAGCGGCGGCAACCCGCAGCTGAAGCCGTACATCGCGGTGGGCGTGGACCTGTCGTGGGAGAAGTACTTCGGCGATGCGAGCTACGTCGCCGCGGCGGTGTTCGGCAAGAACCTGCTGAACTACATCTACAACCAGACCGTCCTCGACTACGACTTCTCCAAGTACACCAACGACAACCCGACGCTGACCCCGACCAGCACGGTCGGCTCGTTCACGACCCCGCAAAACGGCACCGGCGGCAAGGTCAAGGGCCTGGAATTGCAGGCCGGCATCGAAGGCAAGCTGCTCACTCCGGCGCTGGATGGTTTCGGTGCACAGGGCAACTTCTCGTTGACCAACAGCACCCTGCCGGTGAGCGCGGTGTCGAGCATCCCGGGCAGCCCGAGCACCCTGCCCGGCCTGTCGCGCAAGGTCGCCAACCTGGCCCTGTACTACGAAAAGTACGGCTGGTCGTTCCGCATCGCCGAACGCTATCGCTCCTCGTTCACCGGTGAAGCGGTCGCACTGTTCGACCAGCTCGGCTACCAGACGATCCTGCCCGATCGCCAGACCGACCTGCAGATCGGTTACGAGTTCGAACAGGGGCGCTTCAAGGGCCTGTCGTACCTGTTGCAGGTAAACAACCTGACCAACTCGCCGGAAAAGTGGAAACAGACGTCGGCGTTGCCGAACAACGTCAGCGTCGGCCGTCCGCTGGAATACAACACCTTCGGCCGGACCTTCATGCTTGGCGTGAACTTCAAGATGTAACCGGGCTGGGCGTCGTGCACGCCCAGCAGGGCACGGTCACCCGGCAGCCGACTTCTTCGTCGACGTAGGTGACCTCGCCCGTTCCCTGGCAGATCGGACAAACGGTGGCGGTGTCTCCGGGCATCGCCACCGTTATACGCCACCGCTCCGGCGGAAGCGCGCCGGTGTGTTCCCCATCACGCGCAGGAAGGTCTTGCCGAAGGCCGACTCCGATCGGTAACCCACGCGCTCGGCAACCGCCGCCGCCGTCAGATCGCCCTTGCGCAGCATTTCCGCGGCCAGGTGCATGCGCAACAGGGTCAGCACCTCGTGCGGCGACTGCTTGCCGCGCGCCTCGAAGTGGCGAGCGAAGGTCGCCCGCGACATCGCCGCCTGCGCGGCCAGCGATTCCACCGTCCACTCGCGCTCGGGCTCGCGCAACATCGCCAGCATGGCCCGGCCGAGGCGCGGATCGGCAAGCAGGGTAAGCAGCGATGGCGGCATGTGCCCGCCACTGAGCTGCGCGCGCAGGGCGAAGACCAGCAAGGCCTGGCTCAGCGCCGTGACGACGGCGAGTGCACCAGGCGCAAGCTCGCCGACTTCCACGCGGAACAGGTTGACGATGGCTTCCAGCGTGGCCATGCCGTGGTGGTCGACGAGCGATACCTGCAGGACATCGGGCAGGCTGGCGAACAGCAGGTGCCCGGCATCGCGTGCATGCATGAAGCGCCCGCACAGCAGGTCCAGCGTGGCGCCTTCGCCCGGGGTCCGCTTGATCGTGAGCGGCCCCGACGTGTCCACGCTCACCGGCCCTTCAGCGTGGATCCCATGGCTGTCGCGGACCCGGTGCGTCGTGCCGTGCGGCAGGATGATGAGATCGCCTGCACGCATCGGCAGCGTGCGCCGGCCGGGCAGTTCGATCACGCCCTCGCCGGCCAGCACGAGGTGGAACGGCGCCTCGCCCGGGCCTGCATCCTCGTGATCCATGCTGAAGCCGCCGGCCAGCTGGCAACGCAGGTCCAGCGCGCCGCGCACGCGGGCCAGCTCCAGGATACGGGTCAGTGCGTCCATCATCAGGCCAGCCGCGAGGGTGTCGCGAGTATCGGCAGCGCCGACGTACCCGGCAAGTCCGCGCGATTACAGCCGGTAGCCGAAGCTCGCGCCGTACACCCAGGGGTCGACGTGCACGGTGCCGACGCGGGCGCCGTTGACCTTCACCTTCGCGTCGAGATCGATGTAGCGGGCATCCACCGTGAACGTCCAGCGCTCGTCCAGGTGGATGTCGACGCCGGCGTGCCCGGCTGCGCCCCAGCTGTTGCCGACGTCGACCCGCGTGCCCTGCAAGGCGTTGCGCCCGTTCGCATCGAAGAACCAGGTGTAGTTCACGCCGGCGCCCACGAACGGCGACACGCGGGCGCCCTCCATGAAGTGGTAGTTCACGCCGAGAACGGGCGGCAGCTGCTTGACGCTGACGGCGCGGCTGCCGGCCAGGCGCACTTCGTGCTGGAACGGCAGCGCGGCGAGCGCTTCCACCGTCCAGCCCGGCGCGAAGCGGTATTCCACGCTGAGGGTCGGGCGGGTGCCCTTGCTCACGCTGGAGCGCATGCCGGCGATCTCGCCGGTGGTGGAGGCCGGGTCGACGACGTGGGCGCCGAAGTGCAGGGTCCAGGGGCCGTCGGCGGCCTGCGCCGCGACGGGTGCGGCAAGGACGAGGGCGGCGGCGAGGGAAACGATATGACGCACGGGGATGCTCCTTGTGGGCTGTGCCCGGCCATGGGTGGCCTGGCAAGCGCAAGGTTAGGAACCCGCGCCATCCACCTTCCTGATCCCGCTCAGTTCTTCCGGCGATCGCCCGCGCCGTCGGGAAGGCACAACGCATCGAGCAGGTCGCGCCGATGGATCCGCAGGTGCCGGCCGCTGGCCGACAGCACGCCCTGTTCTTCCATGCGCCCCAAGGCCCGGCTCACCGTTTCCACGGCGATGCCAAGGTAGCCGGCGATATCGGAGCGGCCCATCGGCAGGCGTACGCAGTCGGTCGGGCGCGACAACCTGTCGTAGCGCGCGAGCAGCGCGCGCAGGAACAACGCGACCCGCTCCAGTGCCGGCTGGCGGGCCATCGCACGCGCATGCTCCTGCGCACTGGCCACTTCGCTGCCCAGCACGCGCATCATCTTTCGCTGCAAGCCGGGCATCTGCTGGAACAGCTCTTCCAGGCGTGCGTACGGCACCTCGCATAACGTGGTGCGCTCCAGTGCCGTGGCGACGGTGCGATGGGTGTCGTCGACCAACGCGTCAACGCCGAGGATCTCCCCCGGCAGGCGGAAGCCAAGCACCAGTTCGGTGCCCTCGGCCTCGTCCATCGCGACGCGCACGGCGCCCGAACGCACCACGTACAGCGAGGTGAAAGGCTGGCCCTGGCGATAGACACTGTCGCCGCGCTGCAGGGTGCTGCGCTGGCGGGTGAGGCGGTCGAGGCGGGCGAGGCCACCCTCATCGATATGCGCTGGCAGGCAGACCGCGTGCAGTCCACATTGGCTGCAACCGAGGCGCGCCGCCGGGTAGTCAGGATCGGGCATGAGAGCTCCTTCTCGGGTGTTCGACAACGCGCGACGGTAACAGCGGTCGGGCGTGGCGCCGCCCGGCGTCAGCTCGCTGCGGCGTTATGGCACGGGTGAGACGAATTCGCCAAAACACGGCGCATCCGGGCATTTGGCCGCGCACCCGCTGGTGACACTATGACTGGCACGGGTGGCGCATCCCGCGCGGCCCGACCGATGGAGACACGATCATGCTTGACTGGGTTGCCTACCGCGATGAACTGATGGGCCGTATCGGCGAGATCGGCAAGCTGAGCCCCGGCACCGTCCAGGGTTACCAGACGCTCTCGTCCGCCGGCGCGAAGACCAACCACCTCGACGCGAAGACGCGCGAGCTGATTTCGCTGGCGGTGGCGGTGACGACCCGCTGCGATGGCTGTATCACCGTGCATACGGCCGCGGCGCTGAAACACGGCGCCACCCGCGAGGAGATCACCGAAGCCCTCGGCGTGGCGATCGCCATGAACGCCGGTGCCGCGCTGGTGTACTCGGCGCGCGTGATGGATGCCGCCGACGCCTACGCGAAGCAGGCGTGAGATCGCGTTCGCGCGGACAGGCTCCCGCCCTACGGCAGGAACTGCCCGCGCATCGCGGCGCGACGATACGGCTTACATGCGATTCGGCACGTCGATGCCGAGCAGGTCGAGCGCGCGTGCAAGCGTGGCCAGCGACAGCCGGCATATCCCGAGCCGAAGCGCGCGCGTATCGCGGTCGGGCTCACCCAGCACATCGCACTGCGCGTAGAAGCGGCTGAAGCGCGACGCAAGGTCATACGCCCACGCGGCGAGAATGCCTGGCTGCAATGCGTGCGCGGCCTCGCCCACCTTGTCGGCGAAGGCGAGGCAGCCGAGCAACAACTCGCGCTCGACCGGGAGTAACGCGGCCGATACCGGCCAATCAGCGTCGTCGACATCGCCACCCGCCTTGTCGAGCACCGAGCGCAGCCGCACCACCGCGTATTGCAGGTAGGGACCCGTCTTGCCTTCGAAGGCCACCAGCCGCTCCGCGTCGAACACATAGCCGGACAGCCGATCGCCCGAGAGGTCGGCGAACTTCACCGCGGCGATGCCGATCATCCGTGCGAGGGCGTCGTGCTCGGAAGGTTCCACGCGCGCGGACGCCTGCACGCGCTCACCGGCGCGCTCGATGGCTTCGTCGAGCAGGTCGCGCAAGCGTGCGACCCCACCCTGGCGGGTCTTGAACGGCTTGCCGTCCGTGCCGTTCACCGTGCCGAAGCCCGCGTGGACGAGGTCGATGCCTTCGGCGATGCCGGCCCGCCGCGCCGCGCGGAACACCTGCTGGAAATGCAGCGCCTGCCGCTGGTCGACGACGTAGACCACTTTCGCCAGCCCCGGCATCCGTGCACGCGCCTGCAGCGTCGCGAGGTCGGTTGTCGCGTAGAGCGCCGCGCCGTCGCGCTTGGCCAGGAGCAGTGGCGGCACCTCGCTGGTATCGCCCGGCAGGGCAACGTCGACCACCAGCGCACCGTCGCTCTCGCGTGCCACGTGGCGTGCGCGCAGGTCGGCCACCAGCGGCGCGACGTCGTCGCGGACGTCGCTTTCGCCATCCAGCGCATCGAAATGGACGCCAAGCAGGCCGAAATCCGCGACCTGGGCGTCGACGCTCAGCCGGCGCAGGTTGCGCCAGAGCGCGAGCAGGCCGGGATCGCCCGCCTGCAAGGCCGCCGTGTCCGCGCGGGCTTCGGCCATCCGCACGGGGTCGTCGCGACAGGCCGCGGCCGCCTCGGGATACAGGCGCTCGAGCGCGGCCAGCGATACCGGTGCCTCGGTGGGGAACGGGCCATCGCCATGGAAATACGCCAGCCCGGGCGACAGCCGGCGGATCGCCGCACTGAGCATGCCCATCTGCAGGCCCCAGTCGCCAAGATGGGCGTCGCCATGGGTGCGCCAGCCGAGCGCGGCATGGATCCGGCGCAGGCTTTCGCCGAGGACCAGCGAGCGAAGGTGGCCCACGTGCAGCGGCTTGGCGACATTGGGGCCGCCGAAGTCGAGCACGACGAGGCTGCCCTGCCCTTCGTCGGCGATACCCAGCCGGGGATCGGCCAGCATCCCGGCCGACGCCACGATGAGGAATCCGTCGGCGAGGCGCAGGTTGACGAAGCCCGGCCCGGCGACCTCCACACTCGAGAAGCGCGGATCGGGACGCAGTGCCAGGGCGATGTCTTCAGCGATCGCACGCGGCGGCCGGCGGGCAACGCGCGACGCAGCCAGCGCACCGTTGCACTGCAGGTCGGCGAGGTCGGGATGGCTGGACAGCTCGGCATGGGCGAGCGCGAGGGGCAAAGACAGGGCGTGGAAGACCGAAGCGAGGGCTTCGTCCACCTGCGACATCATGGACACGGACACTTTTCTCCAGCGGGGACGACGGGCGGCAGCGCTTGCGCGCCAAGGCACGGAGGGCTCAGGTTCGTCGTCGGGGGAGGCGCATCGGCATGGCATGGATGTACAGGAAAGGCTTTGCGTTCGCAAGCAACGCACGGCTTTCCTTTTATGCTCTCGGTCAGTTACTGAAAACGGGGCACTCATCCATGAACGGGAATAAACATAGGGTCGTGATCGTCGGCGGCGGTGCCGCGGGCGTGGAACTGGCCACGAGGATGGGCGGCAACAAGGCGTTCGACGTCGCACTGGTCGACCGCGACCCCAGCCACTTCTGGAAGCCACGCCTGCACGAACTGGCGGCAGGACTGCTCGGCGACGGCGAAGAGGCCGTGCCCTTCCTTGCCCACGGCACGGCGCACGGTTATCGCTACGAGCCAGGCGCCATCCAGCGCGTCGATGTCGAGGCGAAGACGATCGACCTGGCGGAAGTGCACCTGCCCGGCACCGAGGAACTGATCCTGCCGCCGCGCAGCCTCGGCTACGACACGCTGGTGCTGGCCTTCGGCAGCCGGGTGAACGACTTCGGCACGCCGGGCGTCCTCGAATACTGCGACATGCTCGACAGCCCGGGCCAGGCGATCCACCTGCGCCGGCGCATCCTCGCGCTGGCCCTGCGCACCGCGGGCGATCCCTCGTACAAGATCCGCATCGGCATCGTCGGTGCCGGCGCCACGGGGGTGGAACTCGCCGCCGAACTGCACCATGCGTTCAACGACATGCACCGCTACGGCGGCCTGGGCTCGGCGAAGAAGCTGGAAATCACGCTGATGGACATGGCGCCGCGCGTATTGCCGGCGGTGGATCCGCGTACCTCGGCGTGGGCGCAGCGCATCCTCGAACGGATCGGCGTCACCGTGCGTGTCGGCGTCGGCGTGAAGTCGGTGCAGGAAGGCTCGTTCACCCTCACCGATGGTTCGCACATTCCCTGCGCGATCCAGGTCTGGGCGGCCGGCGTCACCGGACATGACTTCGTCACGAGCCTGGGACCGTTCGAACTATCGCGCGACCGCCGCATCGTGGTCGACGCGAACCTCGCGGCGAAGGGTGTGCGCGACATCTATGCGATCGGCGATTGCGCGTATGCCGCGCATAACCCGGAAGGCACCGTGGTGCCGCCGACGGCACAGGCCGCGCACCAGCAGGCCAGCTGGCTCGCCGATGCCTTGCCCGGACTGGTCCACGGCGAAGCGGTGAAACCCTTCGTCTACCACTCCAGGGGCACGCTGGTGTCGCTCGGCGTGCGCCAGGCTGCCGGCGAAGTGCCCTCGGTCGCCAAGGGCGCGGCGGTCATCCCGATGCGCGGGTGGATCGCGAAGCTGCTGTTCGTATCGCTCGAGCAGATGCACCGGGTGACACTGCACGGGTGGATCCGTGCGACGGCGTTGTGGATCGCCGATCGTCTGCGCCGCACGACGTATCCCCCTGTAAAACTCCACTGAAGAACCCACTGTAGGAGCGCGCCTGCGCGCGATGGGCCGATACCAAAGGGTCTCGGTATAGGCCTGATCGATATTGGCCTGATCGATATCGGCCAATCGCGCGCAGGCGCGCTCCTACAGGGGTAGGTCAGGATTTATTTCACCGCGTGCTCGAGCGCTTCGTAATCTTCCTTCGACAGCTTGAGCGCCGCGCCCTTCACGTTCTCCTCCAGGTGGCCCGGGTCGCCGGTGCCCGGGATCGGCAGCATCACCTTCGAGCGCTCCAGCAGCCATGCCAGGGCGACCTGGCCATTGGTGGCGTTGAGCTTGTGCGCGATCTTCGACAGCACCGAGCCTTCCTTCGCCAGTTCGCCCGCGGCCAGCGGGTACCAGGGGATGAAGCCGATGTTGTTCTTCTCGCAATGATCGAGCACGGCCTCGCTCTGGCGGTTGCCGAGGTTGTACAGGTTCTGCACCGTCACGACCTTGAAGTGCTTCTGCGCGGCTTCGATCTGTTCAACGTTGACCTCGGAGAGGCCGGCGTGGCGGATCAGGCCCTCCTTCTGCATCTGCGCGACGGCGTCGAACTGCTCGTCGGCCGGGACCTTCTCGTCCACGCGATGCAACTGCCACAGGTCGATGCGCTCGACGCCCAGACGGCGCAGGCTCATCAGCACGCACTGGCGCAGGTATTCCGGGCGGCCGACCGGCGCCCAGATATTCGGCCCATGCCGGGTGAGGCCGCCCTTGGTGGCGATGACCAGGCCCTTGTAGGGATGCAGCACTTCGCGGATCAGGTCTTCGCTCACGAAAGGACCGTAACTATCCGCGGTATCGATGAAATTGATGCCGAGTTCAGGTGCTTTCCTGAGCACGGCCCTGGCCTTCGCGGGATCGGCCGGGTCGCCCCAGATGCCATCGCCGGTGATGCGCATGGCGCCAAAGCCAAGGCGGTTGACCTCGAGGTCGCCGCCGATCTTGAACGTGCCGCTTTCGGATGCGTTGATGCTTGCCATCGATGGACTCCAGTCGGGTTGAGGGTAGCCAACTCCATCGACATGGGTACGCGATGCGACGTTTAAAGGAGGCGAACGACCTCGTCGGTGGCCGCTTCCGGCGACTCGAGCACGGCCTGCATCGCGGCCAGCCCCGCATCGACGGCCGGGCCGTCGCCCGCCCCGATCGCCTCGGCAAGCCGTGCCGCCTCGACCTCCAGCGCCACGACCCCACAGACCATGGCCGCACCGCGCAGGCGATGCAGCGCGCGCTTTGCCGACGCCTCGTCCCCCGCCGCCACGGCCGCGGCGATGGCGCCCAGGTCGCGCGCGCCCTCCATGCGGAATGCGGACAGCACGTCCTGCGAGGCCAGCGGTGGCGTCGCCAGCAGCACATCGTGCAAGCGTTCCAGCGACAGGGGCTTACCCAGCACCGTGTCGATGCCGCTCGCCACGCAGCGACGCTGGTGATCCTCGCCGACGTTGGCCGAGATGGCGACGAAGGGTAGCCGCGACGACCCCGCCGCGCGCTCGCGCGCCCGCAACTCGGCGGCGATGTCGTAGCCCTGCATGTCGGGTAGCTCGCAATCCAGAAGCACGGCGACGAAACGGCCAGGTCGCCATGCATCGATCGCCGCCTGCCCGCGGTCGACGGCAAATGTTTCGTAGCCGAGGTAACGCAGCTGGGCCGCCATGATCTGCCGGTTCGCCGGATGGTCCTCGACCAGCAGGACGGTGCCGCCTCCCACGATCGGGGCCGCCGGCTCGCGCAGGTCGGCAGGTTCACTGGCGGGGACCAGGCTGGTCGGCAGTTCGATCCGCACCGACGTGCCCACGCCCTCCTCGCTCTTGAGTTCGAGCCGGCCACCGAGATGACGGGTGATCTCGTGGCAGATGCCGAGGCCCAGGCCGGTGCCACCCAGCCGCCGCGAACGCCGCCCGTGCGCCTGCGCGAAGGGTTCGAACAGGTCGCGCTGGCGATCGCGTGGCACGCCCACGCCGGTGTCGAAGACCTCGATCACCAGCCGACGCAGGTTGTCGTCGGTGGTGGCCTGCCACAGCGCGATCCCCACGTGGCCGTGCTCGGTGAACTTCACCGCGTTGGACAACAGGTTTTCCAGCAACTGGCGAAGCCGCGTTTCATCGAGCAGGAGCCACGGCAGTGCGCCCATCGGCAGGTCGAGCCGCGCGTCCAGCCCCTTCTGTTCGATCGCCGGGCGCTGCCCTTCGACGACGTCGCGAGCGACCGCCAGCGCATCGCACGACGCAAGCTCGGGCACGAAGCCCTGGACCTCGGTGCGGGTGTAGTCCAGCGCGCTGCGCAAAAGCTGCTGCAGGTTGCGTGCGCTGCTCTGCGCGATCGCCATCAGGTCGCGTTGCGGCGGCGAGGTCGGCATGCGCGCCATGAGGTCGATCGATGAGGTCACGGCGTTCACCGCGTTGCGCACTTCGTGGCTCATGACGGCGAGCAACATCGTCTTCTGCTGTTCGCCGCGGCGAGAAGCCAGCTGGGCGCGGCGCAACTGCCACAGCGCGAACACCAGCGCCACGAGCAGGCCGAGCCCCAGGCCGATCTCCACCCGGTAAACCGAGACGACGTGTGCCAGGGTCGGCGCGCGCAGGTAGGCGGTTTCCAGCCAGCGCTCGATCACCGCCTCGTTCTCACCAGGGGTAATCCGTCCCAGGCTCTCGTCGACCACGCCCAACAGCGCAGCGGCATCCTTGCGTACGGCGAGGCGCACCGTCGCGGGCATTTCGGGCACATCGCCCGCGATGCGCAGGCTCAGCGCGTAGTCGCGGCGGACGATGGGATGGTAGGTTGCGTCGATACCGATGCCTGCATCGGCGATGCCGCTTTCGACTGCGGCGAGGACCTGGTGCACATCGGCCAGCGGCAGCCGATGGATGGCCGGATGCTCGCGGCGCAGCCAGCTCTCGTACTCGCCGCCGCCCTTGAAGGCGACGGCGCGACCGTCGAGATCGGCCAGCACCATCCGCGCCGGACCGACGTTCCGGGCGATGATCAGCGTGTGGCCAACGTAGAACGGACGCGACAACGCGGCGATGTCGGCCAGGTCGCCGACCAGCCGGTCACTGAGGGTCGGCAGCATGTCGACCTTGCCCTCGCGCAGGGCCTGGACCGAGGCTTCCCACGAGGGCGTCCGCACCGTGACGAAGCGCAACCCGGTTTTCTTCGCGGCGAGCGCCGGGTATTCCGTCACCAGCGGATTGGCCTGGTTGCCGCGCAGCTCGCCACCCTGCTGGCCGTCGATGGCGATGCGGACCACCGGATGTGCCGCGACGGCACGCGCGCGCGTCACGGCATCCGGCGCATCGTCGGCCCATGCCGGCGACATGGCCAGGAGCGCGATCGCCGTGAGCATGCTGATCACGGCAAGGCGGATGACGGGCATGCGGATCACAGGCGTTTTCCGCGTTCCATCGCGAGGATGTGGTCACGCGCCCGGAACAGCTCGACATCGCTGACGATCTGCAGCTTGCGGAACGCCGACGCTTTCTGCGCGCTGATTGTCTTCAGGCTACGCCCGAACTTGGCGGCGATGAGGCTCACGGTCAGGCCGTTCAGCAGGCAACGGATCACTTCGCGTTCCTTCGGCGACAGCGCCGCGTCCACGCCGTCGCAACCGATCTTCTCCAGTGCGGGCGGCACGTAGATGCGGTTGGTCATCGCGGCATCGATCGCGCGCACGACCTCGTCCGGATGCTGGCTCTTGGAAACGAAACCGTGCGCACCCGCGGCAAGCAGGCTGCGCACCAGCGGGCCCTCTTCATACGCGGAGACCACGACGACCTTCATCCGCGGGAACGACGCGCGCAGCGAGCGCACCAGGCTCAGGCCATCGGGGTCGTCCGCCGCCAGGGCGTAGTCGATCAACGCCACGTCCGCCGGCATCCGCCCCAGCAACAGGCGAAAGTGCTGGCTATTGGCGGCGCCGCCGACGACGACGATCGAGGGGTAGGTCTTGAGGTGCGCGACGAGCCCTTTCAGGACGAGGGCGTGATCGTCCAGCAAGGCCACGCGCACAGACCCTACATAGGTTCGCGCGGACATGAGAGGACCAAAGCTCGGTTGCTAGTCATATGCCTACCCACGGGGGTGGTGGCGGCCGAAACATACTGCGGCCCCCAGCGCTTGTAAACGCCGTTTTCATGCGCGATGCGCCCTACCCTCGCCTCCCGTTCAGTCCCGGCCATCGGCCGTTCGTCCGAGCCCGTAAGCCATACAGGCAAGCGGATGGTGCATTGCTACGCTTTGCCCGTCCCCTCTACGGGGGTTCTCATGTCTTGGCTAAGGGGTGGACGCGGGGATGGATACACAAAGCCGTCAAGAGGGCGATACCGTCGTGGACGAACCGGCGGCCGCCGGCCATGCCCAGGGCGAGCCGTCCGCCTTTTTTCCACGCGCGCTGGACACGGTCAGGCTCGGCATCGTCGGCCTCGGCTACGTCGGCCTCCCACTGGCCGTGGAATTCGGCAAGAAATACCCAACCCTCGGATTCGACATCAATTCCCGGCGCATCGGCGAGCTCCGCACGGGCCACGACGCCACCCTCGAGGTTGACCCGGATCAATTGACGGCGGCCGCCCGGCTGCGCTTCTCGTCGGGCATGCACGACCTGGCCGAGTGCGATGTATTCATCGTGACCGTGCCGACGCCGATCGACGACGCCCGCCGGCCCGACCTCACCCCGCTGGTCCGTGCCAGCGAAACGCTGGGCAAGGTGCTAAAGCGCGGCGACGTGGTGATCTACGAATCCACCGTCTATCCCGGCTGCACCGAGGAAGTCTGCGTGCCGATCCTGGCGCGCGAATCGGGACTCGTTTTCAACCAGGATTTCTTCGTCGGCTACAGCCCGGAACGGATAAACCCCGGCGACAAAGCCCACCGCGTTACGGAAATCCTCAAAGTTACCTCGGGTTCGACCCCGGCCGCGGCCGACTTCGTCGATGCCCTCTACCGTTCGGTGATCAGCGCCGGCACGCACCGCGCTAGCTCGCTGAAGGTGGCCGAAGCGGCCAAGGTCATCGAGAACACCCAGCGCGACCTCAACATCGCCCTGGTCAACGACCTCGCGATCCTGTTCAACAAGCTCGGCATCGACACGCTCGAAGTGCTCGAGGCGGCCGGCACCAAATGGAACTTCCTGCCATTCCGTCCGGGCCTGGTCGGCGGCCACTGCATCAGCGTGGATCCGTACTACCTGACCCACAAGGCCCAGCAGGTCGGCCACCACCCCGACGTGATCCTCGCCGGCCGGCGTACCAACGACAGCATGGGCACGTACATCGCCAGCGAGCTGGTCCGCCTGATGGTGCGCAAGGGCATCAATCCCGTCTGCGCGCGGGTACTCATGCTCGGCCTGGCGTTCAAGGAAAACTGCCCCGACCTGCGCAACACGCGCGTCGTCGATATCGTCGCCGCCCTGCACGCCTATGGCGTGACCGTGGATGTGCACGATCCCTGGGTACGTGCGGAAGAGGCGATCCACGAATACGGCATCGCGCCGGTGGAAGCGCCGCGCGAAGGCACCTACGACGCCATCGTGGTCGCCGTGGGCCATCGGGAATTCGCGGCGATGGGCGCCCAGGGCATCCGTGCCTTCGGCAAGCCCGCGTCCGTGGTGTACGACGTGAAGTACGTGCTACCGCGGGATGCGGTGGATGGTCGGCTGTAGAGACAAAACAAGAATAGCCAGCGTCATCCTTGCCTGGGAGTAAGCATTGTGATCCTCGATTACCTTGATGGGTCGGTGCCTGCCGATCACGAGGCCGACCTTTGCGTCATTGGCGCGGGGCCGGCCGGCATGGCGATCGCGCGTGCCTTCCTCGGCACGTCCGTACGCGTGTGCCTGGTCGAAAGCGGCGGGCTCAGCGGCGAGGACCGCAGCCAGGCGCTCTGCGAGGGCACGGCGCACGGTGGCCTGCCCTTCGACATGGCGCACTCGCGCATGCGCGTGTTTGGCGGCAGCTGCACCCTATGGGGCGGTGGCTGCATCCCGCTTGCCGACAGCGACCTCGAACCACGCGAATGGGTGCCTGACAGTGGCTGGCCGCTGCGCTACGCCGACCTCGCCCCGTGGTACGCGAAGGCACGCGATTTCTGCCAGATCGACACGGCCCACGGCTTCGGCCCCGGGCAGTTCGATGGTCCGCCGCCACGCAAGCCGCTCGACCTCGACCCGGATGCGCTGGTCAACCTGCTGTTCGCGCGCAGCCCGATCCTGTTCGGCGACGCTTACCGCGACGAGTTGCGCGCGGCACCGAACATCCAGGTCCTGCTGCACGCCAACCTGCTCGAACTCGAAGCCAACCCGGCCGCCACGGCAGTCATGCGCGCACGGCTGGGTTCGTTGACCGGCCGCCGTGGCCACGTGCGTGCACGGCACTTCGTGCTCGCCGCCGGCGGCATCGAAAACGCGCGCATGTTGCTCGCCTCCGATGGCGTCGCCGCCTGCGGCCTCGGCAACGATCGCGACATGGTCGGCCGCTACTTCATGGATCACCCACGCGGCACGCTAGGCAACGTGCAGTCGCGCACGCCCGACCGGCTGACCCGGCCCTACGAGCGCACCATCGGCAAGGAGCGTGCGGCGATCGCCCCGGAGATCGGCCTGGCCGGTGCCGCGCAACGCCAGCACCGCGTCCTCAATGGGCGCGTGCATCCGTTTGCCGTCGAGGGTGCCGTGCCCAAGGGCATCCGCGCCCTGCGCAACGTGCGCACCGCCTTGCGGCCGCCGAATCGCAACGAGGCGGCGCTGCTGGAAGCGCGCCTTTCCGCCGCCATGCAGAACGGGCCGGGTGGCACCGCCGTGGCGGCATCGCCGCGGCTGGCCGCCAGCGCGGTGAGCCTCGCCCTGCACATGGGCGACGTGATCCGCGCCGTGGCCCAGAAAGCCGCCGACAAGCCCACCGTACAGAGCGACCGTGTCGAACTGGTCGGCTTCTTCGAGCAGGCACCGAACCGCGATTCGAGGGTCACGCTGGGCCATGTGCGTGATCCGCTGGGCCTGCGCCGGGTCAACATCGACTGGCGCCTGACCGAACTGGACCGTTACACCTACCGAACCCTGGCCGCGGTGGCCGGCCGGCCGCTCGCCGACGCCTGCGGCGGCACGTTCGTGCCCTCGGCCTGGACGGTCGACGCGGGCGCGACGCCGGAAGTGTTCGGCACCGCGCACCACATGGGCACCACGCGCATGTCCACCGACCCGTCCACGGGCGTCGTCGACACCGCCGGCACGGTGCATGGCATGCATAACCTGCACGTCGCCGGCAGCTCGGTCTTCCCGACCAGCGGCTGGGCCTTCCCCACCTTCACCATCGTCGCCCTCAGCCTGCGCCTTGCCGAGCACCTGCGCGTGCTCCTGAGCGTCTGCGAAGGCAGCGGGCTAAGCTGACGAGGCGCGCATGTCTGGCGAGCGCAGGGACCAGTTCGTCCGCCATGTGGGTTCGCGCCTGCGCGAGTGTGGTTTCAGCGCAGGCACTGCGCGCCAGGCGGTGGTGGTCGTCTTCGACGCCGCCGAATTCGGCGAGCACCAGGCCGGCGCCAACGACGTGCTCGACCGGACCGAGCGTGCCCGCGCGGCGCGTTTTCGCTTCCGCGATGATCGCGACGCGTATGCGATGGCGCACGCGGTCTGGCGCGTCGCGCTGGGCCAGTGCCTCGCCGTCGCACCCGAAGAAGTGCCGCTGGCGGCGACGACGACGGGCCAGCCAAGGCTGCCCGGCAGCGCCCTGTCCACCAGCCTCAGCCACAGTGGCAGCATGATCGCGATATCGGTATGCACTGCCGCGACGGTCGGCATCGACATCGAACGCATGCCGGCGAAGATCGACCTGGAATCGCTGGCCCCGGTGTTCTGCACGCGCCAGGAAATCGAGGACATGACCGCCTTCGACGGCGAGGTTCGCCATCGCCGGCTGATGGAACTGTGGACGCGCAAGGAGGCCTTGCTGAAGGCCTTCGGCGTCGGCCTGCGCACCGATCCGGCGAGCACGCCGGCGCCTGCGTTCGAGTTGCTGTTGCCACCACCGGATGCCGCGCACTACCCCGCGTGTGCAACCCGCAACGTCGGCCACGAGGACGGCTGGGTCGCCGCCGTCGCGACGCCCGCCGGTGTCCATGACGCGCGCCTGCACGTGCTCGCGCCCACGGCCGGCCATCCGAACTGACACACCGCTGTTACAACCATTCGGACTAGCCATCCCACGACCGGAAGTGCAATCGACACACCTGCGCACGGCGCCTAGCCTCGCTGCATCGGCACGCTACACGGCGTGCGACTAGGGGATCTCCGATGCTTCGCCTGTTCCGACAGCCGATCGTTCGCTGGCTTACGTTGCTCGGTGCCGTCGAGCTGGCGCTGCTGGCCTTCTCGCTCAACGTCGCCACCTGGATCCGTTTCGCTCCGTCGCCCGAAGACCTGCAGGCCTCAAACAATACGGTGGTCGCCCGCGCCACCATGTTCGCCGTGGTGATCTTCCTCGGCATGGCGGCGCTGGGCGAATACCGTGGCAACCTGCGCATGAGCTGGCGCGGCCAGCTTGCCCGCCACGCCATCGCCTTCGTCCTCGGCGGTTTCGCGCTGATCGTCGGTTACTACGTCATCCCGCCCGCTTACGTGGGCCGTGGCGTGCTCGGCATGGGTCTGGTCATCGGCTTCGTCACCACCGCGGCCTTCCGCGGCCTGTTCATGCGCCTGGTCGAAATGGATGCGCTGAAGCGCCGCGTGCTGGTGTTCGGCGCCGGCACCCGTGCCGCCCAGATCCACACCCGCATGCGTCGCCGCTCCGATCGCCGTGGTTTTTACCTCGTCGGCTACGTACCCGGGCCGAACGACACAGCGCAGGTGCCCGAATCGCTGCTGCTGGATCGCCAGATGCCGCTCGCCGAGCTGGCCGCGCGCGAGCGGATCAGCGAAATCGTGGTGGGCGTCGACGACCGGCGTGGCTCGCTGCCGATGGAAGACCTGCTGGCCTGTCGCCAGCTCGGCGTGCAGATCACCGACCTGACCACCTTCGTCGAGCGCGAAGCCGGCCGCGTGCAGCTGACCATGCTCGATCCCTCGTGGCTGGTGTTCTCCTCCGGCTTCAACGCCACGCCGCTGGCATTGTTCGCCAAGCGCGCATTCGACATCGTCGCGTCGTTCACCATCGCCCTGCTCTGCTGGCCGCTGATGCTCGGCGTCGCCCTGGCCATCCGCCTTGAATCCGGCCGCGGCCAGCCGATCTTCTACCGCCAGGAGCGCGTGGGCGAACACGGCCGTACGTTCTGGTTGTACAAGTTCCGCAGCATGCGCACCGATGCCGAGATGGACGGCGTGGCCCGCTGGGCGAAGGCCAACGACGACCGCGTCACCCGCGTGGGCAAGATCTGCCGCAAGCTTCGCTTCGACGAGCTACCGCAGCTGTGGAACGTGGTGCGCGGCGACATGAGCATCGTGGGACCGCGCCCGGAACGCCCGCAGTTCGTTTCCGACCTGGAAGGCAAGATCCGTTATTACAACCTGCGCCACAGCATCAAGCCGGGCCTCGCCGGCTGGGCGCAGCTCTGCTACTCCTACGGCGCCTCCGAAGAGGACGCTGCCGAGAAGCTGAAATACGACCTGTTCTACGTGAAGAACCACAGCATCTTCCTCGACCTGGTCATCCTGATCGAAACCGTGGAAGTGGTGATCTTCGGCCGTGGCGCGCGCTAAACCCGCGCGTCAGCGCGGCGCATGCGCCGACGAGGTATGCAGGGTCCGCAACGGCGAGCTGTACCAGTCGACCACCGAGCCGCCTTCGAACTGCACCCACGAGGGACCGTACTCCCAGCGATCCGCCCCGCGCAGGGTCGGTTCGCCTTCGACGGCGACCACGTCGTCGTCCTTCATGCCAACGCTCAGCATCGCCGAGGCGACGGCGTGCGCCGGACGCTCCAGCGCGACGACGGGCAGGTTTTCGTTCTCCGGATCGATCCGGTCGGGGTCGGGAATCAGCGTCCAGACCAGCACCCCGGCGATGACGATGCTGGCCAGCAGGAAGATGCGCCGCGTCGGGAAGCCGGGCGAATCCACGCTGGCACGGCTGCTTTCCGGACGATCCGACACGTGCGCCGTCGCATGCGGCACGGAGCGATGGCCTGCCGTCGATGGCGGGGTGACGAACACCACCAGTTCGGTCGATGCGTCGTCCTGCGCGGCCGCCTCCGACGGGACCGACGCGACGGAGGCAGCGAAGCCGGTCGACGCGTCGACGTACGACACGTCGTCGCCTGCCGGCACGCCCGTGTCGTCATCCTCGCGCTCGACGACGTCGTCGCAAGGACCCGCCGCCACGGCCGCGGAAGGAACCAGCGGTACGACATTCGCGCGAGGAGGATTCACCCGCGCCGCGCCGGGAAGCCGCCCATGTTGCTTGTGGAACGACATCGCCGCCGAATACTGCGCCATCAGGCGCTGCAGGCGCCGCGCCGCCAATGCATCCGCGCGCGGGCCGCGGCTGCGCCGGTCGGGATGCCATTGCGACACATGCCGGCGATATGCCTGCTTGAAGTCGGCCAACGAACAGTCCGGCTGCAGGCGCAGCTTGCCGTACAGGTCCAGGAAATCGGTTTCGTCTGCCGCCATCGCTGGCCCCCAGGGGTGGCGCACGCGTTATCGTCCCGACAGTGCGCCTCAGCGTGAAGCGTGGCCTACGCCTTGCCACGTGACAAGTACAACTTATGGAGGATGCCCATGCCCATGCCCACGCCACGCCTGCTCGCCTGCCTGCTCGGCCTCGCCCTGATTGCCACCGCCAGCATGGCCGCCGAGCCACCGCCGTCGCTGGGCGCGCATGTCTTCCTTGGCCAGGGCGAAGGTCTCGGCACCGATCCGGCGGTGACGCCCGCGATGGATACGGCACCCACGGGTAGCGTGCTGATCGCGTTCAACGCCGGCTATGCCAGCAACGATGGCCGCCTGGAGGACACCTACGCGAACCGCTGGAAATCGCTGGGCCGGCCCATGACCTACGCCAACTACGGCGAACGCTTCGACGTGAAGGCCTTCGTCGCGCTGGCGGCGAAGGGCGGCACGGGGCATCGGGTCTCCATCGCCAAGCCCGGCGAGCCGAAGGGCGAGCTATCCCTGCCCTTCATCGAGGTGCGCAACGCCACGCGGGTGCAAGCCATGGCGCAGAACTATGCGGATCCGTCGATGGTCGTCGCGAGCAAGTCGATCACCGTGGACGGACCGGCGACGCTGCTGGCGTTCTGGTGGGGCGATGGCGGCGTCAAGCGGATGACCGCCGTACCCGGCGACGGCTTTACGCTCATCGACAGCTTCCTCCAGTTGCCCGACGAAAGTGGCGTGCAAGGTGCGGTCGCGTGGCGCCAGGTGGATAGCGCCGGCACCTACCAGGTGCACTGGACCGTCGCGCCCGTGCAGGGCGCCGCGCTGTGGATCATCGCGATCCGCTGAGGATTCGTCCGTATCCGGACGCTGGTGTCCGGATAAGGTAGGCACGAATGGCATACCTGCGCGAGTCTCCGCAAACACGCGACGAGAGGCTGTTTTCCTGCGTCCGAAAGCGGACGCGCGCGCCTACAACCACCGGCCTATTCTCTTTCTAAATCATCAGCCTATAGTCGAATCCACGATATCACCCGGGCCCCTCGACAGCCCAATGCGGATGGATTCCGCCTGGGACGCAAGGGACACACCACGCGCAGCGGATGCGCCGCTGGAAGCGACACGGATGACGGGCCGCAGGCGACCCGGGCGATATCGGCAGGGGGGGAATCAGAACGTCACGCGCAGGCCTGCATACCCGGCCCAGCCACGCATACCGTAGGTGCCGGTAAACGTCTGCCACGTACCCTCGCCATACACCTGCACGTGCCGGCCAAGCTGCGCCGTGGCACCCGCCGCGGCGCGCACGGCGTTGCCCACGCGCCCGCTGGCAAACCGCGCACCGACGTCGAAGGCTTCGCTGGAGACATCCACGCCAGGCGCACCGCCGGTGGTGTGGATCAGGTCGACGCGGCCGTAGGGTGCGAACGCGGGATTGACCGACCAGCCCAGCTGCACGCCCAGACGCGCACTGGTCTGCCCTGCCGTGCCCAGTGCGACATCCAGCCCATCGCTGTCCTGGAAGCGACGGAAGTTGAGCTGCTGGCGCTTGAGCTGGAACTGCGGCTCCACCGTCCAGTCGCCACCGATCGCCAGCGGCATGCCGGCCTCGACCGACATCACCCAGCCTGTGGCGCGGATATCGGCCACCTCGTCGCCGCGCATCGCGGTGGATACGTTGCCGTGGTAACGCGTACCCGAGAGCACGCCATCGACCCAGAAGCCATCGCCATGCTGCCACGTGATCCAGGCGGCCAAACCGTTCGCGGTGTACTTCGAGGAACTTTCGCCATCCAGTGCCTTCGGCGTCACGCGCGTGGTGCCGTGATCCACCGCCCAGCCAGCACGCAGCGAGCCGTTGTCGCCATCCAGCGCGATGACGCTACCGCCCACCTGCAGCGCGTTGACCTGCTGGTCGAAGTCATAGCCGAACTGCTTGAACGACAGGTTCGACGAATAACGCAACTGGCCGCCGAGGTAGCGCGCGAACATTTCACCGCCGACCGGGTCATGCGATTCACCGTTGCGGATATCGCCCAGTCGCTGGTGCAGGCCATCGTTGAGCATGTCGCCGTAGGTGAGCAGCGCGGCGGGTGCCGAAAGGTAGGCAGGCACCTGCGGGACCACTTCGACGCGATCGCCCGGCTCGGGACCGGGGTTCGGGATTTCCGGTTCGTCAGGATTGCCCGGATTCTCCGGCTCGCCCGGGTTCTCCGGTTCACCGGGATTTTCGGGATCGACAGGCTTCACCGGCCCGCAGTCTTCCTCGCAGACATAGCTGTTACCCAGGCGGTAATCCCAGTTGAAGCCGCTGCCCACGAGTTGCTTCTGCGCGGGATCGACCTCACCCGGGCCGAAGGCGTAAAGCTTGTACTGGTACGGACCGGCCGCGACGTAGCCACCGGCCAGCTCGAACGCATCGCGACGCGAGGTGCCACCGACCTGGATCAGCGAGATGCCTTCGTTGGCATCGACGATGCCGTCCTTGTTGAGGTCGGTGAGGCCACCATTGCCCGTGGGCGTTACCACGACCCTGGTCGGCCCCGTGGTGGTGACATCGCCTTCGATGAGCAGGCGATCGGTCTGCTGCACGCCCAGCGAGCCGCCTTCGTTCAGCACGGTGTTGAAAGTGAGCACACCTCCCGTGCCGCCGAAATCTCCGCGTACGTGAAGGTCACGGTGCGACGCATCCGCAGCGGACATGAAGCTCGCCGCGCCATCGAGCGTCAGCGCGCTGACGTCCGATGCCGCCGTAACGTTCCAGCGCGACGTCGCGTCGACACCCACCGTGACATCACCATTGATGGCACCCGTGAGGCTTGCCTGTCCACCCAGCGCCAGATTGAGGCTGCCCTGCTCGCCCACCACGACATTGCCGACGATATCGCTTGAACGAAGCGTTACGTCGGCACTGGCCGGGGCGATGACACCAGGGCGCGATGTACCACCCACCACTTCCAGCGCGGTGCCATTGGAGCCGGTCAGCGTGCTGCCGTTGCTGATGTCGATGGTGACGTTGTCGGTGCCGCCGGCCAGCAGCGAGGTGACGCGGACCGCACTACCGCCCGTGGCTACTACCCGGGTGTTGTCCAGGGTGAGCTGGCGCACGGGCGCACCCACCCCGCCGCCGCGCTCGTCCTTGAAGACGGAAACGCCACTGGCCACGCCGGTGATGGTGGAATCGCGGACATCCACGCTGCCCCAGATGACGCCAAGCCCGGCATCGGCCCCGGTCAGCTGCGACCCACGGACCTGGGTGATCGAACCGCCGCTGGAACGCACGCCCATCCGCGCACCGGTGATGCTGCTCGAAGCGATGGTGACGTTGTTTGGCAGCGTAGCCACGCCGTCGGCCGCGGCCTGGACGCCGTCGCCCGTCGTCGACCGGATCGTCGCATCGGTGATCACGCCGGTGCTGCCGTTGCGCAGCTCCACCGCGGCCGCGTTGGCGCCGTTGTGCAGCACACTGCCACCGGACATGAACAGCTTGCCCGACAGCGCGGTGACGCCTAGCGCATCGCCACCTTCGATTCGAAGCGTGGCACTGTTGAGCAACCACGTCTCGACAGGATCGCCTGGTGCCACCGTGGCTTCCCTGCCAGGGCCCAGCGTCGCTGCGTAGGCGGTGAAAGGCTGCAGCGAAAGGGCAGCAAGCACGGCGATAAAGAGGGGCGCACGACGCGCACGGGGATATAAGACGTCCATAAACGTTCCGGAAATGAGTGGGGGCCTCCGCAGCCGACGGGACGAAGCGGCGCTGCTTCGGGACTGAAACACGGGAGGGCAGGTAGCCTGCAATGCACATTGCAGCACGCGTGATGGCGTCCGCCTATTAGGCGAACTCCTAAAAATGCACGACGATCGTTACCTTCCCCCGCCCCGGCAGTGGGCCACCGCTCGCGGAGATCACGTGGTTCCGGCACGTGGCCGCTAACCTACGCCGCCCGCATGAAGCGCGCGTGAAACCGCGGATCCTACGTCGAAAGGCCTATTCCATTGGCACGCGATCGGCGTAGCGTGCGCTGAAACGGAGTTCCAACCACGACAAGGAGTCGGCCATGGCACGCAGCACCCCCCGCAAGCGCACGCATGTTTTTCCAGCCCGGCGCATCTATCTGCGCAACGGCAAAGGCCAGCCGGTCAGCCGATTCTTCATCACGCCGCTCGCTGCGGCTCCGGGGACCCGGGCCGTCCTTGACGGTGTCATAGAATTCGACGAGACGAAGTTTGCGCTCAAGGCGACGGGTACGCCGAACGAGGCCGAGCCCGACCATATCCTGCTCAAGAGCGAGCAAGGCAAAGACATCGAGGTCAAGGTGCCGATGGGGGACGAGCTCAACAAGGGAGAAGAAGTCACCCTTATCCTCAACGGCATCGAGCTCGAGACCAAGATCGTCCCGGAAGAGACGGACTTCTCGCCATTGCCCTTCACCATACCCGGTAACACGCCGCTGCTCGAGGGCACCAATTTCCTCAACTATCGACTCTATTATTCGAAAGGAAGCGGCGGCACGGACACCGGTCCCGGCGACCGTTTTGTCATTGATAAAGTAGCGCCCGGCGGCAGCCATTTCCTCGGCGCACCCGACGTGGATGCAGCTATCCGCGATGGCGGGCTGACCAAAGACAAGCTCGTCACCTTACCCGACGGCGTGACCAAGGGCCTCGCGTTGACGATTCCCAGCTACGAGGGCTTCGCCTACGGCGACAAGGTCGTCGCCATCGTCGACGGCAGCGCCGACTCCTACGTCACCGAATTCCCTTACGGCCACACCGGAGACCAGGTCGCCTACGCGACCCAGGCTGTGATTGCAGCCGCAGGCGATGGACTCATTGGCTTCCAGTACAGGATTACCGACCGGGCGGGCAACGTTTCCAGCAACTCCAACACGCTCACGGTGCAGGTTGTCCTGGAAGGTGCGCCGAACCTGAAGGCCGTCGAGGTACCGGCGTTCGACGACGATGACGACACAGGGGGCAAGCAGAAGCTGATCGACCTTGCCGATGCGACCGCGAACGACGGTGTGGTCGTGATCATTCCGTGGAGCGTGGATTTCAAGCCGGGCGACGTACTCACGCTCTTCTGGGGTGAGGCGATGCTTACGCCGTATACCATCACGGCAAGTGATGCCGACGCCGAGGACGACATCGTCATCGGCGTGATGTACCCCGCGATCTACGAGGAATGGACCGCCACCGCCAACGACGCCGACCAGATCGTCCCCGTCGACGTGCTTTATCGTTTGAAGCGCGGTAGCGTTGACGTAGACACGTCTCCCTCGAAGACTGTCGACGTAAACGTCTACCAGATTGGTGGTGGGGATCCCGACCCCGAGACCCCCGGAAACGACAACCTGCAAAAGCCCACCCTGGTCGCCGCCAGCAACGCCCGCGACAAGATCGAGGGGGATGATTTTGGCAAGCCTGCGACAGTCGAAGTGCCTAAGCAGACACGCCACGCCACGCCGCGCGATGTCTTCAAGCTGGACGATGTCGTCACCGTGACCTACCAGGACGAGGCATTGCCGCCCCATACCATCGTCGCGGGCGACCTGACGGATCTTACCGAGCCCCTTGTTTTCAGTATCCCCGCCAAGGTCATCGAGGATGCCGGAAGCGGGACGATGGCCCTGCAATACGCCATTACCCGTGCCGTCCAGGGCGGTGAGAACACGACCATGTCACCCGTCAAGGACGTCGTCGTCCATGGCAAGGATGAACTGCCGGGTGACGGCCAGGAGCTCGCTGCCGCGCTATGCCCCGAGAGCGAGGACACCTGGATGGATATGTCTAAGATCAATGACGGGACCTTGCTCGCCCTGCCAGAGTGGACGCGGTTCAACGGCACCGGGCAGGAAGTCCTCATCGAGTTCATGTACTTCAGCGCGCGGGACGGCTCACCCATTCCGGCACGCGGCTTCCAGCAGCGACTGGCTTCGCCGCTTACGTTGCTCGACGCGGAGTCACAACCGGTGAAGGAGCCGGACGGCAACGAAAGGCAGCCGGTCGAGGTTCCCTACGTGGCCTACCGCATCCCGCGGGAACGACTGGTCTACCAGCTGCCCGACAACCGCTTTTTCTATATCGAGGCGGTCTACAAGGTGAACAACACGTCAGGTGAAACCACGCCGGTCGCATCCGCCCCCGTGCAGATCAAGATCGATACACGCGGCTCCTGAGACCCAACCGCAAGGATGCGACCATGCATACCCACCCACGTTCCACCCGCCGCCCGCGCGCGGCGGTACTGCCCCAGATGATCATGCCCGACATCAAAGATGGCGGACTGGGGCATTTCGATTTGATCGCCGATCCCTACGCCCGTGTGCGGATGGTGATGGGTCCGCTGAGCCTCGACGAAGTAGGCCCCGGCGACACCCTGCGCGCCTTCATGAAGGTCGGCGCTGAAGAAAAGCAGATCGCCAGCCATGTCATCCAGCCTGGCGACCTGCCAGAGAGTCGCCAGGGCAGTCCGGTCTTTACGCTGGAAGCCAACGCATCGGAGATCAACAAGTATCCCGATGGCGAGTACGACTTCAGTTACGACGTGCTCTACAGCAACGGCAATTCCGATGGAAGCATCGAGCCCTTGCGCGTTCGGATCAAGCGCACGATCCCGGGTGATCCGGCCGATCCGAGCGCGCGTTTCAACGAGGCATTGGTCCTAGCCGAGGTCGTGCCCAGTCCGGTACCAGCGTCAGCGACCGCGGTCACGGTCACCGTGCCCGCTTGGACTAACATGGCCGAGGGCGACGTCGCCATCGTGGACTGGGAAAGGCTACGCCTGACACTGCCAGCGGTGACCGCCAGCGACGTCGGGCGGCCCGTATCCGTCACGCTCACGCGCGAGCAGCTGGAGCAGGTGGGTGGGATTCAGGATCTGCCGGTGTCGTATGAGATCTTCGACGTGGTCAGCAACCATTCGGGGCACTCGCGTTTCACCCTGGTCGACGTGGAGATTGAGCCGCCGGATGCGCTGACGGCCCCACGGATTCGCGAGGCCGACAACGGCACGATCGATCCGCTGAAACAGGGCGACACGCCCTTTACAATCCAGATTCCAACCGCCGGCCGGCGGCAGGTGCGCGCCGCGCGCAATATCGAGCCGGGCGACACCATTACCGCGACCTTCGAGGGACGCATTCCCGGTACCGGTGCATCCCACAAATGGGTCAGTCCGTCGCTCACCGTGCCCGGCGCCATTTTTGATCTCACCATCGCCTTGCCGGTGGAAGAGGTCACGCCACTGGCCGGTGGCACCGCCCGCGTCTCTTATACCGTCCTGCCAGTCGGCGGCGATCCCGCCTTGCCATCCCGCCATCTCGGCATCGTCGTCGCTGGCGTCCCCGCATTGTTGCCCGCCGTCACGATTCCAGAAGATGCAAACGGCGACGAAACACTCGATCCGAAAACGGAGATCGCCGATGGTGCAACTGCGGTCATCGAGTACCCCAACATGGCGCTGGATGACTACATCACCCTCGACCTGCTCGGCCGCCGCGCCAACGGCATGGCCGACAATGACCAGAAATACCGGCAGGTCTCCCACCTCGGACCGCAATCGGTGCATATCGGCACCGATTACCTCGGTCGCCTCGACGGCGGCACGCTAGAACTAAAATACACCTCGGTAAGCTTCGATGGTGTCGCGGAATTGCGAGCTACCCGCGAATCCGAAACGCGCACCTTCACCATCGGCAGCCAGCCGGTAGAGCCGAAGCTTCCCGCGCCCTTCGTAGCCGGCGTCGTCGACAGCCTTCTGCCACCGTCAACACGCCAGAGCGAAGTCGTCGTCTCCCGTAGCGTGCTTCAGGTCGGCGACGGTGTCGACTACATATGGGCCAGCGTCAAGAGCGACAGCGCGCATCTCACCGTGCGCAATCTCAACGATGACCTGCGTTTCGACGTGGATGGTGAGTTGATCAGGGCCAACGACGGAAGTGAGGTGGCGGTAAGCTACATCCGTACACGGAATGGTAACGTCGCACGCTCGGAGGAAGCGCGCTTTGCTATCGAGGAGGCTGTCTTCCTGCCTGCGCCGATGGTCAAGGAGGCTGTTGCGGACAACCTGGTGCCCGGCGCCGCGACGGGTGGTGCAACCGTGCAGGTGCCCGCCCGCCTCACCCAGACCGACACTGTCATCGTGCATTTCGCCAGCTACGACAGCCCGCCGACTAACTGGTCAGATGACCTGGAAATCGTCGTACCTCCGGGCGAAGTGGCGAAGGTACTGGGGACTACCATCGACGTTACATATACCGTCAATGGCAGACGCACTTCCGCGCTGTACGCACTCCATGTACTCGATTTCAGGGCCGACGATCCGGCACTTCCGCGGCCGTCCATCCTGCAAGCCGTCAACGGCGAGCTCGACCTAAGGACGTTTGAAGGCGATGCGACATTGAGAATCGCACCCTGGCCGCTCATGGCAACCGGGCAAAAGGTCTGGCTCAGTGTCGAGGGCACGGCGGCCGATGGAACCACGGACGAGCTTGTCGTACTGACAGCTGCTGCCGTCACGGACGGTGACGTATCCAACGGGCTCGAGAAGCCACTAAGTCGCACGTGGCTCGAATCCCTGGCGGCGACGTCAATCCTCAGCGTGTCGTGTTCTGCGACGTTTGACGGAAGCAGCGAGCCATCACGTTCTACGGCGTTCCCCGTGGGCTACTACACCTTACGTCGCGGTACCGACGACGACGACGGACACGCCTATCTTCTCGAACCGTTCGATATTCCTTTCCCGGCGATCAATCGGACATACAATTTTCCCTACTTCGACGTGGCAGTATCGGTTTCGAACACCTATTTGCGTAGCGATACCCACGAAACGCTGCCATACCTCACCGGCACGTCGATGCGCTTCTCCGACACGAGCAGACCATACACCCTCACGTTCATGCGACCCTTCACCTTCGTGAAGCTAGGCGCTGGGCACACGTCGGTGACCTTCTTCGCCGAAGATGGTTCGGTACTAGCTACCAAGAACTCGACAACATACGGCAGCTGGATCGAATTCTCCAGCTCACCTGACAAGCCGATCGCCCGCCTTGACGTCCGGGAAACGGGCGGAGCCTACTCAATCGTGGACAACATCCAGATGGGGGGCAGCTCATGGGCGGAGCGAGCGCCCCCATTCAGAGAAACGTTCAAGGACATCGCACTTGGTGACTATGGAAAGCGTGCAAGGATTCCGCGCTGGCTGATCAACACAGATGGCGAGCACTTTTCGATCCACGACGCGCCGGAAGGCATGGATGGACGGGCACTCTTCTTCAATCACAGCATTGGCCAGACGCACCAACTGACGCCTCGTTTCGCGATCGCGCCAAGATCGAGGATCGTGCTTCGCGTCAGCTCCACCCTTCAGACGGAGAAGATGATCAGGATCAGCCTCGCCTACGTGGACACTGTCGAACACACACAAAGATTTGCAAGCATGGCCGTACAGCTAGGCCAGACCCCAACGGATGTTGAATTCGCGGGCGGCGACTATGTCGCTCACCCAGGAGAGTATCTGGCTCAGATCTTCATGGATCTCACCTCTGCGCCGGGCGCATCCATCTACTACGATGCCATCGAAATTGATTGATTCACCGAAGCGAATCAAGTCGAGCGAGGCCAGAACGTTTTTCCTGCAGGACCAGGCCGTTTGACTCGGTCGAGCCTGAGTAAGCCAACACTCCAGAACGGATAGACCCGAACGCAAGGATGCGACCATGCATACCCACCCACGCACCCTCCGCCGCCCTCGCGCCGCGGTACTGCCCAAAATGATCATCACCGACATCGACGATGGCGGCCTCGGGCATTTCGATTTGATCGCCGACCCCTACGCCCGCGTGGCGATGGTGATGGGTCCGCTGAGCCTCGACGAATTAGCTCCCGGCGACATGCTGCGCGCCTTCATGAACGTCGGCGGCGAAGAGAAGCAGATCGCCAGCCATGTGATCCAGCCGGGCGACCTGCCCGAGAGTCGCCAGGGCAGTCCGGTCTTTACGCTGGAAGCGAACGCCTCGGAGATCAACAGGTATCCCGATGGCGAGTACGACTTCAGTTACGACGTGCTCTACACCAACGGCAAGTCGGACGGCAGCATCGAGCCCTTGCGGGTGCGGATCAAGCGAACCATACCGGGCGATCCGGACGATCCGAGCGCGACGGTGAACGAAGGCCTGGCCCTCGCCGAGGTGGTGCCCAGCCCGGTGCAGTCGTCGGCCAGTTCAGTCACCGTCACCATTCCCGCCTGGACGAACATGGCCGAAGGTGATGTCCCCACCGTGGACTGGGAGCGCCTGCACCTGACGCTGCCCGCCGTAAACACAGGCGGTGTCGGGCGGCCCGTGTCCGTCACGCTTACCCGCGACCAGCTCGAAGAAGTGGGCGGGATGCAGGATCTGCCGGTGTCGTATGAGATCTTCGACGTGGTCAGCAATCACTCTGGGCACTCGCGTTTCACCCTGGTCGACGTGGAGATCGAGCCGCCCGGTGCGCTGACGGCACCGCGGATCCGGGAGGCGGTCGATGGCGTGATCGATCCGAGGCAACAGGGAACTGATCCGTTTACGATCCAGATTCCCGCCATTGGCAGCCGGCAAGGACGCGAGGCACGTGACATCGCCCCAGGCGACCGGATCACCGCCACCTTCGAAGGCCGCATTCCCGGTACCGGCGCGTCGCACCAGTGGGTCAGCCCACCGCTCATCGTGCCAAACCCCATTTTCAACCTGACCATTGCGTTGCCGGTGGACGAAGTCGCGCCATTGGCGGGCGGGACCGCAAGGGTTTCATATACGGTGTTGCCCGTCGGCGGCGGGCCAGCCCTGCCCTCTCGCCACCTCGGCATTGCCGTGGCCGGCGTACCCGAGCTGTTACCAGCCGTCACGATCCCCGAAGATGCCAACGGCGACGACGTGCTCGATCCGCTCACCGAGATCGCCGAAGGTGCCACCGCGGTGATCGATTATCCCAACATGGCGCTGGACGACTACATCACTCTCGACCTGCTCGGTCGCCGCGCTAACGGCATGGCAGACAATGACCGGAAGTACCGTCAGGTTTCACACCTGGGGCCGCAGTCACTGACGATCAGCACTGACTACCTCACCCGCCTCGATGGCGGCACGCTGGAGCTCAAATACACCGCGGATAGCTTCGACGGCATCGCAGGAGTGCTGGCTCTGCGCGAATCCGAATCACGCACCGTCATCATCGGCAGCCAGCCTGAAGAGCCGAAGCTGCCCGCGCCTGCCGTCGCAGGGGTCGTCGACGGACTTCTCCCACCGTCTACACGGCAGAGCGAAGTGGTCGTCCCCCGCAGCGTGCTGCAGGTCGGCGACGGCGTGGACTACACCTGGCGCAGCGCCGTCAGCGACGGCGCCCACCTCACGGTGCGCAACCTCAACGACGACCTGCGCTTCGACGTGGATGGTGAGTTGATCAAGGCTAACGACGGAAGCGACGTGGCGGTCGGTTACACGCGCACGCGCGACGGAACCGTCGCCCGGTCGGACGAGACCGTGTTTACCATTGCCGCGGCGGCACTCCTTCCCGCACCCACGGTCAAGGAGGCCGTGGCCGATCAACTGGATCCAGGTGCCGTGGCTGACGCTGGCGGGGCCACGGTACTCATCACCGCGGATCTGAAGCAGGGCGACGAAATCGTCGTTCACTTCGGCACTTGGGACAGTGCACCAGTGGCATGGACGCAGATGCTTGCCGTGATCGTGCCACCCGGGGCCGTCGCGCAATACCTGGGCGAGGCTATCGACGTCCTGTACACGGTGAACGGAAAAGCGAGTTCGCTGCCGCTTAGGCTGTATGTCCTGGCGTTTCGCGACGCGGATGCGCGATTGCCGAAACCGACCATAAAGGAGGCAAACGACGGCGTGATTGACCTGACGTCGTTCTCCGGGGACGCGACTGTCATCGTGGCACCATGGCAGCTCATGGCCGAGAGACAGAAAGCATGGCTTTACATCGAAGGTAGGGCGCCCGACGGCGCCACCAGCAAGCTGGATCTCCTGGATGCCATCGACATGTCAAGGGACGACCTGGTTAATGGCCTGACACGCGAGGTCGACCGTGGCTGGCTCGAAAGGCTGTCCGAAGGCTCAACGGTAACGCCGGTCCTCCTGGTCACGTTCAACCGCTCGCCCGAGGTGGCAGACGCCGTTCGCTTCCCTGCAAACGACTATCAACTGGTTCTCTACACTGATTTCTTCATCGACCCATCGGCCGTCACACTTCGCATCGGTCAACAGATGACCCGCGCGGCCAGCGGAGGGGCCCCGCCCTACAGCTATGCCTCGGAGAACCCGAATGTAGCCAGCGTGGTCAACCCGTCCACCGGCATCGTACGCGGTATCGACGTCGGCACCACGACCATCGTCGCCACCGATGCCGCCAGGCATCGGGCCACCTATCCCGCATCCGTTACCGGGGCAATCGTCATCACTCCGCCGTCGCCAACCATGCACGTTGGCGACCGGGTCACCTTCACCTGCTCGGGTGGGTATCCGCCCTACAGATGGGTCATCCCGGACATTGATCGGTCAAGTCTCAGGATCGCTTCCGCGAGCGGTAACACGGCCGTCGTCGAAGCCATCGGGACTCTGCCGCCTCCTCCGCTGAAGGTGGTCCAGGTATTCGACTCGCATGGAACGCAGGGTGATGCAGGGCCGCATGTATACCCGTGATATGTGGCCAGACGCACCCGCTGATGCCTGAACGACCCGAACGCAAGGATGCAACCATGAAAACCACGCCGCTCCCCCGCCCGCCGCCCGCGCGCGGCCGTATTGCCCAAGATGATCATCACCGACATCGAAGATGGCGGGCTGCAAAATGACTCGGCCGAGATCCTGCAACTCCCAGAGGGCATTTCGACGTTCGATAGCGGGGCGCTCGGCTTGCCTGGCGAGATCGTCAACGTGGCGATCGCTGCCGAAGATGAAAAAAACAAGGAAAAAATGGACCTGTATCTTGGCTCGATCACCGCTATCTACCGGTAGGCCTCGATGAGGCCGGCCCAACGGGTGTCAAGGAGAGCGACATGAACGGACGTAACTCCCGTAACAAACCTTCCGCCACTTTCGACCCGCCCTTCGTACGTGGCGCGGTGAACGACCATGTCGACCCGGGACAGGGGAACGTCTACCTGGTGATCCCCCTCGACATCTTTATCGAGAAGGGCGATGAAATCGTCGTGACGCTTCGGGTCGATGACGGGTCGTCACGCGAGGAAACGCTTCATGCGACCAATGACGATGCCGCCGCGAGCATGCACCTCACGCCTGCCTACCTTGCCGCATGCGACGGCCATTCGGTCACGGCATCCTACAGCGTTACCGGCAAGGCCAACTCCCTGCCGTATCAGTTCAGCGTGGGACAGATCGGGCCCGCACTGCCCGTCCCGATCGTCGCGGAGGCAGCTGGCGACAACCTGGACCCGGTCGCCGCACAGCGGGGCGCGACGGTGGAGATCCACGCCCAACTCAGCCACAGCGATACCGTGGTCGTCCACTTCGGCGAATACAGCAGCGCACCCGTGAACGGGAAAGCCAACCTCAAGGTCGTCATCCCGCCGGGGGAGGTTGCCAGGGTGCTCGGTGAGGCGGTCGATGTCGTCTATACGGTCAATGAAAAACGTACCTCGCCTGCCCTGGTCCTGCACGTTCTCAACTTCCACGAGGACGACGCGAGGCTTCCGTTGCCGAGCATAAGGGAGGCCTTTGGAACCGCGGAGCTCGACCTTTTGCTCGTGCATGGATCAGCCCATGCCTCGGTATCGGCGTGGCCGCTCATGGCCGAGGGGCAGGTTCTCTGGATGGATATCAGCTGGGAGGGCGGTGAGATCGCGATGTTTACCGCGCACCGGCTGACGGCAGCCGAAGCGGGAAAGTCCTTCACCGTTGCCATCGTGCGTGATGAACTGGACCGCATGAGCGCCGGAACCCCGTTCATCCTGCGGCTTAGAGTCACGTTCAACGGCTCGACCCGCGAGTCCGAGGCCATAACGTTCAGGGTGCACCGCTACACGCTCCTCAAAACCCTGCCGATCGACATCGACCGGACGCCGGTGACCCTCAAGGTCGGTGAGAAATACCAGCGGTCCGCGACCAACGGAAAACTCCCGTACCGGTATGAGTCGCTCGTGCCGTCGGTCGTCCGCGTCACCGACGCGGCGCAGGGGGACATCGTCGCGGTGGCGCGTGGCGAAAGCTACATCATGGTCAGCGATGCGACGGGCGAGGAAGTGCCGTATCACGTGTATGTCACCTGACGTTGCGACAGGCGGCCGTTCCAGGCGGCCCCGCTCCGGCGGGGCCTTCTCATTCCAGCTCCATCGGCCAAACGCCTACCCCGGCTAGCGCGCTGGTTGTATAGGCCTGCCGCCCGGCGAAGCCTATAAATGATTCCGCGACCACAGGCGCCCTTGGCCCTGTGGATGAACACGGGGGATCGCATGAAAGCCGACGGGAAGCTGCGGGATTCGAAGGACCAGGGGACGTGGGGTGGCGGGCTGGCCGGTCTGGCCGGGTCCGCTATCGCGTACCTGGCCATTCGGCCTATGCCTTCGCGTCGCTCCATCAGCAGCGCGGGGCACGGCCATGAATGATGCGTTTCTCCCAGTCGACTCGTTCGATGCCACGGTGCACGGCCGCTTCGCGCGGGTCGCTGCCGAAGTTCCCGAACGGCTGGCCGTCGCCTCGGACGATCTTTCCCTGACCTATGCCGAACTGGATGCACGCAGCGATGCGGTGGCCCAGGGGTTGCGCGCTGCCGGCGTCGAACCGGGGGCGTATGTCGCGTTGTTGATGGAGCGTTCGGCGCTGGCGATCGTTGCGGTGTTCGGGGTGCTCAAGGCTGGGGCGGCCTATTTGCCGATCGATGGGAGCTGGCCTGCGGATCGCGTGGCGTTTGCGTTGCGGGATGCGGATGTGGCGGCGGTGATTGCGGATGAGCCTTCTTCGGTGGTTGGGGATGATGCGCCGGTTTTTGGGATGTCGGAGTTTGAGGCGTTGGGTGGGTGGGGTCGCGCGCAGGCGCGCTCCTACAACAGCGTGGGTGGGGATGAGCTGGCTTATGCGATGTATACGTCGGGGTCGACGGGTACGCCGAAGGGCGTGGAGATCCGGCATAAGTCGATCCTTCGCCTTGTCCTCAAATCCAGCTACATCGATTTCGATGCGCCGAAGATCCTGCATGCGGCGCCGCTGGGGTTCGATGCGTCCACCCTGGAGATCTTCGGGCCACTGCTGAATGGCGGTACCTGCGTGGTTTACCAGCAGCGCGTGCCCACCGGTTGCGGTATCCGCCGCACGTTGGAGGCGCACGGTGCCGAGGTAGCGTGGCTCACGGCGGCGCTGTTCAACGCCATCGTCGACGACGATGCCAGCAACCTCGCGGGCCTGCGCTGCATCCTCACCGGTGGCGAGGCCCTGTCGGTACCGCACGTGCGCAAGGCACTGGCGGCCTTGCCGGCCACCACGCTGATGAACGGCTACGGGCCGACCGAGTGCACCACGTTCACCACCACCTATCGCATCCCGCACGAGCTGGCGGACGACGCCGGCGCGATTCCCATTGGCATGCCCATCGGCGAGACCTCGCTGCATGTGTGGGACGAGAACCGCCAGCCGGTAGTCGATGGCGAGATCGGTGAGCTGTATATCGGTGGCACGGGCGTGGCGCGGGGGTATCTGAATCGGCCGGAGCTTACGGCGGAGCGCTTCGTGGCTTCCGAGCATGGGACGCTGTATCGCACGGGTGACCTGGTGCGGTTCCTGCCGGATGGAAATCTTGCCTTTATCGGGCGGGCCGATGGGCAGGTGAAGATTCGTGGGTATCGGATCGAGACGGGTGAGGTGGAGTTTGCGTTGCGGGCGCTGGCCGGGATTGCGGCGGCTGCGGTGATTGCCCGGGAGGATCAGCCGGGTGATAAGCGGTTGGTGGCTTATTACGTGGTGGGGGATCGCGCGGACGGTCGCACGGACGGTCGCGCGCAGGCGCGCTCCTACAGGGATGCGTTGTTGGCCTCGTTGCCGGAATACATGGTGCCTACCGCCTGGGTGCGGATGGAGGCACTGCCGATCAATGCCAATGGCAAGCTGGATCGCAAGGCGCTGCCGGCCCCGGACCGTGCACGGCCGGAACTGGCCGCGCCCTTCGTCGCCGCGCGCGGTAACGTCGAGCTTGTCCTTTGCACCGTCTTCGCGGAAACCCTCGGCGTGGAACGCGTCGGCCGCGAAGACAACTTCTTCGACCTCGGCGGTAACTCGCTGCTGGCCACGCGCGCCATGGCGCGCATCCATGCCGAGCTCTCCGCCACCCCTACCCTCGTCGGCTTTTTCGCGGAGCCGACCCCGGCCGCGGTCGCGGCCACGATCGAAGGGCGCGCCACCCGCCAGGCGTTGGCAGGGCGGCTGGCGAGTGGCGCGCAGGCAGCGGGCGAGCCGGTGGCGATCATCGCCATGGCCGGCCGCTTCCCCGGTGCCCCGGACGTGGAAACCTTCTGGGACAACCTGTGCGAAGGCCGCGAGTCCATTCGCTTCTTCGCCCCAGAGGAACTCGATCCCGCCGTGCCGGCCTCCGACCGCGACGACCCGGGCTATGTGTTCGCCCGCGGCATCGTCGACAACGTCGGCGATTTCGATGCGCCATTCTTCGGCATGTCGCCGCGCGAAGCCGAGCTGACCGACCCGCAGCAGCGGCTGTTCATGGAGCTTTGCTGGGAGTGCATGGAGCGCGCCGGTTACGTGCCCGACGGCCAGGACACGCCGGTGGGGGTGTTCGGCGGCATGCACAACGCCACCTATTACCAGAAGCACATCAGCGGCCGCCCCGATCTCATCGAGAAGCTCGGCGCCTTCCAGGTGATGCTCGGTAACGAGAAGGATTACGTCGCCACCCGCGTGGCGCACAAGCTCAACCTCACCGGCCCGGCGATCAGCGTCAACACCGCCTGCTCGACCTCACTGGTGGCCATCGCCCAAGCGTTCGACGCGCTACGCGCGGGCCGCTGCAACATGGCCCTGGCCGGCGGCGCGTCCATCGCCTGCCCGCCGAACAGTGGCTACATCGCCCAGGAAGGCTCGATGCTCTCGCCGGACGGCCACACCCGCACGTTCGACGTGAACGCGCAGGGCACGGTGTTCAGCGATGGCGCGGCCGTTGTGCTGCTCAAGCGCCTTTCCGACGCGCTGCGCGACGGCGATCCCATCTACGCGACGATCCGCGGCGCGGCGATCAACAACGATGGCGGCGTCAAGGCGAGCTTCACCGCGCCGAACGCCGCCGGCCAGGCCGCGGTGATCACCATGGCGCTGGACAACGCGGGCGTCGAAGCCCGCGACATCTCCTACGTCGAAGCGCATGGCACGGCCACGCCGCTGGGCGATCCGATCGAAATCGAGGGTCTCACCCAGGCGTTTCGCCAGACCACGGCCGATAGCGGCTTCTGTGCGATCGGTTCGCTGAAGAGCAATGTCGGCCACCTGGTGATGGCGGCCGGCGCGGCCGGCGTGATCAAGACCGCACTGGCGATGACCGAGCGCCGCCTGCCGCCGTCGCTGCACTTCACCGCACCGAACCCGCGGTTGAACCTCGATGCCTCGCCGTTCGTCGTCAACGATACGCTCCGGCCCTGGCAGAGCGCCGGCCCGCTGCTTGCCGGCGTCAGTTCGTTCGGCGTGGGTGGCACCAATGCCCACGTCATCCTCGAGGAAGCCCCGTCACGCACGCCGTCGGATGCCGCCACGGGCGCCCAGCTGCTCACGCTGTCCGCACGCACGCCGGCCGCCCTCGCCGCCGCGGCCGCACGCCTGGCCGACCACCTGGCGATGCATCCGGACGGCAACCTGGCCGATACCGCGTTCACCCTCGCACGCGGCCGCAAGGCCTTCGGCCAGCGCACGCATGTCGTGGCCGCGTCCGCCGCCGACGCCGAGGAGCGCCTGCGCGACATCGCCGCCGCCGCGATCTGCCACACCAGCAGCAATCCGGCACCGGGTGTCGTCTTCCTGTTCCCGGGCCAGGGCTCGCAGTACGCCGGCATGGGCCGTGAGCTGCATGCCACCGAACCGGTGTTCCGCACGGCGATCGACGAGGTCGCCAACGCGCTGCGCGACGAACTCGGCTTCGACCTGCGTGAGCGGATGTTCGATGACGATGCCGAGGCGCTGAAGGCCACCGAGCTCACCCAGCCGGCCACCTTCGCCATCGAATACGCCCTCGCCCGCCTGTGGATGAGCCTGGGCGTGCAGCCGGTGGCGATGATCGGGCACAGCGTCGGCGAATTCACCGCCGCCGTGCTGGCCGGGGTGATGCCGCTGGCCGATGCCGCCCGCCTGGTCGCACGCCGTGGCCGCCTCATGCAGGCGCTGCCTTCGGGTGCCATGCTTTCCGTTCGCCTGGGGGCCGCCGAACTGCGGGCGCGACTCCCGGGTGCTTTGTCTCTCGCCGCCGAGAACGCACCGAACGCCTCGGTCGCCTCCGGTACCCACGAAGAAATCGAGGCCTTCCGCCTGGCCCTCGACGCCGACGGCGTCGCCTGCCGCCTGCTGCATACCTCGCACGCCTTCCACTCGGCGATGATGGATCCGGTGCTGGAGGCGTTCCGCGCCGAAGTCGCCGGCATCGCGTTGCAGGCACCGACGCTGCCGATCGTTTCCACCGCCACCGGGTTGCCGCTTACCGACGGTGAAGCTACCTCGGCGGAGTACTGGACCCACCACCTGCGCCACACCGTGCGCTTCTCGCCGGCCCTGCTGCATACGCTCGAAGAATCGACCCTCGCCTTCGTCGAAGTCGGCCCGCGCGGCAGCCTGACCCAGCTTGGCCGCCAGCATGCACAGGCGCGCGGCCGGACGTTCATTGCCAGCCTGGGTGACAACGCTGGTGAAGAACGCGCGGCGCTGTTGAACGCCGCAGGTGCCCTGTGGGCGGCTGGCGTGGCAGTCGAGGTGGATGCGTTCGACCACCGCGAGCAGCGCCGCCGGGTGCGCCTGCCGACGTATCCGTTCGAGCGGAAGCGGCATTGGGTCGAGGCGCGGGTGGCGGCTTCGGTGACTTCCATTGCTGCGGCGTTGCCGTTGGTGGGGGCCGTGTCGCAGCCGATGCCGGTGTCGCAGGTTGCCGCCGATGGCATCGGCGGATCGCGCGCGGGGCGCGCTCCTACAGGGGAGCCCACCGTATCTGAAACCCTTTCTCTTTTGCCTCAGTCCGTGGAGCAGCCCATGCCCCTGTCCAACCGCCCGCAGCGTCTCGTGACCGAACTCGTCGCCCTGTTCGAGGATGTATCGGGCACCGAACTGGAAAACATCGACCCCGGCGCGAACTTCGTGGAACTGGGCCTGGATTCGCTGTCGCTGACGCAGGTTGCCTTGCAACTGCAGAAGACCTACGCACTGAAGATCACCTTCCGCGAACTGATGGATGGCTGCTCTTCGTTCGAGCGCCTCGCGGCGCATATCGATCGTCTCCTGCCGGCGGATACCGCGCCGGCAGCACCCGTGGCCGCGCCGGTCCCAACCGCGCCGGCCATGGCGGCAGTACCGGTCGCAACTAGCGTGGCCGGTGGTGGCTTGATCCAGGACGTGATCGCGCAGCAGATGCAGATCATGCGGGACCAGCTGGCGTTGCTGTCGGGTGCTGCCGCACCGGCAGCGATCCCCTCCCCAGTGATGGCGGCCGATGCCGTGGCCTTGGCCGACGCCAACGCCAACACCCCGTCACCCGCCCCCGCTTTTGTAGGAGCGCGCCCCGCGCGCGATCCGGCGCCCCAGGCGGCGGCCGCCACACCGTCTCCCGCCCAATCCGCCCAATCCCCCGCCGCCAACGACGCCGAAGAAGCCGCCCTCGCCCACACCACCTACGACGTCAAGAAAGCCTTCGGCGCCATCGCCCGCATCCACAGCGGCGGCACCGACCTCAGTGCCCGCCAGCGCGCACGCCTGGACGCTTTCATGCGCCGCTACATCGAGCGCACGAAAGCCTCCAAGGCCTACACCACCGAACATCGCGGCCACCTCGCCGACCCGCGCGTGGTCAACGGCTTCCGCCCGCTGCTGAAGGAAATCATCTACCAGATCGTGGTCGAGCGCTCGAAGGGCGCGAAGGTCTGGGACCTGGACGGCAACGAGTACGTCGACGCCCTCAACGGCTTCGGCATGAACCTGTTCGGCTGGCAGCCCGACTTCGTGCTCGACGCCGTACGCGCGCAGCTCGACGCCGGCTACGAAATCGGCCCGCAGCATCCGCTGGCCGGCACCGTGGCGAAGCAGGTCTGCGAGCTCACCGGCTTCGACCGCGCCGCCCTGTGCAACACCGGCTCCGAAGCCGTGATGGGCTGCGTCCGCGTCGCCCGCACCGTCACCGGCCGCGACACTCTGGTGATCTTCACCGGCTCCTACCACGGCATCTTCGACGAAGTGATCGTGCGCGGCACGAAGAAGCTGAAGTCAGTTCCCGCGGCGCCAGGAATCCTGCGCAACACCTCCGAACACGTGCTGGTGCTCGACTACGGCACACCCGAATCGCTGCAGATCATCCGCGAGCGTGCCCATGAGATCGCCGCGGTGCTGGTCGAGCCCGTGCAGAGCCGCCGTCCGGACTTCCAGCCGGTGGAGTTCCTGCAGGAGCTGCGTGCGATCACCGAAGAAGCCGGCTCCCTGCTGATCTTCGACGAAGTGGTCACCGGTTTCCGCTCGCATCCGCGCGGCGCGCAGCACGTTCTGGGCATCGATGCGGACATGGCCTCGTATGGCAAGGTCGTCGGCGGAGGCTTCCCGATCGGCGTCATCGCCGGCAAGCGTCGCTTCATGGACGCGCTGGACGGCGGCGACTGGCGCTTCGGGGATGCCTCCGTGCCGACGGTCGGCGTCACCTATTTCGCCGGCACCTTCGTCCGCCACCCCCTGGCCCTGGCCGCCGCACACGCGGTGCTCACCCACCTGGCCGAGCATGGCGAAGGCCTGCAGGCAGCGCTCAACGCGCGGGTCACCGCGATGGCCCAGGAGATGAACGACTTCTGCGCGAGCGTCGGCGCGCCGCTGAAGATCGTCCACTTCGCCTCGGTGTGGAAAACCACCTTCACCGAAGACCATCCGCTGCAGGAGCTGGTGTTCGCGATGATGCGCAGCCGCGGCATCCACATCCTCGACAACTTCCCCTGCTTCTTCACCACCGCGCACCGCGAGGAAGATTTCGCCGCCATCGTCGGTGCGTTCCGCGAATCGATCCTTGAAATGCAAGAAGCGGAATTCCTGCCGCGCTACCGCGAAGCACCCGCCTTCGACGCCAGCCACCCGCCGATCCCCGGTGCGCGGCTGGGCAAGGACCCCGACGGCCAGCCCGCGTGGTTCGTTCCCAACCCGGATGCGCCGGGCAAGTACCTGAGGGTTACCGCATGACGCCCAACGAGCTGACTGCCGCCAGGGCGGTCGACTATGACCCGTTCGCCGGTGCGCCTGTCTCGCACCTCGTGCCGACGACGGAGCCACAACGCGAGGTCTGGCTGGCATCCCGGCTGGAGCCGGAAGCCTCGCTGGCGTACAACGAAGCGATTGCGGTCAACCTGAAAGGCTTGCTCGACGTCCCGGCCCTGGAAGAGGCCCTGCAGGCCATCGTGGATCGCCACGAGGCCCTGCGCTCCACCTTCAGCGGCGACGGCGAAAGCCTGTTCGTCGCCGAGCGCGTCGCCCTGTCGGTCGGCTTCCACGACCTGGGCCTGCTGGCGCCGTTCGAAAGCGATGCGCGACTGATGGCTGCGTATTCGCGCATCGTCACCACGCCGTTCGATCTCGAACACGGCCCGCTCCTGCGGGCGGAGCTGTTCCGCCTCGCGCCGGACCGGCACATCCTGACCATCGCCGCGCACCACATCGTGTGCGACGGCTGGTCCTTCGGCGTGATCGTGCGCGATCTCGCCGCGCTTTACGCGCAACGCACCAGCCAGGGCCCCGGCCCGGCCGACGCGGGCGCGTTTTCGAACTTCGCGTTGGCCGAGGCCGCGCACGCTGGTTCGGGAGCGGCACGGGAAGACGAACAGTATTGGCTCGCCCGCTTTGCCGGCACGGCGCCCGCACTGGACCTCCCCACCGACCGCTCGCGTCCGCGCCGCCGTACGTTCACCTCACGGCGCGAAGACCGCACCCTGGACGCTACCGACGTCGCGACCATCCGCCGGCTCGGCGCCTCCAACGGCGCCAGCCTCTACGCCACCCTGCTGGCCGGCTTCGCCATCCTGCTGCGGCGCATCGCCGGCCAGGACGACGTGGTGATCGGCATCCCCACCGCCGGGCAAGCCGCCGAAGGCCTCGGTACGCTGGTCGGCCACTGCGTGAACGTGCTGCCGTTGCGTGCCCGGATCGAAGACGGCGCCGGCTTTGCCAGCGTGCTCGGCACCGTGCGCAACGACCTGCTCGATGCCTTCGAGCACCAGCGCTACACCCTCGGTAGCCTGCTGCCGAAGCTATCGATGGCCCGCGATCCCTCGCGCCTGCCGCTGGTCAGCGTGTTGTTCAACCTCGATGCGGTGCTCGACGAAAGCACCGTCGCCTTCCCGGGCCTGCGCTTCTCCGTCGAAGCCATCCCGCGCGAATACGAGAACTTCGAGCTGTTCATCAACGCGGTGCAGGTCGACGGCGCCCTGCGCCTGGAATGCCAGTACAACGCCGACCTGTTCGAAGGCGCGACGATCCAGGGCTGGCTGGATGCCTATGCCACCCTGCTGCGCGAAGCCGCGCTCGCGCCGACCGAACCGGTCGTCGCCCTGCCGGTGGTGTCCGATGCGGTGTACCGCGAACTGGCCGCGCTGCAGCCGGCGCCGACCCCATTCCCGGAGCTACGCCTCGCACACGAATACTTCGAACAGCAGGTCGACCGTGCACCCGAGCGTGCCGCTGCACGCCACGCCGATCGCTCGCTGACCTACGCCGCGCTGGAATCGCGCGCCAACCGCATCGCCAACAGCCTGCGCGATCGCGGCATTGGCCACGGGGTGCTCGTCGGCATCTCGCTGGCCCGTGGCCTGGACATGGTGGCGGCCGTGCTCGGCGTCCTGAAATCGGGTGCCGGCTATGTCCCGCTCGATCCCGCCTTCCCCGCCGACCGCCTCGCCTTCATGGCGGAAGACGCCGCGCTTGCGGCGTTGGTCGTCGATGACGCCAGCCCGCTGACCTTCGCCTTCGATCCGAGTCGCGTGCTCGCGCTGAACAGCGATGAAGTGGTGCATGCCTCGGTCGATCGCCCCGAGCGCAACCGCAAGGCCGCGACGCCGGATTCCGTGGCGTATGTCATCTTCACCTCAGGCTCCACCGGCCGGCCGAAGGGCGTGCGCGTGCCGCACCGCGCCGCCGGCAACTTCCTGACCAGCATGCAGCGCGTGCCTGGCATCGCGCCGGACGACCGGCTCGTCGCCGTCACCACGCTGTCGTTCGACATCGCCTTCATGGAGCTGATGCTGCCGCTGACCAGCGGCGCCGAGATCGTGGTGGCCGGCCGTGACGACGTCCGCGACGGTGCACAGCTGCGTCGCCTGATCGAAGAATGCGACGCGACGATGATGCAGGCCACGCCTGCCGGCTGGCGCCTGCTGGTCGATGCCGGCTGGCATGGCCGCCCGGCCTTCCGCGCGGTGTCCGGTGGCGAGCCGCTGCCGGTCGACCTCGCCGAAGCCCTGCTTGAACGTTGCGGCGAAGTCTGGAACGGTTACGGCCCGACCGAAACGACCGTGTACTCGACTTACTGGCGGGTCTCCGATCCACGCGAAGGCATCTACATCGGCCGGCCGATCGCCAACACCACGGTGCACATCCTCGACGAACAGGGTAACCACTGCCCACTCGGCGTTCCCGGTGAAATCCACATCGGCGGCGCCGGCGTGACGCTCGGCTACCTCGACCGTCCCGAGCTCACCGCCGAACGCTTCCTGCCCGATCCGTGGTCCGAATCGCTCGACTCGCGCATGTACAAGACCGGCGACCGCGGCCGCTGGCTCGCCAACGGCATGCTCGAACACCTCGGCCGACTGGATTTCCAGGTCAAGGTGCGCGGCTACCGGATCGAGCCGGGCGAGATCGAATGCGTGCTGGCCGACGTGCCCGAAGTGACCCGGGCCGTGGTGATCGCGCGCGAGGATCGTCCCGGCGATGTGCGCCTGGTCGCCTACGTGGTCGCGCGCGACGGCGCCGACCTCGACGAAGACAGCCTGCGTGGCCGCCTGCGCGCGCGCCTGCCCGATTACATGGTTCCGCAGCACATCATGCTGCTGGACGCGATCCCGCTGCTGCCCAACGGCAAGATCGACCGCAAGGCGCTGCCGGCGCCGATGGCGCACTCGATGGCCGAGTCCGGCGAGCGCATCGCTCCGCGCAACGACGACGAGCGTCGCGTCGCCGCCGCCATGCAAGCCGTGCTCTGCCTGCCCGACCTCGACGTGCGCGATGACTTCTTCGCGCTCGGCGGCCACTCCCTGCTGGCCGCGCAACTCACCGCACGCCTGAACCGCGAGTTCGACGTCATGCTGTCGTTCCGCACCCTGTTCGATGCCCCGACGATCGAACAGCTGGCCGCGGCGATCGGTTCGCACGTCGCCAGCGGCAGCACGCCCGCGGCCGAACCGATCAGCCATCGCGCCGAACAGGACCATGCACCGCTGTCGCTGATGCAGCGGCGCCTGTGGGCGCTGGAGAAGATGCATCCGGGTCGGGTGACCTACAACGCACCCTCAGCGCACCGCCTGCGCGGGCGGATGGACGAAGCCGCGTTCGAACAGGCCTTCCAGGCGCTGATCCAACGCCAGCCGAGCATGCGCACGGCGATCCGCGACATGGGCCACGACGTGATGCAGGTCGTCGACGCCCAGCTGCACTATCCGCTGTTCCCCGCCGAAGACCTCAGCCACCTCGCCCCGGCCGAACGCGACGAGCAGCTGATGGCACGCTTGCGCGAGCTGACCGACACTCCGTTCAACCTGGGCAGCGCCCCGCTGTTCAGTGCACGCGTATTCAAGCTCGCCGACGACGAACACGCGATGTTCTTCATGCCGCACCACATCATCTGGGACGGCTGGTCGTTCGACATCTTCTACAACGAGCTTTCGGCCCTCTACCGAGCCTTCGCCGCTGGCCTGCCCTCGCCGCTCGCGCCTTTGACGGTGACTTACGGTGACTACGCCGAGTGGCATGCGCACTGGCTCGAGTCGCCCGCCTTCCAGACCCAGCTATCGTTCTGGCGCGAACGCCTTGCCCAGGTCGGCGACGTGCGCGCACTGCCCACCGATTACCCGCGGCGCCCCGGCATGTCCGGGTTGGGTCGGACCGAGTGGATCCACGTCTCGCGCGAACAGACCGACGCGATGCACGAGGTCGCCCGCCAGGCCGACGCCACGCTCAACATGACCCTGCTCGCGTTGTACTACGCGATGCTGTCCAGCTCGGCCGGCCAGCGCGACCTGGTGGTCGGCACGCCCGTGCGTGCCCGCAACCAGACCGAAGTCGAATCGGTCATGGGTTACTTCAACAACCTGCTGCCGCTGCACGTGCATGTCGACCCGGGCCTGTCGTTCCTGGAGTTCGTCCGCCACGTAAAGCGCACCGCGATCGATGCCTTCGGCTGCCCGGACGTGCCGCTGGAATACCTGCAGCGCGAGCTGAAGGTCGGCCATGGCGCGGGCGCCACGCTCTACCAGGCCCTGTTCTCGTTCCAGGACGCCCGCCAGCGCGCGGTCGACTGGGGCGGCCTGGACCACGAGCAGATCCTGCTGTTCCAGAGCGGCGCGACCGAAGACCTGGGCATGTGGTTCCTCGAAGGCCACAAGGGCATGGTCGGCGGCGTGACCTACAACGCCGACCTGCTGCAGGCCGGCACGGCGCGGCTGATGCGCGAACGCTACCTCGACATGATGCAGCTGGTGGCGACCAACCCGTCGGTATCGGTCGGCCAGCTGACCGCGGCCAGCGCGCTCGAGCGCGAACGCATCCGCGGCTGGAACGTCGGCTGCGGCGGCGCGGCGCTCCCGGCCGACCTGTTCGCCATGGTCGACGCACAGGCCCGGCTGACCCCGGAAACCACGGCGATCCACCACGGCGTGCGCCGGATCAGCTACGCCCGCCTGGTCGGCCACGCCGTACGCATGGCCTCGCTGTTACGCGACCGTGGCGCGGTGAACGGCTCGGTCGTCGGCCTCTGCATCGAACCCGGCTTCGACCGCATCGCCGGCCTGCTCGCGATCAGCCTGGCCGGCGGCACCGCGTTGCTGCTCGACCGAGCGGATCCGTCGGCGCGGCTGCGCGACATCGTCACCGACGGCCGGATGACCGTGCTGATCGGCGATGCCGCGCTCGAAGCCTCGCTGGACTGGCCGCGCGCCTGCGCCTTGTGGCTCGACGCCGACCACACCGAGATCGAAGGCACCATCGGCGACGCGTCGACCTTCGACAACCGCGCCTGCGCCGACTCACCCGCCATCGCCTTCCATGCACCCGGTGCGGATGGTCGTGCGCACGGTGCCTCGCTCTCGCACGCCGCGGTCGCCGGCATGGTTCGTGGCCTTGCAGACGCGTTGCTCATCGACGCCGGCCAGTGCATCGGCGGCGATGCCCTGCCGGCCGATCCGATGTCGGTGATCGAACCCTTGCTTGCCCTGTCCTGCGGCGCGACGTGGTCCCTGCAGGAGCCCGCCGCCCTCGCCCGCGGCGAACTCGGCGACCTGGACTGCTTCATCGCCACGCCGGAAACCTGGAACACCCTGTTCGCCCAGGGCTGGGATGGCGACGGCCAGCTGCGCGCCGGCATGCTCGGCGGCACGCCCACCCAGGAAACGGCCACGCGGATCGCCGATGCGACCGCTGGCCTGTGGACCCTGTTCGGTGACGCGCTGTCCGCGCCCGCGGCAACCTGCGGCCGGGTCGAACGCGCCGCCGATGCGCTGCACGAAGGCCGCCCGATCGGCAGCAACGATGTGTGGATCCTCGACGGCGACGGCGAGCCCTGCCCGATCGGTGCCACCGGCGAGATCGCCATGGCCGGACTGTCGCTGTCGCTGCCGTTCGGCACGCGGGCCAGCGCCAACCGCCAGCCCGGCGACGACCGCCTGGTCCGCACCGGTTACCGCGGCCGCTGGCTGGCCGACGGCCAGGTCCAGGCCCTCGACCGTGCCGACCGGCGCATCCGCCGGCATGGGCTGGACGTGGAGCCGGCGGCGATCGAAGCCGTGCTGCTCACCCAGACCGGCATCGTCCGCGCCCTCGCCGTGCCACGCACCAATGGCCTGGGCGAACAGCGCATCGATGCCTACGCACTAACCGCACCCGGCTTCCAGTCCGACGTGGAAAGCCTGCGCGCGGCGCTCGCGGCACAGCTGCCGGCATGGTCGATGCCATCGAACCTGATGTTGCTCGATGCGATGCCGCTGCTGGCCACTGGTGAACCCGATATCGATGCCCTGCCCTTGCCGGGTGAAGGGGCCGATGCGCACGTCGCCGAAGGCCACGGCACCGAGCCGTCCACCGAAAGCGAGCGGCTGCTGGCCAGCGTGTGGCACGAACTGCTCGGCCTGGCACGCGTACGCACCAGCGACAACTTCTTCGACGTGGGCGGCCATTCGCTGCTCGCCGTGGACATGGCGCAGCGCGTGCAGAAGCTGACCGGCGTGCAGATGAACCTGCTCGACATCGCCAACGGCACGCTGGGCACGCTCGCCGCCGACCTGGCGGTGGCAAGGCCCGCGTCGCCACCACCGGAGAAACGTGGGTTGTTCGGCCGCTTGTTCGGTCGCGCCTGAGCCACGACGTCGAAAGGGGGGGAGACGTCATGACACACATCGCATGGTTTGCCTGCTGGGGATCGGCCCTGCTGCTGGTCCACATGTTCGCCGGCTATCCCGCACTGATGTGGCTGGGGGCGCGCATGCGCCCGCGGCCCGTGCAGCGCAAGGCGTGGCTGCCCACCGTGAGCATCGTGGTCGCGGTGCACGACGGCGAGCGTTACGTGCGCGCGAAGCTGGCCAACCTGCAGGGGCTGGATTACCCGCCCGAGCTGATCGACATCGTGCTCGCCTGCGATGGCTGCCACGACCACAGCGTGTCGATCGCCCGTCGTTGCAACGATGCGCGGGTGACCGTGCTCGACTTCCCCAACCGGCGCGGCAAGGCCGCCTGCCTCAACGACGCCGTCGCGCTGACCCGCGGCGAAGTGCTGCTGATGACGGACATCCGCCAGCGCCTGTCGCCCAGCGCACTGAAGGAGCTGGTCGCCAACCTCGCCGATCCGGAGGTGGGTGCGGTCGGTGGCGAGCTGCACATGGAAAACGTCCGCACGGGCTTCGCCCAGGGCGTGGACTTCTACTGGCGCTACGAAAAGATGATCCGCCATGCGGAGAGTGAAACCGGCTCGACGGTGGGCGTCAGTGGCGCGCTCTATGCGATGCGCCGGTCGCTGTTCCAGCCGCTGCCCGCGGGCACCGTGCTGGACGACGTGCTGGTGCCGATGCGCGTCGCGGCGCAGGGCAAGCGCGTGGTGTTCGAACCGCGCGCCATGGCCTGGGACCAGCCGTCGCAGGAGCCGGAGGCCGAACGCCGGCGCAAGATCCGCACCCTGGCCGGCAACTTCCAGCTGATCCAGCTGGCGCCGTGGCTGTTGTTGCCCACGCGCAATCCGCTCTGGTTCCGCTTCGTCAGCCACAAGATGCTGCGGCTGCTCGCACCGTGGCTGATCGTCGCGCTGACCCTCAGCACCGGCTTCCTGTTCAATCGCCACCCGCTGTATGCGCTGGCCTTCTGCGGACTGGGCGCCGGCGCCCTGCTGGTCGGCCTCGCCCGCCTGCGCCCGCGACTGGGCCGCTGGTTGCCGGCGCGCATCGCCGTCGCCTTCTTCTACCTCAACCTTTTCGCGGCACAGGCACTGCTTGCCTTCGCCCGTAATCGCAGGCTGCACCTATGGTGATCGATATGAACCAACGTGGCGCCCCAGGCATTCGTGGCCGGCTCGGCGAGCTGTGCTATTCCAGCGGCCTGCTGCATTCCCTGCAGCGGGTGCGGGCGTGGTGGCAGCGCGACCTGCGCATCCTCGCCTACCACCGCGTGATGCCGTTGCCGGACCCGGATACCTACGAGTTCGACATGGAGCTGATCAGCACGCCGCCGGACGAGTTCCGCGACCAGATGCGCAGGCTGAAGCGCTACTTCCGGCCGATGCGGCTGACCGACGTGGTCGCTGCGCTCGACGCCGGCGAAGCCCTGCCGCCCGACACGGTGGCGGTGACCTTCGACGACGGCTACGACGACAACTATCGGATCGCCGCGCCGATCCTCGACGAGGTCGGCGTGCCGGCCACGTTCTTCGTCTCCACCGGGCATATCGACAGCGGCCGGCCGTATTCCTACGACTGGCTGGTGCACATGATCCTGGTGACGCGTGCGCCGCGGTTGCTCTTGCCCGAACTGGGCATCGACATCGCGCTGCCCGCCGAACGCGCCCTGCGCCGGCGCATCGCGGGCAACGTGCTGCTGCGCATGAAGTGGCTGGACGCCCACGGCCAGAGCGCGATGACCGAGCGCCTGGAAGTGGAATGGAACATGCCGTCCGCCGGCGCCCGCCCGATCGACTGCCGCCCGATGACCTGGGACCAGGCCCGCGAGATGGAATCGGCGGGCATGGAGTTCGGCTCGCATGGCGTGCACCACCGGATGCTCGCCCGCCTTCCACTCGCCGACATGGAAGCGGAGATCCTCGAGTCCAAGCGCACGCTCGACCGTGAGCTGCGCAATCCGGCACTGCTGATGTCCTACCCGGTCGGCGGCGACCGCGCCTACAACGAGGCGGTGATCGCCGCGACGCGCAACGCCGGCTTCCAGCTTGCCTGCAGCTACGTGTGCGGGACCAATCCCGAGCCCTCGGTCAACCGTTATTCGCTGTACCGGCTGCCGGTGGAAGCGAACATGGGCCCGGGCTGGTTCGCCGCCATGCTGGCCCTGCCACGCCTGATGAGCTACCCCACCGCGGCCCACGAAGCACAGGGACCGCAGGAGCAGGCATGTTCCCCCTGATCCTCCTGTACGTCGTCCTCACGATCATCCGGCCGCAGGATTACATCCCCGGCCTGGATACCGTGCCGATCCTCCCGGCCGTGCTCGGCCTCGCCTTCCTGGCCTGGCTGCCGTCGCGGGAGAAAACCTTCGCCGCGCCGCAGTTCGTGATCCTGCCGGCCTTCCTTGCCGTGCTGATGGTCTCGCAGGTGGCCAACGGCTGGACCGGCGGCGCCCTCGACGAACTGGCCCACTTCGGCCCGGTGGTGATCGCCTTCTTCATCCTCGGCGCCGCCTGCACCACCCAGCGGCGCGTGCGCGTGGCCATGGCGGTGATGGTGGCCTGTGCCGTCGTGCTGGCCCTGCACGGCGTCGAGCAGGCCAAGACCGGCATGGGCTGGACCGGCATCCCGATCGGCGAAGGCAACCGCATCCAGTACGTGGGCATCTTCAACGATCCCAACGACCTTGGCCTGCTGTTCGCCGCCACCCTGCCGATGGCGATGTTCCTCGGCCGCCGCGGCGCCCCGGGACGCTGGCTGTGGCTCAGCGGCGCCCTGCTGCTGGTCTACGGCACCTACCTGACCAACTCGCGCGGCGCCATGCTGGCGGTGCTGGTCGTAGCCGGCTGCTACATCTGGTACCGCAAGGGCATCGCCGTGGCCGGCGTGCTCGGCGTGATCGGCCTGGCCGCCATGAAGCTGCTTTCTTCGCGCATGGACGAGCTGGACGCCGGCGAGGAGTCGGCCGCCGGCCGTGTCGACGCCTGGTACGCGGGCCTGGAAATGTTCCGCGACAGCCCGCTGTTTGGCGTGGGCCCGGGCAATTTCACCGAGTACAACGAGCTCACCGCGCATAACTCGTTCGTCCTGGTGCTGGCCGAGACCGGCTTCGCGGGCTTCGTCCTCTGGCTCGCCTTTGTAGGCTATGGCTTCTGGATGATGTTGACGATCGTCCGGCATCCGCATACTGCCGACAACGATACGGGGCGCGAGGCGGAATGGGCGATGGAACGGCAACTGGCCCTGACCCTGCTGCTTTCGCTCTGTGGCCTGTTCGCCGCGGCGTTTTTCCTCAGCCGCAGCTACATGGTGGTGCTGTACCTGATCGCCGCCATGGTCGCCGGCCACTACGTCGGCGCCAAACAGCGCTGGCCCGAACTGCGCGCCTTCCACCTGTCCACGGATGGCTGGCGTTGGGTACCGGCGGCGTTCTGCAGCGTCGCCGGCCTGTTCGTGCTGGTTGCCGTCCTGCTGCGCACCCAATGAGCCTCTACGCGCCCCTGCTGCGCAACGTGCTTTGGCCGGCCTACGAAGGTGGGCTGCGCCGGCGCGACACCCCACGTTACCTGCGTGAGTACGCACGCACGCAGTGGCTGTCCGCCGACGAGATCGCCCAGCTCCAGTTCAAGCGCGTCAAGCGCCTGCTCGACTGGTGCCAGCGGGAAGTGCCGTTCTACCGCGACCGCTGGGCGGCGATGGGCCTGTCACCGGCCGATATCCGCGAGCCGTCCGACATCGCCCTGCTGCCCCTGCTGACCAAGGCCGACATCCGCCAGCACGCCGAGGCGCTGAAGGCGACGTCGCTGAAAGACAGCCTGGCCTACAAGGCGACCGGCGGTTCGACGGGTGAACCGCTGCGCTTCGGTTACACCCGGGAAAGCAACGATCGCCGTGTGGCGGTGATGTGGCGCGGCTACGGCTGGGCCGGCTCGCGCATGGGCCGGCGGACGCTGTTCCTGTGGGGCGGTGCCGTGGGCGAGCCGACCGCGGCGCATCGGTTCAAGGATCGCGTCTACAACGCGGTGTTCGCGCGCAAGCTGCTCAACAGCTTCGCGATGACCGAAGGCAACCTGGCTTCCTACGCCGATGCGATCGACCGCTACCGCCCGGAAGTGATCGTCGCCTACGTTGGCCCGCTGGTTCGCCTCGCCCAGTACCTGCTGGCCGAGGGCCGTCGCGTGGCTCGCCCCGTATCGATCATCGGCGCCGCCGAAGCCCTGCATCCGTTCCAGCGCGAACTGATCGAGAAGGCCTTCGGCGCGCCGGCCTTCAACACGTATGGATGCCGCGAGTTCATGCTGATCGCGTCCGAATGCGAACACCGCGACGGCCTGCACGTGAACGCCGACCACCTGCTGGTCGAGACGCTCGGCGTCGATGGCCAGCCGACCCACAAGGGCAGCGGCGAAGTGGCCATCACCGACCTGTCCAACCGCGGCATGCCGTTCATCCGTTACGTCAACGGCGACATGGCCACGCACGGCCACGGCCGCTGCGCCTGTGGCCGCGGCCTGCCGCTGCTGGCCAGCGTCGACGGCCGCAAGCTCGACGCGATCCGCACGCCGGCCGGCCACGTGCTGCCCGGCGAGTTCTTCCCGCACATGCTGAAGGACGTGCCCGGGCTGGCTCGCTTCCAGCTCGTGCAGAAAGAACTGGACCGGCTCGACCTGTCGATCGTCCGCGGCGAAGGCTTCGACGACGCGTCGCTTGCCTACATCCAGCGCGAAGTTTCCAAGGTACTCGGCGACAGTGCACGACTGCACTGCCACTTCGTCGACGACATCCCCCTCACCCGGAGCGGCAAGCTCCGCGTCACCGTCTCGGAGCTGTCGTCGTGAACATCACCCATGTGGTCGAAAACCTGAATCGCGGCGGCCTGGAGCGGATGGTCATCGACCTGGTGACCCAGCAGTTCCGCGAAGGTCACAAGGTGCAGGTGGTCTGCCTGTTCGAGCGCGGCGCCATGGCGACCGAGCTCGAGATCAAGGGCATCCCTGTGCGCGCCTGCGAGAAGCGCACCGGCTTCGACCTGCGTGCGATCGGTCGCGCACGTGGGTACATCGCCGGACATCGCACCGAGGTGCTGCATACGCATAACGCGGTGGCGCACTACCAGGCCGTGCTCGCCACGGCGGGGCTGGGCATCCGCCAGGTGGTCAACACCCGCCACGGCATGGGCGCCACGCGCAAGCCAGGTCGCCGCGAGTGGCTGTTCCGCCGCTCGATGGCGGCGACCGATACCGTGGTCGCCGTGTGCGAAGCGGCCCGGCGCGACGCGGTGGATCGCGGCATGTTCCAGGCGCGCAAGTGCTGCGTGGTGCCCAACGGGATCCATCTGGACGGCTTCGACGTCGCGTCCGACACCATGCATGAGCGGCTCGCGCGGATCATCAACGTGCCCCCGCGCACGCGGATCATCGGCACCGTGGGCCGGCTCAACTGGGCGAAGGACCAGGCCAGCCTGATCCGCGCGTTCCGTGCGGTACGCCACCACCGGCGCGACACCGTGCTCGTGCTGATCGGCGACGGCGAGTTGCGCGAGACCCTGCGTGCGTGTGCCTTCGACGAAGGCATCGCCGGCTGCGTGCACTTCCTCGGCGATCGCAGTGACGTGCGCGAGCTCCTGCAGGGGCTCGACCTGTTCGTGCTGTCGTCGGTCACCGAAGGCTATTCGATGGCGCTGCTCGAAGCCTGCGCGACCGGCCTGCCGATCGTCGCCACCGACGTCGGCGGCAATGCCGAGATCGTGCGCGACCAGGCCACCGGCCGTCTGGTGCCCGCCTGCGACGCGCCGGCGCTGGCCGATGCGATGCTCGAGATGTTGCACGCCTCGCAGCAGGCCTCGGCCTTCGGTCGCGCCGCGCGCAGCTGGGTCGAACAGCACGGCTCGCTGCAGGCCATGGCCGCGCGTTATACGCGGCTGTATTTCGGGCACATGGACGCGCCGGCATGAAGATCCTGGTGCTCACCAACCTGTTTCCCACGCCGTGGGATCCGCGCCGTGGGGCGTTCAATCGCCAGCAGTTCCAGCGGCTGGGCGAGCGCCACGACGTGGACGTGCTCACCGCCGTGGATTTCCGCGAGCGGATGGCCGGGGCGAAGGGCCAGGTGCATGTGCCGAACGTCAAACGCGACCACTTCACCTTTTACCATCCGCCGGGTATCGGCCGCTTCCTCAATGCCTTGTGCTACGTCGCCTGCGTGATGTGGCAGCGCGGCCGCGAACTGCGCCGCGCCAATTACGACGTGGTGCTCGGCAGCTGGGCGTTTCCGGATGGCGTGGCCGCGGCGTGGATCGCGCGCCTGCTGGGCGTGCCGTACGCAGTGAAGGTGCACGGCAGCGACCTCAACGTGCAGGCGAACGCGCGGCTGCGGCGGATGCAGATCCGCCACTCGCTGCGCGGTGCGGGTGCGGTGCTGGCGGTGAGCAAGGCGCTGGCACAGAAAGCCATCGACATTGGCGCACGCCCGGATGCCGTCGAGACGGTCTACAACGGCGTCGACGGTAAGCTGTTCCGCCGTGGCAACCGTGCGGCCGCCCGCGAACGGCTGGGCCTGCCGCTCGACGTGCCGCTGGTGCTGTACGTCGGCAACCTGAAGGTGAGCAAGGGCTGCATGGACCTGATCGACGCCTTCCCGTCACTGGCGAAGCAGCGTCGCGATGCGCGGCTGTACTTCGTCGGCGATGGCCCGGACTTCACGACCCTGGAAGACCGTGCGGCTTCCCTGTGTTGCGCATCGGCCGTGCACTTCGCCGGCCCGGTCGGCCATGCCGCCCTGCCTGACTGGTTCCGCGCCGCCGACCTGCTGTGCCTGCCCAGCCATAACGAAGGCGTGCCGAACGTGGTGCTGGAAGCCATGGCCTGCGGTACGCCCGTGGTCGCGACCTCGGTCGGCGGCATCCCCGAAGTGGTGCCCACCTTCGCCGGGATCCTCGTGCCGGCCCACCACCCCGACCTCCTCGCCCGCGCGCTGGCCGACATGCTCGACCGCCACGTCGACGCCGAGGCCATCGCCGCGCATGCCACCAGCTTCCGCTGGGAAGACAACATCGACCGGCTGGAGCGGATGCTCGGCCGGGTTGCCGCCGGAGCCCCGGCCCACGTGAGTGCCAACGCATGATCCGCCGACCGAAGAAGCACGAACTGCTGGGCCTGCTGCCCGAACGCCTGCTGATGACGCGGGCGCGCGACGACCATCGCTGCTATCTCAGCTTCGACGATGGCCCGGAGCCGGGCCATACGCCGAAACTGCTGGACGTGCTCGCCCGGCATGGCGTGAAGGCCAGCTTCTTCCTCGTCGGCGAGAAGATCGAGCAGTACCCGGAGATCGTCCAGCGGATCGTGGCCGAGGGGCACATGATCGGCAACCACTCCTATAGCCACTGGTCGTTCCGCAACATGAACCTGCGCGAGCAGCTGGACGAGGTGTATCGCACCGACGCCCTGCTGCGCCTGTTCGACGATCGCAACCACCACCGGATGCGTCCGCCGCATGGCTACGTGGGTGCGCAGCTGTTGCTGCACTTCGCCCGGCGCAAGCGCAGCTTCGTCTACTGGTCGTACGACAGCATGGATTACCAGGACCAGCCGGTCGAACGGCTGATCGACCGGCTCCGCACCGATCCGCCCGCGGCGGGTGACATCGTGCTGATGCACGACGACAGCGACAAGGCCGCCGAGGCCCTGGACGTGATGCTGCCCGAGTGGCTGGCCGGCGGCATGCGCTTCGACGCCCTGCCGGGGACCCACGCGTGAACATCCTCTACCATCACCGCACTCGCGGCCGGCACGTCGAAGGCGTGCATATCCGTGGGATCGTCAACGCCCTGCGCGCGCTCGGCCACTCGGTCACGGTGATGTCGTTCCCCGGGGCGGATCCCGAGCACGAAGTGCCCGAGGCGACCGGAGCGGCGCCGCGCAAGGGCCGCCTTGCCGGCGTGGTGACCCGCCTTCCCGGCGTGGTCTTCGAACTCTTCGAGATCGCCTATAACCTCGTCACCCAGTTCCGCATGTCGCGGACGCTTCGCGTCGCACCCGACCTGATCTACGAACGCTACTCGCTGTTTCTCTTCGCCACCGTCTGGATGGCCCGCCGTCGCGGCATCCCCATCGTGCTGGAGATCAATGACTCGGCGCTGGTGCAGCGCGTGCGCCCGCTCACGATGAAGGCGCTGGCCCGGCGCGTCGAGGCGTGGTGTTTCCGCCAGGCTACGGGACTCGTCTTCATCTCCACGTATTTTCGCGACCATGCGCGCGAGGCTTACGGCGACATCGCGCCCTCCGTGGTGTCCCCGAATGCGGTCGACGTGGCGAGCTTCGAACCCGGTGACTTTGACCGGGATGCCCTGCGTGCGGCCCGCGGCCTCACCGGACGCACCGTCTGCGGCCACATGGGTGCCTTCGCTCCCTGGCACGGCGTGGACAAGTTCATCGAGTCGGTGGCGACGCGGCTGGACGAGGCCCCGTCGCTGGCCCTGCTCTTCGTGGGCGACGGCCGGATGTTGCCCGCCATCCGCGAGCGGGTCGCCGACCTGGGGCTGGCCGACCGGATCCTCCTGCCCGGCCGCGTGCCGCACACCGAGATCGCCAGCTGGATCGCCTGCATGGATTACGCGGTGTTGCCGGACTCGAACGAATACGGGTCGCCCATGAAACTTTTCGAGCAGATGTGCATGGGGGTCGCCGTGGTCTCGCCGGATTACGCGCCGTGTGCCGAAGTGATCACCGACGGTGTCACCGGCTGGCTGTTCCCCCGTGGCGACGCCGCGGCGTGCGTGCAGCGGGTGCTCGATCTGGCCGATCGCGGTGACGAGTGCCGTCGTATCGGCGCCGCCGCCCGCGAGTACATCGTCCGCGAGCGCCAGTGGCGCAATAACGCGGAAGACCTGCTGACCCTGGTGCCGACGCGCGACGCCGGCCTGGCCACGCCCAGGAACGTTACAGCCGCCGACAAGGCGTCGAAAGCCACGGCCGGAGTTTCCGCATGATCATCCTCGCCGTCTTCCTCGGACTGGTCGTCCTGTTCGCAGCCGCCGTCACGGTGGCCATCCGCGCGCGCAACATGCAGTACTGGCTGTGGGGCTACCTCACCCGACGCAAGGCGCCGAAGGCCGAGGGGACCCGGCATATCGTGTTCTGCTTCGTCGACCATTTCGAACCCAACTGGGGCCGGGTCGACCTGGATCGCCAGCGCCAACGCGTCAACCGCTGGTGCAAGGATTACCGCGAACTGGCCGGTCGCCATCGTGACGCCGACGGTCGCCCGCCCCAGCACAGCTTCTTCTACCCCGAAGAGGAATACGTCGAGGAACACCTGGACAAGCTGGCCAGCCTCTGTGCGGACGGTTACGGCGAGATCGAAATCCACCTGCACCACGACGACGACACCGCCGAAAACTTCACGGCCACCATCGACCGGTTCAACACGCTGTTGCACGAGCGCCACGGGGCCCTCCCGCGCGACCCGGTCACCGGGCAGCTGAAGTTCGCCTTCATCCACGGCAACTGGTGCCTGGCCAACAGCCGGCCGGACGGAAAGTGGTGCGGTATCAACAACGAGCTGGTGCTGCTCCGCGAGCTTGGCTGCTATGCCGACTTCACGCTGCCCTCGGCACCCAGCGATACCCAGACGAGGATGTCCAACGCGATCTACTACGCGGCCGACAACCCCGGTAAGCCGAAGGGCCACGACACCGGCGTGCGCATGCGCGTCGGCGGCAAGCCCAGCGGCGACCTGCTGATCATCCAGGGTGTCCTCGGGCTCAACTGGAAGAAGCGCCGCTTCGGCATCCTCCCCCGCATCGAGAACTCCGATATCCGCCAGGGCTGCCCGCCGACGCGCGACCGCGTGGACCAGTGGGTCGATACCGCCATCCATGTCGAGGGGCGCCCGGAGTGGATCTTCATCAAGATCCACACCCACGGCACCCAGGAACGGGACATGGACACGTTGCTAGGCCAGCCCGTCGATGCGATGCACAGCTATCTCGAGTCGCGCTACAACGATGGCAAGGACTACGCGCTGCACTACGTGACAGCGCGCGAGATGTACAACATCGCCAAGGCCGCCGAAGCCGGGATGACGGGAAACCCGAACCTCTACCGCAATTTCGAGCTCGGCGTACCGCCGGGCGTCCGTCAGGACGGCACGCCAGAGTCCGGAAAGTCCTCCTCGGACTCCAGGAAATCGAACATCACGTTCGCCGGGTCGGACACGCTCAGGATGCCCTCCCGCTCGACGTCGTAGGCCACCTCGAGCGGGAACGTGCAGGAACCGCGGTCACGGAGGATGTCCATCAGGTCCTCGTACGACACGAGCAGTTGCACCATGGGGTCCTGCGTGACGTCGGTGCGCAGCAGGGTCACCTCGCCCGAGAACACGTCACCGACACGCAGGCGGATGCGGTCGCCGGTCACGCACGGCGGGGTCGTCGCCGGGATCGTCACGATCAACTCGGGGCTGATGTCCGTCTGCGAGATCTTCGTCCAGCCCAGGCGCACGCCCGGCGCAGGCATCACGGCAGGCGCATCCTTGATGAGCATATGCACCGTGGTCACAGGCGCACGCCCCTTCGAAGCGCCATCGGCATCCCACACTTCGTAGAAGATCTCCACGCGACCGTTCTCACGAAAGCTTTCGAAGACATCGCGGCCAAAGCGCACCGTCAGCGGCATGTCGCTCACGCCGGGCGACAGCACGCCGATACGAATGGTCTGGCGCATGCCCCGCGGGCGAGCAAGCAGGACGATGTGGTCGTCCTTCGCCTGCCCCTTGTACGCGGGGATGATCCCAACCAGCTCCGCACACGGCATGGCCAGCAGGCTCACCAGCGAAAGGCCATCCTGCTCGATGGCATCCGGGAACACGATCCGCGAGAGATGCTGGCGACGCTTATGGGTGCGCTCGCTCTGCATCACGACGGGGCAGCCACGCTCGTTACGCAGCGGGGACTGGGTCAACATGAGGTACTCGTACGACTGATCGCGATCGGTGACCGACGGTTTCTCTTCTTGCGTCACGACGGCAACTCCTTCTGTGCGTGTTGGTGGTGAGGGCACAGGTTAGGCGTCGAGGAAGCCCTGAAAAATCGGGGAATGCCTCGAATGCGGCGGCATGCCGCCCATAAAGGTTTGTAAGCCCCCACCTCCCGTAAACACCAAAAGCTCTATTTATCATATAGTTGTGGCGTAGCAGGGGCGTTGTCGTGAGCTGCGCAACCTGCATCCGTGGGGCGATCGCCTCCAATGCACCTACCCGAGCGCCCTAGGGCCGCTACGGGGAAATTCCTTCAGAAAAGCCCTACGCTTGTTAGGCGATTGCCTACCCAAGACGGAGTGGATAACCGGCGGTCCGATGGCCAGTTCGCTGATTCTGGGTAGAAGCGCAAATGTTTAGATTTGCTGCTCCTTCAACCGGAGCACGAAATGAACGAAGCAACCTCGAACTCACCCATGTCCAATGCTGACTCGACAGTTGAGCCCGCCCGTCAGGACCAACCGAACGAGCACACGAAGATGCCTCCGCTCTCGGAGATCAAGGTCGTCAAGGGACTGATTCCGATCATCCCAGACGCGTTCTCCGACCTGGTCGTGCCCAACACCCTCATGACTGAGGGACTGCTTGTGCACGCGCCGATCATTACGGATCAGGACGGTCAGAACTACACGGATCCCGGGTTTGATTTCGATCTCTACTACGGAGAGCAGCGGATCCCGAACGGCCACGCCGTTTATAGTGACACCACCCATAAATACGTACCGATCATCATCCCTGCCGAATTCATCGACGGTCTCGATGAAGGAGTCGTCCATTCCATTCGCTACATGGTGTCCGCGCGCCCGTTCGGTGACATGGTGTTCTCAGAAGATGCACATTTCCGGATCGACCGAACGCCCGCCGGCGGGCGGCTGCTGTCTCGCATCATGTTCCCGCAACGCTTTCACGCAGAGGGCGTGTGCCTCGACACCCTGTTTTCGTTGCCGGGTGGCGCACTTGAGGGCGTTATCGCGGACTACCGCGACCTGGATCCCCTGGACATCGTCAGCGTCCGCATGAGGCTCCAGGGCCAGGCGAATGAGATTCCCGTGTGTGAGTTCGCCGCCGGAGAGGATCGCACCCCCATGACGATCCACCTCACCCGTTCGGATTTCGAAAAACTTGGCGAAGATGGTCCGGTAGACATCTACTACCGCGTGCGCGACAAGGCTGGCAACCTTAGTGAGGAGTCGGTTACGGCGACGCTGGAGCAGAGCTTCGTAGACACGATCGATGAACCCGAAATGTCGACCATCACGGTATTTGTTGCTGTCATCATAAGTGGCGACTGCGCCAACGTGGTTTTGTAATCTGCAAGTATCCGAAGCACTTCAAACGATCGAAGTGACTGAGACGTGCTGGTCTCCTGAAGTCAATTGATGATCGCCCGTGGTCGACGCGATCATCAATTGACGTGTCAAGGGTGCCCTACTGGAAGACGCCTCAGCCGCAATTGGGCCGGGCGTCACCGACCGAATTAATCAAAAAGCAATACGAATTCCCGCGGTCAAGCCAAAGGACCGCATGCCAGCCGCCCCTAAGCCGTGCCGATACTCGGCTTGCGCGTAAAGCAGAGTGTTTCGCCCGACTTGCGCTGAGGCGCCCGTCGACAGCCGATAAGCACTACCGACGCGACCGGAATCGAACGATTCCACCTTGGCCAGTCCATCTCCTCTAATGCTCCATGACGACGCTCCCTTGCGGGCCACCGTCACATCCATAGCAACGAACTGACGTATGGATTCGAAAAGATCACCCGACAATCGTGCGCCAAAGGTGATATCAACGTTCGTCATTGGCCGCATGTCAGCCACCAGACCATCCGTATCGCGCCGTTGACGCGAGTTCAGTCGGCTGATCGTCGTGCCGATGCGAGGCTCCAGGACATACGCGTCTGAGAGGCTAATAGGCCAGCCCATCGCAAGGGACATCGACCCGGTACGGGTAACGATCTTAGCTGCATGCCGCCCGCGCGCCGCAGTATCAACATACCCGACCATTCGCCGGGATCCACCCAAGGCCTCGACCCAGGCTCCATTGCTGTGCAGCCAGGTCAACCACGTCGAGAAACCGTAAGCGTGATACCTCGACATGCTTTTACCGTCCACGGCAAAGGGCGAAACCGTCGTAGACCCGCGATCCCAGCTCCAGCCTGCCCTGAGCGAGGAACTATCGCCGTCCAGCGAAAGGACTGATCCACCGATTTGCATGGCCTCAATGCGCTGATCAAAGCCGTATCCGTACTGCTTGAAGGAGAGGTTCGAACGGTATCTGCCGTGAGCACCGACGTAGTGCGCAAACAGATCTCCGGCAGCAACGCCATCCGCCTGCCCCCGTCGAACCTCGCTGAGGCGTTCCGTCAGACCACCATCGAGGACCCTCCCATAGGCCAGCGCAGCGGCAGGTCCAGAAAGATACTGTGCGACCTGCGGTGCGACGGCAGACCGGGAAACGCCACCATCCCCACCGCTACCCGAAGCACCATCACTCCCAGACTCGCCGCCGGGTCCGCAACCTTCTTTACAGACTGTTTTGGTAGCGAGGCGAAAATCCCAGGCAAGAGGGGTATCGCCCAGGCGGTTCCCCCCTTGATCAACTTCCCCAGGCGAAAAGGGCTTGAGCTCGTACTGGTACGGTCCAACAGCAAGATATTCACCCTCGAGTCGAAAGGAATCCTTCGAAGCATTCCCGCCCACCTGGATGACCGAATATCCTTCATTAGCATCCGCGATGCCGTTGGCATTGGCATCCGTGCTGTGGCCATCACCGACCCAACGAATCAACACCCGCGTCTCGGGCGAAACGACATCGCCCTTGATCAGAAGGGAATCGGCGCCTTGACTAGCCGCGGGCGCTCCGCGGTCATTCCTCACGGCAAGCAAAATACGGCCACCAGACGAAGTGAGGCTCTCACGCAGGATCAGCGCAGATGGCGCCTCGTCCACGCGCCCAATTTCGATCGTACCACCGCGCAGGTCGAGCGAGCGGATACCTGACGTACCCGACGTGTGTATCAAACCGCCGGCATCGACCACCGCCTGGATGGCGCCGTCCACACGCCCCTCCACGACGCCCTTGTTGCGGACCCGGAGGTAGGCGTCAGAGCCACGGTCAGCGAGGACGTCACCACGTAGGTACGACTCACCTATCGAAACACGAGCAATTGCTCGATCCCGAACGTGTATCGCGACGCCTGCTCCGCTCTCAATGGCAACGTTATCCCCTATAACCACGTCTGCATTGATCGTGCGCTCTCCAGATCCTGATATATCAATAGCGGGACCAGTCTGGCTCCGAATCGTAGAAGACTCAATATTGATCTTACTCAAAGTTCCGCTGCCAAACCTAGGCATCGCCTCAATTTTCACGCCAGCCCTTACGCCTTCGACAACGGACCCTGCTGCAACATCAAGCTCCCCATCACGCAGGAGGATTCCGTAAGAATCGGATCCCGTGGCGGTCACTTGCGATCCGTAAAGCGCCAATGTTCCGCCACGAAGCACGTGCGCGCCCGTAGTACCCCCGGAGACGGAACTGTGCGCTAACCGGGCTACTGATCCTGGAAGCACGGGTGAAAAGTACTGATCGCCGTCAACTTCAATCCCATTATTGATCCCGCTGACAGAAGCATCTTGGACAAGAACGGACGAAGCGCCATATGCGCGGATACCGTTATCCACGCCCGAAACAACGGATCCTTGAGTCACCTGCAGCGATGCATCTTGGGTGATCAGTGCAAGTGTTCTCGCCGAAGACGTGATGTGCAAACGCCCTTTTTCGCGAACAAACCACGTTTCCGGTTCCGTATTCGCACCTTCGACAACGAGCCACTTCCCGGGAGCGACCTCGCCTGCCCATGCCGACGGAATGCCGAGTACGAGCCCGACCGCGGCACCGATAGCCGACCTTCTCAAAAAAAATTCTTTCATCCGTTCTTCCGTAAGTTGCGTAGCGCTCACGCGCCCCGGCGCTGGGTGGCATCACCCGTCGTCCAGGTCAACCGCATAAGCAGCGGAATTCGACCACGCCCATCCGGCATGACGTGTAGGGTAAGGACGAAGCTTGGGTAGGCCATCGGCCACTATGCGGTAGTCCCGTCCGACCTCTTACGGTTGTCCTACATGAGTAGTCCTGCGCCTACGTCATCAGTGGACGTATCTGCGCAGAAACAGAGCCGTCCGCTGATTCGCTTCGTGTCGAGCGCGACGTACTGTTCTCCTCCACAACAACGGAGGAAAAAAGCATGACCCACATCGCGAAGCGCCTGCCGACGCAAGAACGCAACGTTGGATTCGAATCGATCATTCGTGCCGGAAGGCTCGGCTTGTCGCGCAGGCCACGCATTGAGGTGGACATCTCAGTCGAGCCATCGATCCCTGAAATGCTCGACGACGGGACGCTCCCAATCGAAGCAATTTCCGACGGGCTGTTGGTGCTGGCTCCGACGGGAGGGGAAGGTGGATTCCTGCCTCGCGCCGGCGACGTTTTCCTCGTCGCGGTCAACGACATCCCTATCGCGGCCACCGCCCAAACCCTGATCGACTCGACCCCCAACCCGATGCAACTGGTTGTCCCCGCGTCCTTCTTCAAGTCTCTCGACGATGGATTTCACACGATTTCCTACATCGTTACCGTGTCTCCAAGCGTCACTGCTCAGTCTTTGCCGGTGAATGTTCTTGTCGACCGCAAACCGAGCGGCGGGTCCTTGCTTCCGCGCATCATCTTCGAGGAACACATCGAACGAGACGGCATTTCCGCTGCCGAACTCGTGTCGCGACCTGACCAATCAATTCCTGTTCGAATTCCTGACTATCGTCACCAGGCCGCTGGCGACGTCATTGAGATCTTCTATTGCTCGCGTAACTCAAGTCTTGCAATTGCGCACCCTCCTATCAACGTCATGACGGATGCGCAGGAGATCACTGCGATGTTCACACTGAGTGACCTGGAGCGCGTCGAGGACGACGGTATTGTCGACTTCTTCTATCGAGTGACGGACAGGGCGCATAACGTATCGGCGCCATCCCCAAGAACACCTGTCCGATCGAACGCGAAGTACGGTCCGCGAGTTATGTACAAGGCAGACGTCAAGCGAGTGGAAGGCAGCGTGGTTCTTGATCACGACATTCGTCCGCAAATGCACATTGCCATTCCTCAGTGCGATCCGCCGTCGCGCGATGGCGACTATGTCGGCTTTTCGATCGGCACGGAACAGTTCATGGCCGGCCCGCTCAAGCTGACCGACTCGGATAAGGGACTGATTGGCGATATTTCTTTGACCTACGCCGATGCGTGGAGTCTGGTTCCGCAGGACGGGAGAATGCCATTCGATGCTCCCATTAATTACGCCCTCATTCGTACCGGAGTGGCGAGCAAGGGGCCTTCAAGTACGGCATCGTTCAACTTCTCGCTCCCAGGAGGACAGGATCCGAACCCTGCGACGCCCGAGAATGAGGCACTCGTCGTCCCGCTACTCCGATCTGCAGGCGGTGAGGACAACGTCATCAAACCAGACGACCTCGGCAATCCGGCCAAAATTATTCTCCAACACGCGACCTCACCAGACACTAGCCTTGGGCTCGTTGATGGTGATCGGGTAACGATGGAAGTAGATACGAAACTGATAAGTCTATCCGTCCTCGTTCGCGGAAATCCATCTCGACTCGAGATCGATGTCCCGCCGGGATACTTGCGGGATTACCGCGGACAGAAAGCACTTTCCTATCAAGTTGAGAGACGCTTAGAAGAAGGCGTATCTATCAATGTGCGTTCTCGTGCACAGAACGTCTCGATTTATTCCCAGGACATGCTACCGGGAGATGGGCTGCCGCTCAGCCCATCGAAGTTCGTTCTCCCTGGCATCGACGAGGTCGGCGGCGCTTCCTACATCCTGTTGTCAGCGCACCTGAGGCATCCGGAAAATAGGATTCGCATCTATTCGTATACGAACATGCTCCCCGGTGATCTGGTCAGCATTGATGTCACCGGCTTCGATGGCGTTGACGGCGGCCAAGAGGTGGGTCGCTTCAGTCTCACATACATGGTGAAGGAAGACGACCTCGAAGCACGAGCAGACATGCTGCGGCCCAAGGATGGAATGCTCGTCTATTTCGATGTGCCCGTTGGAAGCGCTGGTACCTCCCTCTTGCCAATTCGCTATGGACGCGCCGAAACCGTCTACAGCGTGTCCAACAAGGTAGGACGCACCGAGTCTGAAGTTGACCGCGTAATCGTTCGCAATCTCGACAGCTAAAAGGAAATATCGAAATGGATGTTAAAGATCAACGAGCATCGAGTGCGCCTCCGGCGCCCGTTATTCCGGCGCTACACGATGGTGCAATTGACTATTCCGATGTCGGCGTCGATCCCGGCGCGGTGGTCGTAGTGAGTGTTGGACCGTGGCTTGATTTTGCAAGCGGAGACCAGGTCGAGGTGCTCTGGGGCAAGGAAATGACGAGCGTCGCGGCAGTCGTATACTCAAAAGAGCAACAGGCTACCGCACAGGTTCCAGTGCTTGCGCGTCGAATCGTCGAGCTCGGTGAAGGTGTGCACCCTGTGGTGGCCCGAGTCACGGCAGGAAAGAATATCGAGGTCGTGTCGCCGGCCGTCGACGTGCTTGTGAAGTTCAAGGTCCCCGGCGGTGTCCACCCGACACCTGGCAACCCGTATGAGAATGCAGCACTTACGCCGGCCGCGATCAACCCGCCCGAACTGCCGCAAGACCTGTCCTCAGTGAGCGTAGTCCTTGCTCCCTACGAGAATATGAGTGAGGGAGACCGTATTGCGGTGCGCTGGGGCAAGGCATTGATCGGCCGCACCACGATCGAGTCGAGCGAAGTAGGACAGGAGACCTCTGTCCACATTCCCGAAGAGACGATCCGCTCGGAGGGCGGCGGGAGCGTTGCAGTTGCGTACCAGATCCACGATATCGCGGGAAACTGGTCGTGCTGGTCGCGTCCGGTCACGATCACTGTCCCCCTCGACGATCCAGGCGCGCCTCAGTCACCCTGGGTCATCGGCACCGTGGATGATCTGGGCGTCGAGCTCGTGCCGCCGTCTGAAGGTTCCGACGGCGTCACCGTTCGCATTGAGAATCACCCAGGCGTGCCAGGCAGCTTCGTCGTCGCCCACTGGGAAGGAGTAACCAGCGCAGGCAAGTCCATTCACTACGCAGCACCTGCCGTGACGGTGGGTCGCCCCGGCCAGACGATCGACGTGGTTGTCCCGCGGATCCATGTGGACGCGCTAGCCGGCTCCTCTGCCGAGGTCTCGTATGAGATTTCTCTCCCCGTAGGTGACTGGCTGCGCTCGCAGCGGCGAAAGATCGCAGTCCGCGGCGTAGTGAGGCCGTTGCCCCCGCCGCGCGTCGTGGAATCTGTTGAAGATTTGATCGATCCCGCGGCGGCCAATCATGGTCTCCACGTGTCGGTGAGCGCATGGCCTGGGTTCTCAACGGACGATGCGTGCGACCTCGAGTGGGTCGGGACGAAGAAAGACGGTCACCTGACTCATTACCGGGCCCAGCTGTCTGGCGAGGACGTGGGTGTCGACGATGTGCTGGTGTTTACGGTTCCGGCCGACGAGGTGGACAGGCTGGCAGGCGGATCGGTTCGGATCAGGTATGCGATCACCATGCGTGCGCCCGCTCTTCATCGATCCGAAGTTCGGAGCGAACCTGTTGCACGGCAACATTCGCCATGGGTGGGATTCCACGTGCTGGAGGCGTCGGCTCCCTTGAGCATCGACTCAACCCCCGTGGCCCTCTCCGCACTACTCATCCGCCTGGACAAGCCCGTAACCGTGCCCACCGAAGGCAGTTTCCTGACCCGGGTAGCGACGGGTGGCACGCCGCCGTACCGTTACACGGCGTCCAATGCCGCCGTCGACATCGACGAGGCGACCGGGCGCATCGTGTCGGCAAGGATCGGTTCCGCCGTCGTCACGGTCACCGACGCCAAGGGTGCCACGGCGACGTATCCGGTCGAGGTGAGCAACGTGTACCACCTGGTCGACATGGGTGGAGCGACGACGTTCGGGTTCACGGGTAATGCGGCACGTGGCCGTGGCGCACGCGTGCCTTCGCTGAGCGAATGGGATGCCATGCGCGCCGCCTACGGCGGTTCGCCCGAGATCGATCCGGCCCCTGCGTGGACGGCGGACGGTGCCGGCGGCAACCAGCATTACGTGATCTATCCGACGACCGGTGCACGTGAGGCTCGTCGATCCTCGGGCATTGGCCGGATGGATCACGAGCGGAACATCTGGATCCCGATCGGCAAACCCCTTCCCTCAGCGCGTTCCTGGTGCATCACCGCGCTGACGGCTTGAAGCAAGACGGCGCGTCCCAGGCGATGGCACGCGCCGAAACCCACCCTGATAATTTCCAAGGAGAACACCAGCCATGTACGGCCTGGACTACCGCTTGTATACCCCCGTCCCCGCGCCCGTCTTTGCCATGGAGCGAGCTTCCACCCTCGGACCGGAATCCGTTATTGGCAACCCCGGCGACTTCCTGGTCCGTGTCGGCCCATGGTCTGGCTTCGTCGACGGTGACCAGGTGTTCCTCACGATGGGTCGACCGGCCAAGGTGATCGGCATCTACCATTACGTCGCGGAGCGCGATGCCGACCGCGTTTGCCTCTCCATCCCCTCGAACGTGCTTCCCATGCGCGGGCCGCACACCATCGCTGCGCACGTGATGCGCGACGGCAAGCGCTTCGTGTCGGCGCTGCGCTCGATCATGCTTGACATGACGCCCATTGAAGTCGATCCCGAGCTGCTCGCGCCGTGGGTTGAACACGCGAACGGGAACTCGCTCAATCCCAGCGACGGCGCGGGCGGCGTGTGCGTCCGTGTGCCGCCGTGGCCGGACATGGATCCCGCTGACGAATGCGAGTTGCTCTGGCTCGGCATCCCGATCATAGGCTCGCGTAGCTTCGTCAACGAAAAAGCGTTCGCCCGGGAGGCATCCGGCCATGGCGGCGACCTGCGCTTCCCCGTGCCTGCCCACGAAGTGAAGCGCATCGCTGGCGGCTACGCGAGGATCGGCTATCGGGTCACGCGCAAGCGCGCTACCGGCCAGATCCCTGTCGTTGGTGAAAGCGTGCCGACGACCTGCGAATCGGCGTGGCTAGACCTGAGCATCGAACCCTTCAGGCCACAACCCGACATCGTCATCGACGACCTCAACGATGCCAGCGGCGAGCGTTTCGAGGCTATGCAGCGGCCGTTCCTCACCTTCAGCGTCCTGTCCGGCCACTGGTCGATCGGCGGTGGCAAGGGAGCGATGGCGCCCTTCCACGACGGCCGCTTCATTTACACCGCGTCGGCCAATGCGACGATGCGCGTGGACCTCAAACATCCGTGCGAATCGGTGCGGTTCGGGTACGGCGCGGGCGGACCCGGTGCCGCGGGGTCGGTGCTGCACGTGGGGGTGTTCGGGGAAACCGGCGACGAACTCGCCGAAGTCGCCTACTCGACGCCGAAGACGGGCGTCGCCGGGCTCTGGGTCAACCTGCAGGCACGCGAGTTTGGCGCACCCATCGGTGCGATCACCCTGCGCAAGGAGGGCCCCGCGACCAGCCAGGCCGCCACGGCCCTGTTCGACAACTTCACGATGCGTTACTGGCCGGAGTAACCCGCTATGGGCCTACCCACGTTTGCGTGCGCGCATGTCCTCGCGGACGCGATGCAATCCGCGGTACAGCCAGCGGACGGGGGCGTAAACGTGGAAACCCGCCGTGGCCCGGCTGGAGCGGACGACGTAGAGGGAGCCACAGTCCTGCCGGTCGGTCGCGAGCAGTCGCTTGTACTGGTTGTCGCCATAGCCAAAGCTGATCCGCTCGCCGGGAAAGCGATCGAGCAAGGCCTTGATCGCCTGGAACACCGCGACCGAACCGATACCCACTTTGGCGATCTCTTCGTCATAGCCAAGGTCGTCGACCAGGTAGGTGCCGGCGACGCGGTAGCCATGCACGTAGGCCAGCGGCTTGCGGTCGCGCACCACGACGTGGCCGACGATGTGGCCGGCGGCGGCCAGTCGTTCGAACAGGGCAACCCGCAGCGGGTGTTGCCACTGGATGGGCAAGTCGGCGTGGTGCCAGGTGCGTGCATACACCTCATCCATCAGCCGGCAGTATTCGGGCATCGACCCGGGCGTGTCGAAAACGTGCAGCGCGGCATCGCCGCCGAGCTTGCGGTAGGCACGCCCGACGCGCTGGGTCAGGTCGGTACGCCGCTTCTTGTCCATGCTGGCGAGCCATGCCTCCGACGAGGCCTGCGGCTCGATCGTCCACTGGACCTGCTCGAGCAGGTTCGCCGACACCACCCGGAATGCCTCACCCTTGCCCAGCGCGGCCGCGAAGGGATTGGGCAGCACGCTTTCCTGGATACGGATGACCCGCACCCGGTCGTCGCCCTGCAGTTGCCGGACGATGGCCAGTTCGACGGTGGCGCGTTCGTCGTCGCGCGCCACCACGCCCGCACCGAGCAGGCGCAGGGCCTGCCCGCGGTAAACATCCAGCCGGCGACCGGCGAGGTCGAGCCTCGCCGTATGCCGGATGGCCAGCATGGGCGCGTAGCCCGCGAGGCGTCCCGCGTGGTCGCGTACGGCGACGACATACGGCGCGGTGCCGTCGTCGCGGCTCTCCACCTCGTAGGCGATCCAGTCGGGATGCTGGACAACGCCATCGCATCCACCGGGCGACTCCGCCAGCGCAGCCATCTCGTCGCGCGCGGCGCGCAGCGCGTCCAGGGTTCGCAGGATCGAGCAGACGTAGTTCATGGACTGGCCTTGGCCGCCGCGGGCGGCACGATGGCGAGCACGCGCGAGAGCGCACGCCCGGGCGGACCCAGCCGTCGGCTGATGCCCGCCATCAACTGGAGGTCCCCGGCCGACCAGTAACGCACCCAGGCGCTACCCGGCACGTAGATGGCGACGAAGGCTAGGGCACCGAGGATGAAGCCGAGCCGCGACGGCGTCGCCTCGGTGGCGGCCCATGCCGCCAGCGTCGCGACGACGCCAACGCCGAACAGGCGCAGCATGGCCGCCCAGGGCATCCCGCCCTGGGTCGCCTTGCGCAGGTAGTGCACGGCCAGGGCCATCTCGACGATGCGCGTGGCGGCATAGGTACACACGGCACCGGCAAGGCCGAACGGCGGCACCAGCAGCCCGCCGAGCACGGCGTTGGCGACCAGCGCCACCACCGCGATGCGGACGCGATCGTCCTGCCGGTCGACCACCGTCTGGAACGCGGCGATGCCATTGCCGATCAGCAGCAAGCCGCCGAGCACCAGCGTGGCCTCGATCGCCGGGATCGCATCCACGTAGCGCGTGCCGTACATCAGCCGCACGATCTCCGGCGTCGTCACCACGCCGATACCGGCGATCGCGATGCCCACGGCCCAGTAGAACCGCGTGGCTTCGGAAAGGAAGCGCGCCGCCTTCGCCGTGCCGCTCTCGCCGTAGGTCTTGGCCATGTAGGGCAGCAGCGTCGAGGTAAGCCCCACCGAGAACAGCTGCACGGCACCGCGTGTCAGCGTGCCGGCGATGGCGAAGTAACCCACCGCCACCGAGCCGGTGAAGGTGTTGAGCAGGAACACCTCGATGGTGCCGGTGCGGAACGAGCCCATCAGCACCAGCATGGCCGTGAGCTTCAGGTGCCGGTTCACCCGGGTCGTCATCGCCGCGGGCACCACCCCCGGCGCATACGGCCGGCACAGTCGCCGGTACATGATCCGGTTGATCAGGTTGAGCAAGAGGCAGGCGATGGCGAACAGGGCGACGAAGTCGAGCAGGCCCGCATGGGCAAACATCGCGCCGAGCACGAACAGCATGCCGGCGATGCCGCCGATGACGGTCGCGACCGCCTCCGGCTCGAATCGCTCCTGCCCCTTGCCGATCGCGACCAGCATCGCGTAGTTCGCCTTGGCGACCACGGCGACGACGACCAGCAGCATGATCGGCAGCAGCGACTGGTCCCACTCAGCGGGCCGGAAGACCACCGCGACCAACAGGAACAGGCCGATCACCACCAGCGAACTCCAGCCCTGGATGCGCGAGAAACGCGCCGCCAGGCTCGATGCGAGCGCGGGGTCACCCATGCCATCCGCCTCGGCGATGAACTTGGTCGACGAGGTGGTCAACGCATGGTTCGAACAGACGATCAGCCAGCCGCACAGCCACACGGTGAAGGCATACCGGCCGAAATCCGCCGGCCCGAGCGAACGCGCGATCCACACGCTCATCAACAGGCCAAGCGCGTATTCGATGTAGGTCGACACGGTGACGATGCCGACGCTGCGAAGGACGTCGATCCGACGGCTCATGGCGAATGCCCCTCGGCCGACGCACCACGCGACGCCACGGGGTTGGCGCCCGGCTTGAGCCCTGCCCCCGCCGGCTGCGCCATCATCCACTGCGCGACGCCCGCGCCGCGATTATTCCAGTTGAAGCGGCGCAGCGTGTCCGAAATTGCCGCGCACGACGGGCTGTAGGAATGGGCGATCGCCTCGAAGCGTTTTTGCAGCGCCGCGGCACGGGCCGGGTCGGTCTCGAAATAACGCGCTGCGGCCACCGGCAAGCCGAGCTCCACGGTATGCCCGTCGCTATACCAGCCCTCGCTCTCCTGGATCTTCGCGATCGCCGCGGCCGGCGCGTGCGAGGACGACCAGTACCAGGCGATCTGCCCGTCCGGGCCGGAACAATCGTTGCGCCAGTTATGCGGCGAGACCAGCTCCTTCGACGCGATCCAACCGTAGCGTTCGAGGTAACGGCCAAAGTCGACGATCATCGGCGGGATCCGCGCATCGCCGGTCACCAGCCACGCGTGCCATAGGCCGTCGATGATGTTCTCGGACATCCACGGCGAGGCACCGCGTACGTCGTCGGTGCCATGCGGGTCGTTCTCGTGGACGTTCCAGCTGTTCCGCCAGGAACCGTCGTCGCCGAGGCCATCGGGATTCTTGCGCTGGTGGTCGTAGAGCCAGCCCACGCGCTGCTCGACGCGTTCGCGGTCGCGCTTGGCACCCGTGAGTTCGTAGGCAGCGACGGTCTCGATCAGGCCAAGGCCGGCGAGCCGCTCGGTGAAGTAGTCGTTCGGTGCGCGGTACGCGCCGGGCGTGGTGTTCCAGCCACCGCTCGCCCACAGGTCGGCCATCTTCGACACCGTGTCGGCGTCGTGCATGCTGTCGTCGCCGGCGAGGCCCATGGCCAGCAGGATCGGTTCGATGTAGACGTATTTCACGTCGCAGGGCTTTTCGTCGGGCAGCCAGCCACCGGCGCAGGACGGGCTGGCCGGGATGCCGTCGCGCTTGATGCCGGCCATGTACCAGCGATAGCTCTCTTCGGCCGCCGCGAGGTAGTCGGCGCGGCCGGTGCGAACGTAGGCCTTGAACAGGGTCGAGGGCCGGTCGAATAGCCACGCGGTGGTGTCCTTCACCGGCAGCTCGCGGGCCCAGTGGAACTGGGCGTCGACATAGGCGGCGTAGGGTTCGTTCTTGCCGGCGACGCTTTGCGGGCCGGCGATGAGGGAGGCGGTGAGCCAGTCGGGGGTTAGGGTGGCTATGGCGGCTGGGGTGTTTTTTATCAGGCCTTGGGGGTAGGGCCAGGAGGGGGGGCATGGGGGGTTTGAGGGATTTCGGTCGCGCGCGGGCGCGCTCCTACAGGGGCTGACACCGGTGGTGGTGAAGTAGTAGGTGCCTTGGGTGGCGCGGAACTGGGCACGGACGGCGCGGATGCTGCCGTCGCGGAAGTGCCAGGTCAGCATGGGCTTGATCGCCGCGGGGACGTCGTTGCCGTATGCATCGACGATGTGCACGTCGTCCGCGTTTTTCAGCATGCCCGGCGGAAACGGGATACCCACCGACACCGGCAGTGCATCGCCCTGCCCGGCCAACCGCTTGACCTCGATTTTCTGGATCGCCGGTGGCAGGCCATCGGCCGCGGCGGCGTCGGGTCCGATCACCGCGCCCAGGGCCAGCAGGCAGGCGATCAAAAACAGGAAACGCCGGGTCAGTGCACCGGCGGCCTCGCCTGCGTCGCGACCGGCGACGCACGAGCGATGGAAAGCGCGGGCAGCCTTGCGGGTCATGCGACCGAGGCGATCGGTGCCGTCCCGGCGAGCTGGTATTCCCAACTCAGCGCGGTGCGCACGATGAAGTCGAGGTCGTCGTAACGCGGTTCCCAACCCAGCACCTGGCGGAGCTTGTCGCTTCGGGCGATCAGCATGGGGATGTCACCCTGGCGACGCGGCAGCTCCACGACATTCAACGCGTGGCCGCCCACGCGTGTCACGGCGTCCACGACTTCGCGGACGCTGTATCCGTGGCCGTAGCCACAGTTGAGGGTCAGCGACGCCCCGCCCTCGCGCAGGTGGTCCAGCGCGCGCAGGTGCGCCGCGGCCAGGTCGTCGACATGGATGTAGTCGCGCACGCCGGTGCCGTCGGGCGTGTCGTAGTCGGTGCCGTAGATCGAGATGCAATGGCGCTTGCCCACCGCATGCTCGCAGGCCACCTTGATCAACAGGGTTGCCTGCGGCGTGGAATGACCGATGCGCCCTTCCGGATCGCAGCCGGCGACGTTGAAATAGCGCAGGATCACGTGGCGCATCGCGCCCGTCGACGACCAGTCGCGCAGCATCGTCTCCGACATCAGCTTGGATGTGCCGTAGGGATTGATCGGCCGCGTGGCGGTGTTTTCGTCGGCGATGCCGTCATCGGTGGTGCCGTACACCGCCGCCGTGGAGGAAAAGATGAACTTGTCCACGCCAGCCGCCGCGCACGAGGCGAGCAGGTTGCGCGTGTTGCAGGTGTTGTTGCCGTAGTACTTCAAGGGGTCGCTGACCGACTCGGGAACCACCGTATGCGCCGCGAAGTGCAGCACCGCGTCGACGCGGTAGGTCTCCAGCGTGCGCGCCACAAGATCGCAATCGCCGACGTTGCCTTCGACGAAGGCGGCGCCGCGCACCGCTTCGCGGAAGCCAGTGGAGAGGTTATCGATCACCACGACGCGCTCACCGCGCGCCACCAGTTGTTGCACCGTGTGGCTACCGATGTAGCCAGCGCCACCCGTGACCAGGACCGTACTCATGCGTGCCTCCCCGTGGCGGGCGGGAAATTGCGTGCCAGCCAGCCGCCGATGCCATCGACGAGCCGCGCGCGGTCGCCGGTAAGGATGTAGGTGTGGTCGGTTTCCGCGCGATAGCTCGTGGTCACGGCGGGGTGGTCCATCACCTTGCCGAAGCATTCGCGGAACTGACGCGAGTGGTTGAAGCAATAACTGATGCCGCCCGAGTACACGAGGTAGAGCTTCACGCCGCGACCGACCATGCCGGTGAAATCGGCGATGACTTCCTCGCGCGGCGCGGGCGCCACGGAAAAGACGGGTTCGGACGCGGGCTTGTCGCTGCCACCGCCGCCCGGGCGATGGCGCAGGAAGCGTGCCCAGCGCGCGGGGTCGAACATGCGTGGCAGGTAGTGCCGCAGCTTGTAACCCAGCGTGCGGTACGCATAGCCGTCGAGGAACACGGCACCGCTGACCCTCGGGTCGCTGGCCGCCACGGTATGCGCGTTCTGCGCCCCCGAGCAGAGGCCGACCAGGACGAAGCGTTCGCAGCCGGCGCGCTCGGCCAGCAGCTTCATGGCGTCGTCCACGTCGGCACAGACCTGCTGCGTACGGGTCAGGCCGCCGCCGCTGGCGCCGCTGTCACCCAGCGTGGAAAGGTCGAAGCGCAGGGTCGGATAGCCCGCGGCATTCAGCTGCCGGGTCAGTTCGACATGCAGGCGGAACGGGCCGATGCGATGGACCAGGCCGGCGTTGAGGACAATGACACCGGTCTCGCCGGTGGCTTCCTCGGGCACGCCAGCAATGCCGACGAGGTGGCGGGCACGACCGAAACGGAAGGCTTCTTCACGCATCATGCGTCCTCCGCCAGGCGGCCGCTGACGGCCTGGATCAAGGGGTGCGACAGGATCGCGCTCTCCAGCCGGCGCAGGTCGGTCCACGGGGTCGGCGGCGAGATCGGCGACACCTTGCCGCGCCGGGCGACCAGGCTTTCCCAATCGGGGCGGGCAGACGAGGGCGACGAATCCAGCACAAGGGTCGGCACGCTAGCTGGCGCGACGCGCAGCGCGGCGATCTGCTTGCGCAGGCTGCCGCCGATGTCGAAGCCGAGCCACTGTTCCGCGACGTCGGCATGCGCGCGCGGCTGGTTGAATCGATCGCCGTCTTCGCGCAAGGCCGCCTGCATGGCGTCGAGCGCGGCGACGTAGTCATGCCCGTCCAGCACGGGATCCCATGCGATGACCTCGGCGAAGCGCGCACGATCGGCCGCGGCCAGGGCGATGCTGCCACCCAGCCGGGCACCGAAGGCGATCACCCGATCGACGCCGGCACGCGAGCGCAGTTCGCCCGCGGCGGTGATCGCGTCGCCCACGCAACGGTTCCAGTCCACCTCGGCGCTGTCGCCGGCGGAATCGCCGGTGCCGTGGTAGTCGAAGCGCAGCACGGCGAGCCCCTGCGCTGCGAGTGCCTGGGCCAGCTGGCGATACAACCGGTGGCAACGGATCAGCTCCTGGCCCAGCGGTGGGCACATCAGCACCGCACGCCGCGGCGGCGTGGCCGGCGCGTGGTACATGCCGAACAGCCCGCCATCCACGCCGAAGAAGAACGGCATTTCGGGATCGTGTCGCATCCTCACCTCCGGTACACCACGCCGATGAAGAACTGGGATTCGCGGTAGCTCTGGCCGACCGCATCGCTGTTGCGACGCTCGCGCGCCACGGCGGCGTGCCAGCTCCAGTGCCGGTTCCATTGCTGGCCGAGGTCGATGCCCAGGCGCGCCGTGTTGTCATGGCGCCCGATGGTGTCGTAGCTCAGCTTGTCGTAGGTGCCGAAGCCCGACAGCGTCAGGGTCGGGCTCAGCCGATAACCGACGCCGACGCTGAGGCCCTTGCCGGTCTGGTTGAACGTGCCGTCGTCGATGTAGCGCAGGCGGTTCCAGGCGGGCGACACGGTGATGTTCAACCGCTCGCTCTTCCAGTTCCAGGTCGCCTCGAAACGCTTTTCCTTGTACACGTCCGAACCGATCACGGCGCTGCCGATGCCGATCCCGGACAGGCTGCCGCTACCGAGTCCGCCGGTGTTGGCGAACGGATCCAGCGCCTGGGTCCGGTCGGCGTTATCGGTCGGGCCCAGGCCGTAGACGGATGGCGAGGTCAGCATGTCGCTGGCCGCGTCGGCGTACTGGTAGGTGCCAGCGATGGCCAGCGAATTGCGCAGGGTCGGCTGCCAGCCGAGCTGCATGCGGACCAGCGGCGAGTTTTCGCTCTTGCCTTCGTGGAACTCCAGCCGCGTGCCGCCGACCATGATGTTCGCGTCGACATGCGCCAGCTGGCTGGTGTAGCGCAGGTAGGCTTCCTCGCGGTTGTAGTCCGCGGTGCTCGGCTGGTTATCGAAATTGATGTGCTGGTATTCGACATTGCCCGAGATGGTGTCGGTCGGGGTCAGGTCGCGGAACAGGCGCAGGGCGACCATGCCGCGCTTGGAATCGAATTCGTCCACCCGCGAGGCGTAGCTGTTGATGAAGCGCACTTCCGCCTGGCCCCGCGTCGAATCGCCGAAACGCAGGTGCAGCGTCGGCCCCAGCGCCAGCACGTTGGTCTGCTGCTGGTTGCCTGGCGCATCGGCCGAGAGCTGGTCCACCGGCTGCACGCCGGCATAGTCCTCGACGGAGAAGTCGAGGCGGTCGGGCATCACGGTCCAGTTCGCCTGGCCCGCGATCTGGGTCTGGGTCTGCGGGTCGAAATGGTTTTCCAGGTAGCGGCGGTACTCGAAGGTGCCGAGCACGTTGGCCTGGAAGGTCGAGCCCAGCTGGTTGTACTGGAAGGTGGCACCCGGCGACAGCACGTTCTCGCTGACCGGGTTGTCCGAGGACAGCGTGATGTTGTTGCTGTGCTCCAGTCCGGCATACAGCGAGTAATCCAGCGTGCCCGCCATGCTCATCGCGGGCACGCTTGTCAGGCCAAGCACGACGGCCTGGGCGAGGCGCTTTACTGCCGGCATGTTCCCTCCCCTGGAGCCGTGGCTCACGGTGACTCGTTGAACACCACGCCCGCCAGCTTGGCGGGATCGAAATTCGCAACGGCCTGGTTGATCGCAGCAGGTGAGTCGCGGCCGTAGCCGGCCACCAACACCACGAAATCGGCGAGGTCGGACAGGATGCGTGCATCCGGCGCGCCCTTCACGGGCGGGCCGTCGAGGAACAGGTAGCGATCCGGGTAGCGGCAACGCAGCGAATCGAGCACCGCGCGCATGCGGAACGACGAGAAGTATTCGCTGCTGTTCTCGCGCGACTTGCCGGCCGGGATCATGCGCAGCCGCGGCACGCCGGTCTGGTACATGATCGAGGCGATGCCGCGCGAGGGATGTTCGAGGAAGTCGACCAGGCCACCGGTAGTCGGCTCGACGCCCATCGCCTTGTGCTGGTTCGGGTAACGCAGGTTGCAGTCGATCAACAGGCTGGTCTTGGATTCGTCGAAAGCGAACGCGGTGGCTAGGTTGCGCGAGACGAAGCTGCCGCCCGATCGCGGGCTCACGGCCGCCACCAGGGTGATGAAGTTGCTGTCGCCGCCCATCTCGAGCAGGCGCGTGCGGATGCCGCGAAAGGCGTCGGACTGCTGGCGGACGGACTCTTCGCGATGGATGAGCCGCTTACGCTCGCAGTCGATCGGCGCCAGCGTGCCGGTCTCCTCGCGCATCCGCGCGATCGAGTGGTTCGGCGTCGCCTGGGATTCGTGGTGCGTGGCGACCACGTCGCCCAGCTCGATGTTGTTCACGGCCATGTCTCGTCCTCAGCCCTTCAGGCGCAGCCAGATCACAAGGAGGTAAACCATGCCGACCCCGAACACGATCGTGGCCAGCATCATGTTCTGCAGGTGGCTGCGGCGACGGTCGCGCGGGGTGGGATAGAACGGGATGGACGCGAGCACCGGGAAGCCGGTGGCACGCTCCAGCTGGGCCACCGAACGCACGCGCGGATCGAAGCGGGCGACCATGAACAGCAGGCCCAGCGGCACGGCCACGGCGAGCGCAAGCCCGGCCAGGCCAAAGTGCATGAAGCGCAGGCCCGACGGCACCAGCGGCATCACCGCCGGGTTCTGCACCAGGAAGGTCAGGCCGCGCTGCTCGGCGTCCAGGTTCATCGACACGCGGGCGTTCTCGCGGCGCTTCAGCAGGTCCTGGTAGACGTCGCGATTTACGTTGTAGTCGCGGGTGAGCTCGGCCACCACGTTCTCGGAATTGGCGATGCGCTTGCTGCGCTCCAGCTCCGAGGCGAGCATCGATTCACTGGCGCTGACCCGCGCGGCGCTCGCCGCGGCATCGCCACGCGTCTGCACCAGCTGGATGCGCATCTGCTGGTAAACCGGGTTCATCGCGATGTTGTGGTCCACCGGCGTGCCGCTGCCGAGCGCGCGCTGCGCATCCGACGAGGCCATCTGCTTGCGCACGTCTTCGATCTGGTGGCGCAGGCGGATCACGTCCGGGTAGTCATCGGTGTAGTTGAGCAGCAGCTTGTCGAGCTGGCCCTGCAGGTCGGCCAGCTGGGTCTGGTAGACGCCGCCGACGGTCTGCACCGCGTTGACTTCGGATTCGCCGTTGAGCTGGGACGAGATGGCCGAGGCCTGCGACAGCTTCTGCATGTAGTCCATGCGGTTGCTTTCGATCTGCGTGCGCAGCTGGCTGATCCGCGAATTGGTGTCGACTTCGCTGCCGGGGCGCGCATCCGCATTGGCTTCACGGTAGGCCTTGAGCTTGTCTTCGGCGTCGGTGAGCTTGCTGCGATACGCCTCGACCTGGCTGTTGATGAATTCATACGCCTCGCGGCTCTCGCGCTGCTTGGAGGCCAGGCTCTCGCTGATGAACAGTTCGCCGAACGCACGCGTCACCGCGAAGGCGCGGCGCGGGTCGGAGTCGAAATAGGTGATGGTGATGAGGTTGTCGCGGGTGTTGATGATCTTCGTCCGCGACTTGATGCCCTCGACGAGCTTGTCGCGTTCGATCGGCGAGGGGTTGGACGCGGTCCAGCCACCCGTGGCCAGCACCTGGTCGAGCACTGGCTGGCTGAAGATCACGTCGCGGGCGATGCCGGCGCGGTTCTTGGTGCCGGTGGCGGAGGCGGCGCCTTCCATCAGCGGGGTGATGATGCTGGACTCCTGGGCCAGGATCGTCACCGACGCCTCGTACTTCTTCGGCCACAGCATGCCCACGACCAGCGCGACCAGCGCGATCGCGGCGAACACCAGGCCCATGGTGATGCGGCGCCTGCGCGCCTCGCCCACCAGCGCGGGAAGCATCCCCGCAAACGGTACGACTTCCGAACTCATCGACATAACCCCTTGCCACCGGCAGCGCCGGCGGTCGGTCAGAAAGCGCGTTGCGGAACGGTGATGACGTCGCCCGGCTGCACCGGGTAGTTGTTGCCGAGGTCACCCTGCTGCAGGATCTTTTCCAGGTGCACGGAGTACGCCTGGGTGTCGCCCTTCGCGTCGTGCCGATACAGCTCGGTGCGATCCGGTGCGGCGAATTCCGTGGTGCCGCCCGCGGCGAGCACGGCGTCGAGCACGGTCATGCCCTGCCGGTACGGGATCGAGATCGGGCTGCGCACCGCGCCGGTGACACGCACGCGGGAGAGGTATTCGTGGCTGCGCAGGGCGGTGAGGATCACGGCCACCTGCGGGTCACGGATGTACTGGGCAAGCTTCTGCTGGATCTCGGCGCCGACCTGGTCGGTGCTGCGGCCACCGGCGGCGACGTCGCCGACCAGCGGCACCGTGATCTTTCCGTCCGGCCGGACCGGCACGCTCACGCTGAGGTCCGGGTTGTGCCAGACGGTGATCTGCAGCTGGTCATCCACCCCGATCAGGTAGGACGGCACGACGGGACTTTCCGCGTCGGCCTTCGGCGGTGGCAGCGAGCTTCCACCCGTGGCGCAGGCGGCCAGTTGCACGGCTGCGATAAGTACGGCGATGCGATTCCAACGCTTCATGATGTCCATCCGCCCCTGTGGCTTCACGGTCGGTATGGTCACTTCAAAGGGTGGTCGCGTACATTCAACAGCCCGCCTATGCCATTCGACCGACGGTGCGGATTCGCGATCTGCGCGATGATCAATGCCCCCCGCGCATGCGGCGAAGGGACGAATGGCTGGGCCTGTGGACATGCTTTCGCACCTGCTGCATCCCGCGGTGCAGGCGCTGCTGGTCGGGTTGCTGGCCGTGCTTTGCGTGGTGGCCCGCCGGCCGCGCGCGGCGCTTGCCGCCGGCCTGTTCGCCATCGCATGGGTCTGGGTCGCATCCTCGCCCGCGGTCGCCCTGCACCTGCGCCAGGGGCTGGTCACGCCCGCTAGCCCAGCGCCAGCGCGGGCCGACGCCATCGTGGTGCTCGGCGGCGGCAAGCTGCCGGACGGACCGTGGGCGCTGGCCGGCAGTCGCGCAGGCACCGGGCTGGGGCTGTGGCGCGAAGGCTATGCGCCGATCCTGCTGGTGTCGGGCAGCGACCAGGCCCGCACACTGGCAGCGGGTTACACGATCTCGGGCGTACCGCCGGCCGACCTGCGGATCGAAGCGAAAAGCCGCAACACGCATGAGAACGCGCTCAATACGGCCGCACTGCTGCGTGCCGATGGGCGCAGCGCGATCCTGCTGGTGACCTCGCCGATCCATATGCGCCGGGCGGCGGCGTCGTTTCGGCACGAAGGCATCCAGGTGTCCGCGGTGCCAGCGGCCGACGACGACCGCGTCCTGCTGACCGATGCCGCTGGCTGGTTACCGCGGCGCGAAGCCCTGACCCTGACCGCGCGCTGCCTGCGCGAGTACGTGGCGCTGTGGGTCTATGGCCACCGTGGCTGGATCCGGCAGCCCGATGGCCACGGGCAGGCCTAGAGCGCGGCGACCATCCCGAGCTGCTTGTAGACGACATGGTCCCAGACCGCGTCGATATCGCCTTCGGCGAGCATGTCGCAGGCGCTGCGCCCGGCGAAGGCGCGTTGCGGCATCACCAGCCAGCGTGCCGCGCGCTGGCGGTCGCCTGTGCAGCTCAGCACCAGCTGGGCCAGCGGCGGATGGGTGGTTTCCAGGGCGTCCAGCGTACGGCCGATGGCGGCTTCGCGCGCGTCATGCAGGCGGGTCAGTTCGGTGGACAGTTCGGCAAAGCTGGGCGGCTGTGGCATGGCGGAAGGCTTCCGGTGGACCGTTAGGGAAAACCTAGTCCCCGGCGTCCGGGTCATGCTTGTACGGGCTTCCTGCACCACCCACGGGGTTGCTATGGATCGCCCGTCTCGATCTGCAGGGTGGTCTTGCTGTCGCGCCGGACCAGGCCCGGGCCGAACTGGGTGACCTTCCCGTCCTGCAGCACAACGGTGTAGTCCTTATGGGAGAACGAGAAGCGGCTGGGCCGGCGCTCGAGCCAGCTCATCACCTCGAAACCGATGATGCTGCGATCGGAGTCGGGAGGGCCCAGGCGGTCCAGCACGGCTTCGCGGCTGGCACCGACTTCGAGCCGGGAGACTTTCGCGGCCATGCCCTGGCAACCGGCCAGCCCGGCCGCGAGAACGGCTACGACGATAAATCGTTTCATCCCAACCCCGCGTGGAAGGTACCGCTGGATGGTAACCCACGCTCGCAAAACGATGCGACATTAAGGGGGTCGATACCCGGGGGACCCCACCATGGCACTGTTCGAAGGCATGATCCTGCTGTCCCTGCTGGCGGTCGTGCTGCTGCGGGTGACCCGCGCCCTCGCCTTGCCCTACCCGACCGTGCTGGCGGCGGCCGGCACCCTGGTGGCCGCGCTGCCGTGGGCGCCGCATATCGGCATCGATCCGCACCTGGCCCTGGTGCTGTTCATCGCGCCGGTGCTGCTCGACGCCGGCTTCGACATGCCGCCGCGGACCGTGCGCCGGTTCTGGGTGCCGACGGTGTCGCTGGCCGCGGTCGCCGTGGTCCTGACCACGGCGGCGGTGGCGTGGCTCGGGGTCGCCTGGGGCGGCATGTCGCTGGCGGTTGCCGTGGCCCTGGGCGCGATCGTCTCGCCACCGGATGCCGGCGCCGCCACGGCGATGCTGTCGCGCCTGAACCTCCCGCGCCGCACGGTGCAGGTGCTCACCGCCGAAAGCCTGCTCAACGACGCCACCGCCCTGCTGATCTTCGGCGTGGCGGTGCGCACGGCGCTGGCGCCCGACGGCCTGGCCCAGACCCTGCCCCTGCTCCTGCTCGCCGTGCCCGGCGGCCTGGCGCTGGGCTGGATCCTCGGCCGGCTGTTCGTCTACCTGTCGCGCGAGCTGCGCGGGACGCTGAGCGCCACGCTCTCGCAGTTCGCCGCGGTGTTCGGCATCTGGCTGGTCGCGGAATACCTGCATGTCTCCGCGATCCTCTGCGTGGTCGCCTTCGCCATGACCATCGCCCATGTGCTTCCGGGCGAAACGCCGCCGCGCGACCGCTTGCACGCGTACTCGGTGTGGGCGGCGGTGGTGTTCATCTCCAACGTCATCGCCTTCCTGCTCGTGGGCCTGCAGGCGCGGACGATCGTCGAACGCATGCCGGGCCCGGCGCTTGGCCATGCGCTCTGGTTCGCCCTCGCCGCACTGGGCGTCTGCATCGGCGTGCGCTTCGCCTGGGTGATGGTCTACAACTGGCTGCTGCGCCGGTTCCGCACCAGCCAGCCGAACCCCACGCCGCAGCAAGGCCTGGTGGTGGCCTGGTGCGGCATGCGCGGCCTGGTCACCCTCGCCACGGCGCTCGGCCTGCCGGATGCCTTCCCGCAACGCGACCTCATCGTCCTCACCGCGTTCGCCGTCACCGTCGGCACGCTGGTGTTCCAGGGCACGACGCTGGCGTGGCTGGTGCGCTTCCTGAAATTCAGTCGCGACACCACGCTGCGCGACGACGCCTCGAAGGTGCGCCTGCATTTGCTCGATGCCGCCGAGGCGACGCTCGACGGCGAGAACGATGACGTTGCGCGCCGCGTCCACGAGTACTACGCCGATGCGCGCCACGAAGCGGAAGCGGGCCGCAGCCCGATCGCCGGTACGCGCATGGCCGAATTGAAGCGCAAGGGCCTGCAGGCGAAGCGAAAGCTGCTGCTGGAGATGCGCGCAAAAGGCGAGATCGAAGACGACGTATTCCATTTGCTCGAGAACGAGCTGGACTGGTCGGAGCTTGCCGTGACCAACCCCGACGATCGGGAGATCGTCGAGGGTTGAGCGCGCTCGTCAGTGGACGGTCGACGGAACCGCGGGTGCCTGGCCGACCGGCTTGCCGTGCGGATCGACGACGTGGCCGTTTGCATCGGTGTCGTGGTTGGCCGCGTTGCGGACGCGGTTGGTCACGCCGGCCGGTGATTGCACACCCGTGGCCGGCTGGACCGGAGCAAGGCCGCGTTCGGTCGCACCGGCGTCGGACGCTGGCTGCACCGGCACCGATGCGCCGTTACCGTGCACGGGCGCGGACGCCGGGTTTGCCTGCATCGACGACGGCGGCGTCGCGGGCATGGGCGCTGCCGGCATTGGTGCGGGCGTGGCGGCAGGCGTCGGTGCGGCCGGCATGGCGGACGGTGCGGTGGCCTGTGCCTTCGGTTTCGCGGGCACGTTGCCCGGCGGAGGCGCCTGCGCCGCGACCGAAGTAGCGACGGCAAGCGCGGCAAGTGCGATCAGGTAACGCATGGCAACTCCTTGCGAACGCGCCGCAGCGGCGGCGCCATGCGAGCAAGCTAGCCCGGCCGATGTGAACGGCCTGCGTGCCTGCTAGGCTTTGCCCTTTCCATCCCGGAGACACCCGATGCTGCTTGCCGTCATGTTTGCCCTCGCCGGAACCGATGGCCTGGACGCGCGGATCCAGGCGGCCAAGGCGCTGGAAGCCAAAGCCGACGGCAAGGCCTACCAGGCGAAGCTATGGGACGGGATCGGCAACCCGGCGACGGATGCCCTGAAAAGCTGCATCGCGAGCAACGCGCCGGCCGACAAGCAGCCGTTCACGCTGGTCGCGACGGTGGATGCCAAGGGCCACCCGACCGATGTCGCGGTGCGTCCGGCGACGCCGGTGGCCAACTGCTTCGCCGGCCAGTTCGCCGTGTGGACGCTGCCGGTGCCACCGAAGGCACCGGCGCCCTATCCGATCGAAATCGATGTGTCGATGGATTAGTTGAGCTCGTCCGGATCCGGGCCCATCCGGTTGCCGCTGTCGAGCTTCGCGATGGCGGCCATCTCGTCCGGCGACAGTTCGAAGTCGAACACGTCGATGTTCTCCGCGATGCGCTCGGGCGTCACCGACTTCGGGATCACCATGTGGCCGAGCTGCACGTGCCAGCGCAGCACCACCTGGGCCGGCGACTTGCCGTGCTTCTTGCCCAGCGCGACCAGCGTGTCGTTCTTCAGCAGGTCACCGCCCTGGCCTAGCGGGCTCCAGGCTTCGGTGATCACCTTATGCTTGCGGTTCGCGGCGACGACATCGTCCTGCGCGAAGTCCGGATGCAGCTCGACCTGGTTTACCACAGGGGCGACGCCGGTTTCCCTGACGATCCGGTCGAGGTGGGCGGGCTGGAAGTTCGACACGCCGATCGAACGGATGCGGCCTTCGTCGCGCAGGCGGATGAACGCTTTCCAGGTGTCGACGTAACGATCCTTCTTCGGCGTCGGCCAGTGGATGAGGTACATGTCGACGTAATCGACGCCGAGCTTCTTCACGCTCGTGTCGAACGCACGCAGCGTCTCGTCGAAACCCTGCTCCGAGTTCCACAGCTTGGTAGTGAGGAAGATATCGCTGCGCGCGACGCCGGAGCCTTCGATGCCCTGGCGCACGCCTTCTTCGTTCTTGTAGATCGCCGCGGTGTCGAGCGAGCGATAACCCGCCTTCAGCGCGGTGTCGACGGCTTTGGCCGTCTCTGCGTTCGGGATCTGGAAGACACCGAAGCCGAGCTGCGGTGCCTTGTGACCATCGTTGAGGTCGAGAAGGGGAACGGTCTTGGACATGCCATGCTCCTGCTTTTCTTGGGGGACCACCCGATATCATCTCGGATGGCCCCGCATGCAGGGCGTGATGGCAGCCTGTGCAGCCGCTCAGTCGTGGCGCACGGTGTAGTGCGTATCCACGTAGTTATCGAGGATCGCGACGAACTCGTGGGCGATGTTGTCGCCGCGCAGGGTCATCGCTTTTTCACCATCGATGAACACCGGCGCGGACGGTGCCTCGCCGTTGCCCGGCAACGAAATACCGATGTTGGCGTGCTTGGATTCACCCGGCCCGTTGACCACGCAGCCCATCACGGCCAGGGTCAGGTTCTCCACGCCGTCGTACTTCACGCGCCATTCCGGCATGCGGTCACGGACGTGGGTCTGCACCGTCTTCGCCAGTTCCTGGAAGAACTCGCTGGTCGTGCGGCCGCAACCCGGGCATGCCGTGACCAGGGGCGTGAACGCACGCAGGCCCATGGTCTGCAGCAGTTCCTGGGCGACGATGACCTCGGCCGTGCGCGACTGGCCCGGCTCCGGGGTGAGCGAGATGCGGATCGTGTCGCCGATGCCTTCCTGCAGCAGCACGCCGAGCGCGGCGGCCGACGCGGTGATGCCCTTCGAACCCATGCCTGCTTCGGTCAGGCCCAGGTGCAGCGCGTAATCGCCACGACGGGCCAGATCGCGATAGACCGCGATCAGTTCCTGCACGCCGGAGACCTTGCAGGACAGGATGATCCGGTCGCGCGCCAGGCCGAGGTCTTCGGCGCGGGCGGCGGAATCCAGCGCCGAGCGGATCAGCGCCTCGCGGGCCACGTGGCCGGCATCCCAAGGGTTGGCCCGGCGGCCGTTTTCGTCCATCAGCGCGGCGACCATCGACTGGTCGAGCGAGCCCCAGTTGGCGCCGATGCGCACCGGCTTGTCGTAGCGAATCGCCATCTCGATGATCGAGGCGAACTGCGAGTCCTTTTTCTTGCCGAAGCCGACGTTGCCCGGGTTGATCCGGTACTTCGCCAGCGCCTCGGCACAGGCCAGCTCGCCTTCCAGCAGCTGGTGGCCGTTGTAGTGGAAGTCGCCGATCAGCGGCACCGACACGCCCATCATTTCCAGGCGCTCGCGGATCCGCGGCACGGCGGCGGCGGCGGCGGGCGTGTTCACGGTGATGCGGACCATTTCCGAACCCGCGCGGGCAAGCTCGGCGACCTGCTTCGCCGTGGAGACCGGGTCTTCGGTGTCCGTGTTGGTCATGGACTGCACCACGATGGGTGCGCCGCCACCGACCTGCACGCGGTCGACGTGGACCCCGGTGCTGGGGCGGCGGGCTTCAGCTTCCGCAGGGCGCGGACGGGCGAGATCGTCGGTCATAGCGGGGCATTTTAGCGCAAGCGGGTGACAGGCTGGGGAAGGCCGGGAATGACCGGGATGACGCGGAACGGCGCGGCCGCTGGCTAGGTGCGCCGGCGCAGCGCGGCCAGCACCAGCCGGCGCTCCAGCCATTCCGCCAAGGTCTTCACGGACGCCAGGCCCATGCGCGCCAGGGCCTCGTCTTCCCCGGCAACCGGCCGGCCCGGGGCCAGGGCGGCACGGACCAGCTCGCCCTTCGACGCGCCCTTCAGCCAGCCCAGGCCGGGCAGGAGCTGCTGCTCCACCTCGGTGAAGTCGCTGCCGAACGGGAACGGCTCGAGCAGGCCACGGCGACGCATCGGCGTCAGCGCCTTGGCCAGCCCTTCCGGGGTGTGCGCCCGCCACGCGGGTGGCACCTCGAAGCCGGGGCGCAGCTTCCCTGCCCGTTTCGCTTCGGCCACCAGCGCGTCGACGAAGCGCGCGTCCGCGATGCCCAGCATCGCTTCCACGCAGGCTTCGTCGGACAGGCCGCGCAGGTCGGCGACGCCGTATTCGGTGACGTACACATCGCGCAGGTGGCGCGGGATGGTCGCGTGGCCATAGTTGAAGCGGATGTTCGACCGGGTGGCCTTGCCACTGCCGCGCGTGGCCCGCAGCATCAGGATCGAGCGGCCGCCGGGGATTTCGTGCGCCATCGCCACGAAGTTGTACTGGCCACCGACGCCGCTGACCACGCGGCCATCGTCGAGGCCATCGGACACCGCCGCGCCGAACAGCGTCGCCATCATGCAGGTGTTGAAGAAGCGTGCGCCGCGACGCTGGAGCGCGGCGAGCGGCTGGTGATCGCCGTAAAGATGGTTCACGTTGGAGACGCGGCACATGTCGATCGCGTCGGGGTCGTCGCGCTCGGAGGCATGCATCCACGCATACAACTCGCGCGAGCCGAGCAGGAAGGCGCCGCGCAGGTAGTGGCCTCCGGCGGGGCCGACGGTGCCCCCGGCGGCCACCACGCGCTCCGTCGCGAGGTCTTCGTAGGCACGGCGCTTCAACACGCCAGCACGCTGTAGGTGCATGAAGCCGTCCATCACCATTTCACTGGCGCCGTAGAGGCCTTGTGCGAAAGGCTCGCCACCGCCCCAGCCTGGCACGTCGCCCGCGAGTGCGTCGATGCCTTCGTGCCACGCGTCGTTCTGTTCGTGGCGCAGCAACAGCGCACGGACCAGCGCATCGGATAGCGCGCCGATGCCGATCTGCAGCGTGCCGCCGTCGACGACCAGCGCGCTGGCGTGCATGCCGAGGGCGAATTCGTCCGGCGCGATGGGCGAGCGTGGCAGCGCGAACAGCGGTGCCGCGACTTCCGGCGCAACGACCAGGTCGAACAGGCCGTCGGGGGCTTCCGCGTTGCCGCTGACATACGGAATGTCAGGATGCACGACCGCCACGCAGAAGGGCTTCGGCTTGCCTGCGGCGGCCATCTGGTCGAGGAAGTCGAAGGTCAGGTCGGGATTGGACGAGAGGCTGATCCTGCCGTCGCGCGCGGCGACCAGTTGCACGAGCACGTTGATCTCGCGGCCGACGAGGTCGCGCGCCACGTGCGTGTAGTTCTGGCTGATGTAGTTACGCTGCGCCGACGCCGAATGCAGCAAGGCACCCGACTGCATGTAGAACTCGTGCACCTGCACGTTGGTCGGCAGCGTGCCGCTGGCCTGGGCTTTCGCATAGGCCAGGTCTTCGTAGGTCACGCCGAAGTGGCGTTCGATGAAGGGCGCGGCGAAGCGTGCGGCCAGGCCCTTGCCTGCGGGCGGACGGGTCAGCGACAAGGCGGTGAACAGCGTCAGCGAGCGGCCGGTGTCGTCCGCCACCGCGTCGTACAGCGCATTGAGCAGGCCATGCGGCTTGCCCAGGCCCAGCGGCGCGGCGACGCGCGGGTGGCCGCCGGTTCGCGCGAGGATCGCGGCGACGGCGGCAAGGGTGTCGTGGTCACGCGGAATCGATGCCATGCCAGCGATCATGCCAGAAGCCACTACACTCGCCTCCCATGAACGCACCTCACGGCAATGCCTTCACCACCCGCCAGTTCGCCGAGCAGGCCCTTAGCCGCAGCGCCGGGGCGCCCCTGATCGGTGGCAACGCCGTCGAGCTGCTGATCGACGCGCAGGCCCACTACGACGCATGGCTCAAGGCCATCGCCGGGGCCCGGCGGCATGTCTTCCTCGAAAACTACATCGTCCGCGACGACCGCATCGGCCACGCGTTCCGCGAGGCGCTGGTCGAACGCGCGCGCGCTGGCGTGTTCGTCGCCGTCATCGCCGACTGGGCTGGTTGCCTGGGCCAGTCGCGTTCCCGTTTCTGGAACGCGCTGCGCGAGGCCGGCGGCGAGGTGCGCATCTATAACCCGCCACGCCTGGGCAGCTCGTTTGGCTGGATCAGCCGCGACCACCGCAAGGTGTTGGTGGTGGATGGCGAGATCGGCTTCCTGTCGGGGGTCTGCATCAGCGAAAAGTGGCTGGGCGAACCGTCGCGCGACGTGCCGCCGTGGCGCGACACCGGCGTCATGATCCATGGGCCGGCGGTGGCCGAGATCGAACAGGCCTTCGCCGATAGCTGGCGCGACGCGGGCGTGCCGCTGCCGGACGACCCGCGGCTGGCGCCGATCGAAGGCCGGCCGAATGCGGGCGACGTGGGCCTGCGGGTGATCGCGACCCAGCCGAGCACGGCGGGGATGTACCGGCTCGACCAGATGGTCGCGGCGATGGCGACGAAGACGCTCTGGCTCACCGACGCGTATTTCGTCGGCGTGGCGCCCTACGTGCAGGCGCTGTCGGCGGCCGCGCGCGATGGCGTGGACGTGCGCCTGCTGGTGCCGGGCACCAGCGATATCCCGATGGTCGCGGGCATGTCGCGTTCGGGCTATCGGCCGCTGCTGAAAGCCGGCATCCGCGTGTTCGAGTGGAACGGCTCGATGCTGCATGCGAAGACCGCCGTGGCCGATGGCCGCTGGGCGCGCGTGGGTTCGTCGAACCTCAATATCGCCAGCTGGCTGAGCAATCGCGAGATCGACGTGGCAATCGAGGATGCAGGCTTTGCCGGCAAGCTGGCGGCGCAGTACGAGGCCGACCTGGAAAATGCAACCGAGATCCTGCTGCGCGGCCGGCGCCGTCGCTCCGGCAACGAGCGCCTGCGCAGCCGTTCGCCGCGCCCGCCAAGGCCGCGTCGCGCCGGCGGCAGTTCAAGCCGCGCGGCGGCCGGTGCGTTGCGCATTGCAAACACGGTCGGTGCCGCGATCACGCATCACCGCGTGCTGGGCGATACCGAGACCGGCCCCGTGCTTGCTGGCGCCGTGGCCGCCATCGTGCTCACCGCCGTCGCCATCCTCTGGCCCGCGGTGATCGCCTGGCCACTGGCACTGATCGGCGCGTGGTTCGCGGTCAACCTCAGCATCAACTGGTGGACGCTGCGCCAACGCCGCAAGAAAACCCCAGACCCCGTGTAGGAGCGCGCCTGCGCGCGATGGGGTGTCGCGTCATGGATGGATTTTTCGGTAACCCATTCGCGCGCAGGCGCGCTCCTACAGGGTCAGTGGCGGGTCTTGAAGGTCAGCGGCTGGGCCTCGCCCTGCGCCGCGGGCGCCGGGCCGCAGCTGTTGCACGAGCCGCAGCCATCGCCGCAGCTACCCGATGCCGAGGCCGGCTGCAGCTTGCGCCCGAGCGCACGCACGACGCCGGGCCGGCCGTCGTGGTTGAGGCCGGACGAAACGCTCGCCATCACTCGCGTCGATGTCTTCGGGAACAGCTTGCGGAACGCGACGTAGGCGCTGGCGATAACCACCAACGCGATGATCGTGCCCTGGATCAGTTCAAACGTGGTCACGTGAGTGCCCTCGCGATCTGGTAGGTGGCCAGCGACGCCAGGTAGGCCAGGCCGAACAGGTAGCCCGCCGACAGCGCCACGTTGCGCCAGGAATTGGTTTCGCGGCGGATCACCGCCAGCGTCGACATGCATTGCGGTGCAAATACGTACCACGCCAGCAACGACAGCGCGGTGGCCAGCGACCACTGGTGCGCGATGACCGGGCCGAGCTGCGAGGCGACGGCGTCGTCGCTGCCCGACATGGCATAGACGGTGCCCAGCGCGGCGACCGCGACTTCGCGCGCGGCGAGGCCCGGCACCAGCGCGATGCAGATCTGCCAGTTGAAGCCGATCGGTGCGAACACGTACTGCAGGCCGCGGCCGAGGATGCCGGCGAGGCTGTAGTCGATCGCAGGCTGGGTCGCTCCTTCCGGCGGCCCCGGGAAGCTGGACAGGAACCACAGCAACACGGTGAGCGCCGTGATGATGCCGCCGACGCGCTTGAGGAAGATCAGCGCGCGTTCCCACAGGCCCAGTGCGATGTCGCGCACGTGCGGCAGGCGGTAGGACGGCAGTTCCATGATCAGGGCATGTTCGCTGCGATCCTTGCGCAGGCGCTTCATCACGAAGGCCACGCCCAGCGCGCTGAAGATGCCGGCGAAATACAGGACGAACAGCACGATGCCCTGCAGGTTGAAGAAGCCCACCGAGCGGTTCGGGATGAACGCCGCGATCAACAACGTGTACACCGGCAGGCGCGCCGAGCAGGTCATCAGCGGTGCAACGAGGATGGTGGTCAGGCGATCGCGCGGATCGGCGATGCTGCGCGTGGCCATGATGCCGGGGATGGCGCAGGCGAAGCTGGACAGCAGCGGGATGAACGCGCGCCCCGTCAGGCCCACGCGGAACATCATCTTGTCGAGCAGGAAGGCAGCCCGCGGCAGGTAGCCGGATTCCTCGAGGACGAGGATGAACAGGAACAGGATCAGGATCTGCGGCAGGAACACCAGCACGGCGCCGAGGCCGGCGAACACGCCGTCGTTGAGCAGGCTGTGCAGCGCGCTGTCCGCGGGAAGGAAGCCGGTCACCCACGTACCCAGCGCGGCGATGCCGGCCTGGATCGCGTCCATGATCGGCTGCGCCCAGGAGAACACCGCCTGGAAGATCAGGAACATCAGCACGCCGAGGATGGCCAGGCCAAACACCGGATGCAGGGCCCAGCGGTCGATCGCATCGTCGACCGCCACCGTGTTGCGGGTCATCGTCACCGTCTCGGCGAGGATGGCGCGAACCTCCGCGTGCAACTGCTCGACGCTGGCCTGGTCGATCGCCGACGGCAGGATATCGGGCACTTCCGCATCGATCCGGTCGATCAGGGCCTTTGCCCCGCCACGCTGGACGGCGATGGTCTCGACCACCGGAACGCCGAGACGGCGCGACAGCGCGGCGACGTCGATCACCAGGCCACGCTTGCGCGCGGCATCCATCATGTTCAGCGCGAGCACGACCGGACGGCCAAGGCGGCGCACCTCGAGGACGAAACGCAGGTGCAGGCGCAGGTTGGTGGCATCGGCCACGCAGACGATCAGGTCGGGCTGGGCTTCACCAGGATAGCGGCCGTGGCACACGTCGCGGGTGATCGCCTCGTCCGGGCTGGTCGCGTCGAAGCTGTACGCGCCGGGCAGATCCAGCACCTGCAGGACACGCCCGGACGGACCGGTGAAGCGGCCTTCCTTGCGTTCCACGGTCACGCCGGCGTAGTTCGCCACTTTCTGGCGGCCGCCGGTGAGCTGGTTGAACAGCGCCGTCTTGCCGCAGTTCGGATTGCCGACCAGGGCGATCCGCAAGGTTGAAGCCGTCATGCTGCACCGTCCACGCTGACTTCCACGCGCGCCGCTTCGGTTTTGCGCAAGGCAAACCGCGTCGTGCCGATCTGGATCAAAAGGGGATCCCCGCCGAGCGGGCCCCGGGCGACCAGCCGCACCGGCTCACCCGAAACGAAGCCCAGGTCGCGCAGGCGCTGCGCAATCGGGTCGGCGGGATGGGCGTCGGAGACGGACTGGACCACGGCTTGGGCACCTTTCGGCGCGTCGGACAGGCGCACTGGGAATGAACTCAAATAAGAACTGTTTGCATTATAGGCGCACCGGACCGGTACTGCACGCCGTCCCATGCCCCTGCCAATCGAAGCTGGGACGCTTATCATTCAGTCTCTTGTCTTTCGGAGATCTTCCATGCCCGCCGTCGAACTCACCCGCCAGGGCGCCGTTGCTCGCCTCGTCATGAACCGGCCCGAGGTCCACAACGCCTTCGACGACGCGCTGATCGCGGACCTCACGGCGGCCATCGACGAGGTCGACGCCGACCCGACGGTGCGGGCGGTGGTGCTCACCGGGGAAGGCGCAAGTTTTTCCGCCGGGGCGGACCTAAACTGGATGCGTGGGATGGCCTCGGCCAGCGAGGCCAGCAACCGCGACGACTCGCTCCGGTTGGCCAGGCTGATGCGCCGGCTGCAGTTCCTGTCCAAGCCGACGGTCGCCCGGGTGAACGGTGCGGCCTTCGGTGGCGGCGTGGGGCTGGTGGCGTGCTGCGACATCGCGATCGCCGCCGATGGCGCGAAGTTCGCCCTGTCCGAGGTGAAGCTGGGACTGGTGCCGGCGGTAATCTCGCCCTACGTGATCGCGGCGATCGGCCTGCGCCAGGCACGCCGGTTGTTCGTCACCGGGGAAATCGTCGGCGCGGCCGCGGCGACGTCGATGGGGCTGCTCCATGAGCACGTCCCCGCCGAAGAACTCGACGCCGCCGTCGAGCGCGTCCTCGGCCTGCTGACCAAGGGCGGCCCAGTCGCCCAGCGCGAAGCCAAGCAACTGGCCCTGGCCATGGGCGGAATGACCGAAGGCGAGATGGAGCGCGTCGACGAACGGAACGCGGCGCTCATCGCCCGCCTGCGCGTTTCCGCGGAAGGCCAGGACGGCCTCTCCGCCTTCCTCGGAAAGAGCCTGCCCACGTGGCTCAGCTAACCAGGCGCGCCCCCAACTGGGCGTTGCTGCTCTTCCTCGTCTCCGGCACCACGTTCGCCGATACGCTCGCCCAGCGCATCGACGCGCACATCACCGCACCGCGTTTCGCCGCCGCCTCTTGGGGCATCGCCGTGGTCTCGCTCGACGACGGCCACGTCGCCTACGCACACGACGACGGCAAACTCATGCTCCCGGCATCGACTGGGAAGCTCTTCACCGCCGCATTCGCCCTGGACCAACTCGGCCCCGACTATCGAACGCATACCGATGTCCTCACCGCCGGCGACGTGCGTCGCGGGCGCCTGCGCGGCGCGCTCGTGCTACGTGGCCGTGGCGATCCAAGCTTGTCCGGCGATGCCTGGGCGGACACGCTGGCAGCGCAGGTCGCGGCCGCGGGCATCACCCGCGTCGATGACGGCGTGGTCGGCGACGACACCGCGTTCGCCGGGCCGCCGATCGGCAGCGGCTGGGAGGCCTCCGACCTGCAGGCTTACTACGGCGCCACCGCGAGCGGCCTGAGCGTCGACGAAAACACCCTGCTGGTCACGGTGAAGGACGACGCCGCCACGCTGTCACCCGCCGACGCGGCGACCGCGCTGGCCGAGCAACCGTCGACGGATCCCACTTTTTATCGCGCGCCGGGCACGGCCACCGTGCATGTGCTGGGCGCGAAGCCACGCAGCGCACGCCTGTCGCTGCCCGATCCCGCGCTCACCGCGGCGCGCCGGCTGCAGGCGGCGCTCGAGCGCCAGGGCATCTCCGTCAGGGCGGACGCCCGCAGCGTGCACTGGCCGATCGCCGCGCCCACCGGCCCGGTCGTCGCCACCCTGCCCTCGCCGACGCTGGCGGAGATCCTTTCGCCCGGCCTGAAGCGCTCGCAGAACATGTACCTGCAAAGCGTTTTCCTGCTCACGGGGCTGGAAGAGCCAGAGGCTTCCGCCGCGCTCACGGAAGACCGCGCAGCGCACGCGCTGGCCACCTGGCTCGCGGCGCGAGGCATCGGGCCGTCGGCGACCACGATGGAAGAAGGCACCGGGCTGTCGCGGCACGACCTGACCACCGCCGGCGCGCTGGCCCACCTGCTGGCGAGCGTCGATTCCCCGGCCTTCCGCGCGTTGCTGCCGCTGGCCGGCAGCGATGGCACGCTGGCGCGCCGCGTGCGCGGCACGCCAGCGGAGGGCAACGTACAAGCGAAAACCGGCAGCATGAGCTACGTCAACTCGCTGGCGGGGTACGTCACGACGAAGGCCGGGCAGAAGCTGGCCTTCGCGGTGATCCTCAACAACTACCGCCCGCTTCCGGGTGCACCGTCGGAGTCGGCCGACGTGGATGCCGTGGCGGTGATGCTTGCCGAGGTGGTGGAACGGTTGTGACGTATTGCGCGCCCCCTTAGGAGCGCGCCTGCGCGCGATTGCCCTATCTCGTCACCACACCCACGTTACAAAACCGCCGGCAAATCCTTCCCAATCTTCTCCGGCGTATCCGTAGGCGCATACCGCTCAACCACCTCGCCCTCGCGATTGACCAGGAACTTGGTGAAGTTCCATTTGATGCCTTCGGTGCCGAGGAAGCCCTTCTTCGTCGACTTCAACCACCGGTACAGCGGGTGGGCGTGGTCGCCGTTGACGTCGATCTTCGCGAACATCGGGAAGCTCACGTCGTAGGTCAGCGAACAGAAGTTGCGGATCTCGGCTTCGTCGCCGGGCTCCTGGTGGCCGAACTGGTCGCACGGGAAGCCGAGCACGTCGAAGCCCTGGGCGCCGTACTGGCGCTGGAGTTCTTCAAGGCCCTTGTACTGCGGGGTGAAGCCGCACTTGGAGGCCACGTTCACCACCAGCACCACCTTGCCCTTCCACTCGGCCAGCGAGCGCTCGTTGCCGTCGATATCGCGTGCGGAAAAATCATAGATGCCGGTCATGGTGCTCCTTCGGGGGCGGGCGGAAAGTGCCCAGTCTACGCCGCCCGGGGCCTTCGGCTACCATGGTCGCCTTTGTAGCCCGGACAGACACCGCCCGTGATCCGATTCGAAGCCGCCTCCAAGTCGTACCTCGTCGACGGAGCGCTCGTCCCTGCCCTGCAGCCCGTGGACCTCGTCATCGAACAGGGCGAAGTCTTCGGCATCATCGGCCATTCCGGTGCCGGCAAATCCACCCTGCTGCGGATGATCAACCTGCTCGAGCGGCCCACCGCGGGCAAGGTCCTGGTCGAAGGCCGCGACGTGACCCACGCCCAGGGTGCCGAGCTGCGCACGCTGCGCGCGGGCATCGGCATGATCTTCCAGCACTTCAACCTGCTCTCGTCGCGCACCGTGGCCGAGAACGTGGCCTTCCCGCTTCGCTTGCAGGGCAACCCCGGCGAAGCGGAGATCGCCGGCCGGGTCGACGAACTGCTGAAGCTGGTCGGCCTCGAGGCCCACGCAAGCAAGTATCCGGCCCAGCTCTCGGGCGGCCAGAAACAGCGCGTCGGCATCGCGCGCGCACTCGCGAGCAAGCCATCCATCCTGCTCTGCGACGAAGCGACCAGCGCGCTCGACCCACAGACCACCGCGTCGGTGCTGGAACTGCTCGCCGACATCAATCGCCGACTGGGCCTGACCATCGTGCTGATCACCCACGAGATGGACGTGATCCGTCGCGTCTGCGATCGCGTCGCCGTGCTCGATGCCGGCAACGTGGTGGAGATGGGCACGGTCGCCGACGTCTTCCTGCATCCGACGCATCCCACCACGCGCCGCTTCGTCGCCGAAGCCGACCACCGCGAAGGCCGCGGCCCCGAGTACGCCGGCGTGCCGGGCAAGCTGTTCCGCCTGTCGTTCCGCGGCGACGCCACCTATTCCCCGCTACTATCGCGCGTCGTGCGCGACACCGGCGTCGAGTACAACCTGCTTTCCGGCCGCGTGGACCGGATCAAGGACGTGCCCTACGGCCAGCTGACCCTGGCCATGCACGGCGAACGCCTCGACGAGGCGCTAGCGCAGATCCGCGCCGCGGGCGTGGATATCGAAGAGGTGGCCCGATGAGCCCGATGCAGACCCTGTTCCCCAACATCGACTGGGCCGAAATCGGCCAGGCCTGCATCGACACGCTGTTGATGCTCGGTGGCTCGCTGCTTTTCACCCTGGTGCTTGGCCTGCCGCTCGGCATCTGGCTGTTCCTCACCGCACGCGGCCAGCTGCATGCGAAACCGAAGCTCTACGGCATCCTTTCGCTGCTCGTGAACGTGTTGCGCTCGGTGCCCTTCATCATCCTGATGATCCTGTTGATCCCGCTGACCAAGGCGATCACTGGCGTGAGCATCGGCATCCGCGGCGCGATCGTGCCGCTGGTGATCGGCGCCGCCCCGTTCTTCGCCCGTCTGGTCGAGACGGCGTTGCGCGAGGTCGACCGCGGCGTGATCGAAGCCAGCCAGGCGATGGGTGCGACGACGAAGCAGATCGTGACGCGCGTGCTGTTGCCCGAGGCGCGTCCGGGCCTGGTAGCCGCGACGACGGTGACGGCGGTCGCGCTGGTGGGTTACACGGCCATGGGCGGCATCGTGGGCGCAGGCGGCCTCGGCGCGCTGGCCTACCAGTACGGCTACAACGGCTATAAGCCCGACTACATGCTGGTCACGGTCGCGCTGCTGGTAGTTCTCGTCCAGTTGCTGCAGATGCTGGGCGACTGGCTCGTAGTCCGCTACACCCGCAAATAGCCCCACGCCTGCGCGCGATTGGACGTGCCTGTGTATCCGACCTCCGCGCGGCGCGCGGGCGTGGTCGCAGAAGAGCCCTCGGTGCCTACCCTCGCTGCTCAGACAGGTCCTCCGCGCTCGATAAGGTTGGCCGCAGCCGCGGCCCATGTACTTATTGGCCTACGGCCGCTCGCTTGTGCGGAACTCGCCTCGAGGGTAGGCACCGAGGGCTCTCTTCATCCTTGCCGCGAGCTGGGTTGGACAGCACGGCAATGGCACCCCTGGCGCCACGCTGGCTCTTGTAGGAGCGCGCCCGCGCGCGAACCCTCAGCCTGGCTTCGGGCGAATGAGGCCTGCACTGATGCAGGCCAGCGGTTCACCCGACGTCACCGTTGTTCGTGCGTCATGGAAGCGAGGAAGCCTGTGCACGTCTTCGAAGTAATTTGAAGGCATTCGGTGAGGACGATGCCTCATGTTCCTCCATCCCCGCGCTGTTGGCTGTTCGCGCGCAGGCGCGCTCCTACAAGAGCCTACGTAGCGGCGTTGTAGGAGCGCGCCTGCGCGCGAATGGAAAGCATGGCGGCGAAGCCGCGGCATCTCCCGCACAAGCGAGCGCCCGTAGGGCAATCAAATACATGGGCCGCGGCTGCGGCCAACCCTGTCGAGCGCGGAGGACCTGTCTGAGCAGCGAGGGTAGGCACCGAGGGCTCTTCTGCGACCACGCCCGCGCGCCGCGCGGAGGTCGGATACACAGGCACGGTCAATCGCGCGCAGGCGCGCTCCTACTGGCGTCTGGCGGTATGGACGTCTATGCTGTCGCACCGCAACATCGACGCCTGGACGCCCGCCATGAAGAAAATCCTGCTACCCCTCGCCGCCGCCCTCGCCGTGCTGGTGGCAGGCTGTTCCCAGGGTGCCGATGGCGGCCAGGGCGATGCGTCCAGGCCGCTCACCATCGCCGCGACGCCCGTGCCGCACGCTGAAATCCTCAAGGAAATCAAGCAACTGCTCGCCAAACAGGGCGTCGAGATCGAGATCAAGGTCTTCACCGACTACGTGCAGCCCAACCTGCAGGTGGCCCAGAAGCAGCTGGACGTGAACTTCTTCGAGACCGAGCCCTACCTCGACGCCTTCAACCGCGAGCGCGGTACCGACCTGGTCAAGGTCGTCGGCGTGCACATCGAACCGTTCGGCGCCTACTCGCGCAAGTTCAAGTCGATCGACCAGCTGCCGGACGGCGCCAATGTCGTCATCCCGAACGATCCGAGCAACAACAGCCGCGCGCTGCTGCTACTGGCCAAGCACAACCTGATCACCCTGAAGAACCCGGGCGACAAGCTGGCCACGCTCAAGGACGTCGACCAGAACCCGAAGCACCTGAAGTTCCGCGAGCTCGAGGCGGCCATGCTGCCGCGTGTGCTCGACGAGGTCGACCTTGCCCTGATCAACACCAACTACGCACTCGCCGCCGGCCTCAACCCGGTCAAGGATGCGCTGCTGATCGAGGACAAGGATTCGCCGTACGTGAACTTCCTGGTCTCGCGGCCGGATAACAAGGACGACCCGCGGGTGAAGAAGCTTGCGGCTGCGCTGACCTCGCCGGAGGTGAAGGCCTTCATCGAGAAGACCTACAACGGCGCGGTGCTGCCCGCGTTCTGATGCCCCACCCGCCCCTGTCGATCACGCCGGCGGAAGATCGAACACGCGGCGCAGATAGCTGAGGTACTCGGGGTCGTCGCACATGCTCTTGCCCGGCGAATCCGAGAGCTTCGCCACTGGCTGGCCGTTGCAGCGGGTCATCTTGATCACGATGTTGATCGGTGCCGGCCCGGTGTCGTTGGTGAGGTTGGTGCCGACGCCGAACGAAAGCAGGCAGCGCCCTTCGAAGTGACGGTAGAGTTCCATCACGCGCGGGATGTCCAGGCTGTCGCTGAATACCAGGGTCTTCGTGCGCGGATCGACGCGGTTCTTCGCGTAGTGCGCGAGCACGCGGTCGCCCCAGGCGAACGGGTCGCCCGAGTCGTGGCGGGCACCGTCGAAGAGCTTGCAGAAGTACATGTCGAAGTCGCGCAGGAACGCGTCGATCCCGTAAACATCCGACAGCGCGATGCCCAGGTCGCCACGGTACTCGCGCGCCCACGCTTCCAGTGCGGCGACCTGCGAGTCGCGCAGGCGCGGCCCGAGCGACTGGAACGCCTGCAGGTATTCATGCGCCATGCTGCCGATCGGTGTCATGCCCTGGCGCTGGGCGAACAACACATTGCTGGTACCGGCGAGCTGCGCGCCCCACTCGCTGCGCATGATGCCAAGGGCTTCTTCGTGCCAGGCGGCCGAGAAGCGCCGGCGCGTGCCGTAGTCGGCGATGCGCACCTTGTCGAAGCCCGGCGTGTCGCGCATCAGCGCGATCTTCGCGTGTAGCCGCTCGCGCGCCTCGCCCAGGTCGTGCCCGGGAAACGCGTGGCGAAAATACAGCTCGTTGATGATCGCCAGCAGCGGCACCTCGAACATGATCGTGTGCAGCCACGGGCCACGGATCACGAGGTCGATCTCGCCGTTGCCGTTGGCCGACGGCGCGATGCTCACGTACTTGGCGTTGAGCTGGAACAGGCCGAGGAAGTCGACGAAGTCGCTGTCGATGAAGCGCATGCCACGCAGGTAGGCCAGCTCCGCCTCGCTGAAACGCAGCGTGCACAGCGCAGCCAGCTCGCGCTCGATCTCCGGGATGATCGGAACCAGGTCCACGCCGGGCGTGCGGCAGCGGAAGCGATACTCCACCTCGGCCGCGGGGTACTGATGCAACACCACCTGCATCATCGTGAACTTGTAGAGATCGGTATCCAGCAGCGAGGCGATGATCATGCCGAGGCCCCGGTCAGTGCGATCTGCTTCGCGACCGCTTCGACGAACCGGTCCGTGCCCGGCCAGGGCGTGATCTTGCCGAGCTTCCTGCCCTTGTGGAACAGGAAGAACGCCGGGATGCCGTGCAGGCCGAAGCGCGTGGCCATGCCCGGATCGTTGTACACGTTGTCGTTGAGCCAGCGCACTTCCGGCCACTGGAAACGCTCGGGCGTGAGCAGGATCTGCCGCTTGGCGATATCGCAGTTGGGGCAGTCGCGGCCCCACAGGAACAGGATTGCTATCCGGTTGTCGTCGGCTGCGAGGTCGGCATCGAGTTCGGCGTTGGCCACCATGGGCATGGGGAAGCGCTGGAAGAACTCGGGAACGGTGGTGTCGGCCATGCGAAATCCGTGATCGTGTCGAACCCCCGGCATGGGGGCGACGGGGCCATAATTCGAGGGTACTGCGATCGAACGCCTCACCCAAGGATGCCACCGTGCGCCATCTCCTCGCCTTCCTGCTCCTGGCCACCGCCAGCCTTGCCCAGGCCGCCAACCTGTCCGTGGACGCAGGCCACGGTGCCAGCGTACTGACCACGCGGCAGCTGCTCGCCCGGCCGGACGTGCGCACCATCGAGGTGCCTGCCGACGTCTCGTACAAGCGCGCGATGCGCTATCGCGCGGTGCCGCTGAAGGCCCTGCTCGACAGCGTCGCCGCCACGGCCCACCTCCAGTTCACCGCGCTGGATGGCTTCAGCGCCGAGATCCCGGCCGCGCTGGTGGTCGACGGCCACGGCGCCGAGGCATGGCTGG